>CACEWU010000008.1 GCA_902563335.1 uncultured Prochlorococcus sp. | reverse complement strand
CGTTTAGATGTAGTCTTCCTATGATTTGCGGACTAACAATTTTTACTTGATCATCACTCTGTATTAGTAATTTACTATCAACAGGTAAAGATGCTAGAGCATTTTCTCTTTGGCGCTCTGCATTTGGTCTTTGGCTTGCTTGTTTTTCCGCTACTAGCTTATCTCCTCCTTCGACTAGTTTTGTTTTTCTTGGGCTACCATATCTTTTTTTTAGTTTTTTTAGTTCATTGATCAATGTGTCTAATAGCTTACTTCTGTTTTTGAGCAATAATTCTAATTTCTCTCTTTTTGTTTTTAACTCATCTGCTTCTTGATATAAGCTATTTTGTTCTAGTCCTGTTAACCGTCTCAAAGGCATTGCTAAAACAGCTTCTGCTTGTTTGTCACTTAAATCCAATTGAACCATTAACTTGCTCCTTGCTTCCATAGCATCATTTGCAGCTTGTATCATTTCAATAACACTTTTTAGACTTTTTAAAGCTTTAATTAATCCTTTAACTATGTGTAGCCTTGTGTTTGTTTTGCTCAGTTGAAATTGTGTTCTTCTAACTATTGTAAGTTCCCTATATTCTAAAAATTCTTTTAATAAGTTTTTAAGAGATAGTTGTTTGGGTTGTCCATTTACTAGGGCTAGTAATATTGCTCCAAAGTTACTTTGTAGTGCTGTTTTTCGTTGTAGTTCATTAATAACGTTATCAGGATTTCCATCTCTTCTAAGTTCAATTACGACTCTCATTCCATCTCGATCGCTTTCATCTCTGATATCTGCAACGTCACTGATTTTTCCGTCATTTACAAGATCTGCTAGTTTTTCAATCCAGCCTGCTTTGCTTAATTGATATGGTAATTCTGTTACGATTACTGCATTTTTTTTGTGTTTTCCTTTGCCAGGTTGAATTTCTTCAATATGCGCTACGCCTCTCATAGGAATACTACCTCTTCCTTTGGCGTAGGTTTCTTTTATTCCAGTACCAAGAAGAACTTCTCCTCCTGTTGGGAAGTCTGGTCCTGGGATGATTTCTAATAGCCTGTCATTGTTCAGTTCTGGTGTCTTAATTAGTGCGATTAAGCCATTAACTATTTCATTTAAATTGTGTGGAGGAATGCTAGTTGCCATTCCCACAGCTATTCCCGAGCATCCATTTAATAAAAGAAACGGTAATTGTGCAGGCAGAACAACCGGTTCTTGTTGGGATCCATCAAAATTGGCAGCAAAATCGACAGTTTCTGATCCAATTTCATCCAATAGTGCTTCATGTGCAATTGGTGCCAGTCTTGTTTCGGTATATCTCATAGCTGCTGCTGGGTCGTCATCGACAGACCCGAAGTTTCCATGTCCATCAAGTACTGGGTATCGACTAGCAAAGTGTTGAACCAATCGAACTAATGCGTCGTAAACAGCTTGATCTCCATGAGGGTGGTATTTCCCTAGAACATCTCCTACTACACGAGCACATTTTCTATATGGACGATCGGGAGACAATCCAAGCTCGTGCATTGCAAAAAGAATGCGCCTTTGAACTGGTTTAAGTCCATCTCTAGCGTCAGGAAGGGCTCTTCCCACGATTACGCTCATTGCGTATTCGAGGTAGGAGCGCTGCATCTCCTGATGCAGGGAAATTGGTTGAAGTCGCTCCTCAGCCATCCTGACTAGGAATTAGAAGGTGAGAATGATGGCTCAGCCTAGTTATATATGCTCTTTATATCAGGTTTATTAATGATCAATCATTTTACGTCCGAGTTGGCTAACGCTTTCTTTACTGCTTCTGCAAGGATTGGCTTCTTTAGTAGCTTTCGGGTTGCCTCTCGCAGTTTGACTCCCCATAGTTGTTCTTTTTGATATGTCGATGAAATGTAATTAGGGTTTTTTGCCAAAGCTTCTTTAGCTAGTTCTATCACTTTTTTGTTGCCTGGTTCAACATGATTTAAAGCAGCTGCTAGTGCAAGCATTGGTTCAGCATTTTCTTTAATTTTTAGAACATTTCGCCAGGTATTAATAGCTTGTTTTTTGTTGCCAATTTCGAACAAGACAATACCTTGATTGTTTAAAGCTTCCCAAAATTTTGGTTGAATTGCTGTTGCTTTTTTGAAGGCATTAAGTGCTAGTTTTGGTTTAAACTGCATAATCCTTGCATTGCCTAGTTGAAAATATGCAATAGGGTTATTAGGGTCAAGAGCTAGGCCTTGTTTGAGTAGTTTTTCAGCAGTATTTGGATCTTTTTGTTGTAGAGCTAAAGAAGCTTGAGCAAACCACAATGAGCTGTTTTGAGGACTTAATTCCTTAGCTTTTTTAAGGGATACTTTTGCTTGGTCAAGAAGACGATCTCTTCTTTGAGCCTCTCCAAGAATTGACCAAATTCGGTAATCATTTGGTTCTATTGATATTGCTAGTTTTGCCAAACGAATTGCTTCTTTGTTTGCACCCATTTTTAATAATTGCTCAGCATTTTTGGCAATATTTATTCCTGTATTTTTTAGTTCTTTTGGATTGGGTTGGTAGATGTAAGGAATAACCGCTTTGGCGTTTGGTAAATTGTATAAGTAGAAAACTCCTATTAGGATATATTTTAGTAATTTACTTGTGTTTTTATGTGCTTGGAGAGGTGATTTCATTGGAAAGATTGAGATGTTTTAGATATCAGAGATTTTCTCTTCTATTGCTTTTGCGTTTCTTCTCCACATCCAAGGCTTTATTCGAGATAATGCGGATCCCTGTAAGTTTTTTGCCCATTGATCATCATCCCAGGACAATACTTGTTCTTTTGTAAGATTAAGTATCCAATCCTTTGGCATTATTTCCGGGTCGACACTTCTTGGAATTGATCTTTGATTCCATGGACAGACTTCTTGGCAGATATCGCATCCTGCGATCCATGTTCCAAGTGATTGCTTGATGTTTTCAGGAATCTCAGAATTTCTATTCTCTATCGTGTGATATGCCAAGCATTTTCTTGCATCTACAACGAATGGTTCTGTAATTGCTTTTGTTGGGCAAGCATCCATGCATTTTTGACATCTTCCACATAGAGCTTGTGCTGGTTTATCAGGGGTTAGTGGCTCAGTACACAGCAAGTGACCTATTGCCATCCAAGAGCCTTGTTGTGAATTAATTAGATTGCTGTGTTTTCCAATCCAACCAATGCCAGCTTCTTCTGCCCAGACTTTGTCGAGTAGGGGAGTGGAATCTACGCAAACTTTCCATTTACAGCTGGGTCTTTGTTTTTCAAGCCATTTCCCTACACGTTTTAATCTTTGAGAGATCACTTTGTGATAGTCGCGACCCCATCCATATTTTGCGACAGATAAGGCTTCGGGATTTTTATTGATAGCTGTGTAGTAATTCAGGCCTACTGCAAGCAGGCTATTAACTCCTTCTAACAGCTCCTCGATTTGTCTACGTTTAGGAGCTGCCATCCAATTCATGTCAGCGTGATATCCAGCATTTAGCCATCGTTCTAAGGAAGCAGTGCGAAGGTTTATGCGTTTACTGCCTGGCACTCTGGCAATCCCAACAGGGCTAAAGCCTTCTGTTTTAGCTTTCTCTTTTAATTCGTGGCTTAATTGGTTTTGGCAGTTGTTTGGTTTCACAAAAAACGGTCAGACAATTGATAGTTTTTGCAGAGTGCCTTGATTGTAGAAGTCTTTCTAATCCATCTATTTCAAAGGCTGGCTTGTCAGGGTGTTGATTTTTCATGTTTTTTTCTGTTCCATTAGTTCTACTTACTGGGGTGTTTTTTTGGAGAGAACCCCATGGCGACTGACCAAATGCAAAGCTGAGGAAGCTTTGATGGTCTTCGTTGCTTATCTTTTTGTGTTGCTTGACATCATCTATGTGGCTTTTAGCTCCTTTATTTAATTGAAAATGGTTACCTTAGGTAAATTACATACTCAAAAGGAATCTGACGCTTCTTGGTTCAGACCACTCCCAAACCAGATCTTCCCCTGGCTTCAAGGCTTCAGCAGGATCTTAAGAATGACCTGATAGCAGGTTTGTTGGTGGTCATACCTTTGGCCACAACGATTTGGCTTTCAACAATTGTTAGCCGCTTTGTTTTGGCATTTCTTACTTCTATTCCAAAGCAATTAAATCCTTTTATTACTTTAAATCCATTGCTTCAGGATTTGATCAATCTTGCTTTGGGATTAACAGTTCCTTTATTGGGGATTCTTTTAATAGGATTGATGGCGAGAAATATTGTAGGTCGTTGGTTGTTGGAGTTTGGTGAAGGGACTCTTTCGCGTATTCCATTGGCTGGTTCAGTTTATAAAACTCTTAAACAACTTTTGGAAACATTCCTTAGAGATAATTCCACTAGATTTCGTAGAGTTGTTTTAGTTGAATATCCTCGTGAAGGTTTATTTAGTGTTGGTTTTGTGACTGGAATTGTTGGCCCTTCTCTGCAGCCAGAATTGGATGAGAAGTTATTAAGTGTTTTTATTCCCACTGCACCAAATCCAACTACTGGTTGGTATACCTTGGTTCCTGAATCTTCAGTTAAGGATTTAAATATTTCTGTTGAAGATGCTTTTCGCACGATTATTTCTGCTGGCATTGTTAATCCAGATGATCGAGAGGTTCCTGCCAATAGAAGTTTTTCCAGTTTATTTGCGCAGATGAGAGCTACTACAGCTTCATCTTCACCACAAAGTTAATTCGAAATCTTTATTAGTTAGATGATGCAGTCAAGATCAATAGCAAGGGAGTTAGCTCTTTTGGTTTTGGGTCAAATCCCCGAAAAACATACATTAGATTCGAATTCTTTCTCGCTTGATAGTTTATTGCATCAAGCAATTAATAGCCTTACTCAGCATTGGCGTGAAGGATTGGATACTTCTGCTAATCAATTAGAAATAGCTCAACAACATTTCCTTGATAGCGAGCTTCAAGAATCTGAAAAAGGTTCTTTGTCTAAGGTTCGAATGCATTTAAAGACTTCTATTTCAAAAGTTGAAGCTGTTTTAAATAGCGTGTCAGCAGGTTTGGATTTGTCACGTTTGTTGGCTTTTAGTGAGAATGAAGGAATTAGAGCTTCTGCAGTCCAACGTGTGAATTTGGTTTTAAAACAACGTCAGAGTATTGATGAACGCCTTGATGGTGTTATGGAAGGATGGAGATTACATCGCTTACCTCGTATTGATCGAGATATTTTAAGATTGGCAGTTGTTGATTTAATTGATCTCGATACTCCTGCGCCTGTTGCGTTTAATGAAGCGGTTGACCTTGCAAATCGCTACAGCGATGAACAAGGTCGTCGAATGATTAATGGAGTTTTGAGAAGATTACAAAATAGTTTAATAGCACGTGTTTCCTAATGGTTTACGACGAGTTTAATCGAAAATATATTCACCCTACTGAAGGCAGTCCTGAAAAAGAACTTGTCTCCGAAAAAAATTCTTTTGAATCGACTGAACAGGATTCATTGGATTGGGCAAAAGAGGTCTATGCACGCCTTAAATCTCAACAGCAAGATCAAAAATTAGCCGAGGATAAAAGTGCAGAAAAAAAACTTGATATTAGTACCGATTCAGAAAATTTAGAATTGATTTCTAATGATTTTTTAACTGTAGAAACTGATGATTCAACTATTCCAAGAGAACAAAATTTCTCTTCTTTATCGGAAGCAAAAATATCACCTGAACTTTCTAAACCAACTCTTGGAAATTTTGACGAAACATTTACTTGGTCTTCTGAAGTTCTTGCGGCTCAAGGTCGTAAGGCTGATGAGATTTCAGTCGAAGAAGTAGATTGGCTTGGTCGATTAAGACAAGGGCTTGAAAAAACTCGTCAGAGTTTTGTTACTAACCTATTAGATAAATTTGGAGATGATCCATTAACTCCAGAGGTTTTGGATGATCTTGAAACTTTACTTTTGCGTGCTGATGCAGGCGTAAAAGCAACTGATCAAGCTCTTGATGCTTTAAGGCGTCGTTTAAATGAAGAAGTACTAGATGCTGATGAAGGTTTACGCTTTTTGAAAGAGCAACTTTGTCAAATTATTGAGAGTCCAATACAAGGAAGTGGTGTTGATTTGCTCGTTCCTCAAAGGGGTGTTTTGAATATTTGGCTTTTTGTAGGTGTTAATGGTGTAGGCAAAACAACAACATTAGGTAAGCTCGCCAATCTTGCTATTAGAAGTGGTTATTCTGCATTAATAGCAGCTGCAGATACATTTCGAGCTGCTGCCGTTGAGCAAGTAAAAGTTTGGGGCGAACGTAGTGGTGTGGAAGTGATTGCAAATACAACAGCAAATGCAGACCCTGCCGCAGTAGTTTTTGATGCAATAGGTGCTGCAAAGTCTAAAGAAATTGATTTGCTCTTAGTAGACACGGCTGGTCGCCTGCAAACCAAGCACAATTTGATGGAAGAATTGAAAAAGGTCCGTCGGATTATTGACAAACTGGCGCCGGAATCGAATGTTGAATCACTTTTGGTCCTTGATTCGAGTCAAGGACAAAATGGTTTGCGTCAAGCTATGGCATTTGCTAAATCTGCTGGTTTAACGGGTGTTGTTATTACAAAACTCGATGGTTCCTCGAGAGGAGGTGTTGCTTTGGCTGTGGCATCTGAAGCTAATTTGCCAATAAGATTTATTGGTGCTGGTGAAGGAGTACGAGATTTGAGACCTTTTAATAGCTTTGAGTTTGTTGAGGCTCTTTTGGCAAACCGTTGAGTTTGCTGTTTATTTTTTGAGATTTTGCTACGTTTTAAAACCTGATGTGGTTTTGCGGTGAGCACTACGCCACCAAGGAGACATCCCAAATCATCACTTCATAGCAATTCACAGAGGCTTTCTGCTTCTGTATCTCTTCGGGAATTGCTTGATAGTTTGTCTAAAGAGCAATTGAGGAATCAAGATTTATTGGTTTCTTTGGGTTTTGCTCTACGTAGCTTTACGAATTTGCATAGATTCCTTGAATTGGTTCCAGTTGTAGCTTCTCGTTTAGTTGGAATTGAAGGTTCTTTGTTAGTTCCATTTCAGCCTGATGGGCGTTTGTGGAGAGATAAATGTCAGGTGGTTCCATTTGATCAAAATCAGGAGTTGTTAAGACATTTGGCTTCTTTTCAGGCAGGTAAAAAACTTGGCTTTGGAAATGATGAAAAGCAAATTCTTGGAATGGATCGTCTTGTTCAAAGTCATATGTCTAGTGCAGGAATCTTTTCCACTTCTTTAGTTGCTAGAGGGCGTCAAAGAGGTAGGTTATATGTTTTTGACCCTAGAGGATCGCTGGTTTGGAGTGATGTTCATAGAAAACATTTGCAGTTAGTTGCCGATTTAACTGGCGTTGCAATTGAAAATGATTTGATTACTGAAGAAATTCGACGACATGAAAGTGTTGATCGGCAATTAAGTACTGGAGCTGAGATTCAGTCACAATTGTTGCCAGATTCTTGTCCAGTTATAGAGGGGATTGAATTAGCAGCTCTTTGTAGGCCAGCCTTTCAAGTTGGAGGTGATTATTATGATTTTATGCCTACTCGTCCAGAGTTGATTGGTAGTAGACGAGAAAGAGGGCGTTGGGCATTTGTTATAGGAGATGTTATGGGCAAAGGAGTACCAGCTGGTTTATTAATGACCATGCTTCGAGGAATGTTGCGGGCTGAAGTGTTGAGTGGTTTGCCTCCAGATCGCATCCTTCATGATCTGAATCAGCTTGCTCAGGAAGACCTATCACATTCGCATAGGTTTGTTACTCTTTTTTATTCGGATTACGATCCGCGTACTCGCAGATTGAGATATTCAAATGCTGCACATAATCCCCCTTTACTTTGGAGGGCTGAACAAAGATCAATATCTAGGTTGGATGCTCCTGGCTTGTTAATTGGTCTTCAATCTGAAGCTGAATATGGTTGTGGAGACATAACTCTTGAACCTGGTGATGTGCTTCTTTATTACACAGATGGTGTAACTGAGGCCTCTGGGATAGCTGGAGATCGTTTTGATGAAGCTCGTTTAATTCGAATACTTGACGAATCGTGTCGGAAGGAACTTGATGCTCAGGCAATTCTTGAGCAGTTGTTTTCTCGTTTAGATCGTTTTGTGGGAAGTGATCATCAATTAGAAGATGATGCTTCAATGGTTGTTTTGAAGGTTAATGACGAATTGAGGCTTCCGCCTTTGAAACAATCAATAGCCTGACAAGTCGAGGACAAACTGCTTTATTGAGTAGGTAGTTAATTCACAATGGCTTTGCCAGAGGCTTGGAGCGATAGGTTTGAACAGGGATTAAACCCTGCTATTGAGAGATTTAATGCCTCTATAGGTTTTGATATCAATCTCTTACAGGAAGACTTGGATGGATCGGTTGCACATGCACGAATGCTTGGTGCTTGTGGTGTTATTACTTTGAAAGAGGCTTCAGAGCTAGAAGCAGGTCTTGAAAGTATTAGGGCTGAAGCTGCTTCTGGTGCATTTCGGCCAGTTATAGCGGATGAGGATGTGCATTTTGCGGTTGAAAGGCGCTTGATTTCTTTGCTTGGACCAATAGGAAAGAAATTGCATACTGGAAGAAGTCGAAATGATCAGGTTGGTTGTGATTTAAGGTTGTGGTTAAGGCGTCGTATGGATGAACTAGATCTTGAAATTCATAGATTACAAATATCCTTATTGATTCAAGCAGAAAATCATCACGACACGCTTATTCCTGGATATACGCATCTTCAGAGAGCTCAGCCGATATGTCTAGCTCATCATCTTATTGCTTATATTGAGATGTTAGAAAGAGACAAGAAAAGGTTTGTTGATGTAAAACGACGTGTAAATATTTCTCCTTTAGGTTCTGCAGCTCTTGCTGGGACATCAGTGCCTATTGATCGTTTGCATACAGCTAGAACCCTTGGATTTGAAAACATTTATAGAAATAGTCTTGATGCAGTTAGTGACAGAGATTTTGCAGTTGAGTTTGCTGCAGCGGCTTCTTTGGTAATGGTTCATCTCAGTCGTTTGGCTGAAGAAGTTATTTTGTGGTCATCAGATGAATTTTCTTTTGTTCAGTTAACTGATAGATGTGCAACCGGTAGTAGTTTAATGCCTCAAAAAAAGAACCCTGATGTGCCCGAACTAGTACGTGGTAAATGTGGACGAGTCTTTGGGCATTTGCAGGGATTGCTAACAATGATTAAGGGGCTTCCGTTGGCTTATAACAAGGATTTTCAAGAGGATAAAGAAGCACTTTTTGATACAGTAGCAACCCTAAAAGCTTCACTTGAAGCAATGTCTATTCTTATGGAAGAAGGTCTTGAATTTTCTATAGACAGACTTGCTGCTGCTGTTGAATCAGATTTTTCCAATGCTACTGATGTTGCTGATTATTTAGTTGCAAAAGGAATCCCTTTTAGAGAGGCCTATCAGATAGTCGGTGGAGTTGTTAAGAGGTGTATTGATGAAGGAATTTTGTTGCGAAATCTCAGTATTGAGAATTGGCAACAAATTAACCCTTTATTTTCCGAAGATATTTTTGAAAAACTGGCTCCCAAGCAGGTTGTTGCTTCGCGGATAAGTGAAGGAGGTACTGGGTTTGAACGAGTTCATGAGCAACTGAGGCATTGGAAAAGTCAACTTAACGAGACCAAAAAAATGAGCTAATCGCTTCGCCGGCTACGCTATTTAAGTCAAGGGTGAAATGATTCTCTCGAATCATGAACTAATTGGCTATTTTTGGTCCTATAGGTCCATTTCTTTTTCGGTCCACAAGTCAAGTGAGTATTTTTGTTGGCAATTTGCCCTTCCGCGCTGAGCAGGAAGACGTCATTGAATTATTTGCATCCTTTGGAGAGGTTGCAAATTGTTCTCTCCCTCTAGAGCGCGACACAGGTCGTAAAAGGGGGTTCGCCTTTGTAGAGATGTCTGATGAAGCGGCTGAAGCTGCAGCTATCGAGGCTCTTCAAGGTGCAGAGATGATGGGGCGCCCCTTGCGCATTAACAAAGCCGAGCCTCGAGGAAGTGCACCTCGAAGAGGCGGCGGCGGCTACGGCGGCGGCGGCTACGGCGGTGGCGGTGGCGGCTATGGCGGCGGCGGTACGGCGGGGGCGGGGGGCTACGGCGGCGGCGGCGGCGGCGGAGCTGAGCGCAGTTCTGGTGCTAAAGGATGGGAAGATCGTAGTTATGGTGGTTCTTCACCAGAACCCACTGGGAATGAAGATGGGAGAAGTCGTCGGAGAAGAGGAACTGCTCCAGATGATGGATCATCTGATGGGAATGGTTCTGATTACGGTGGCGCAGAGGTCTGAGAAGTTTTAAAGCCCGACATCTTCCAGTTTTCGCGCTGCAATTTCTAGAACTTTCAAATCAGCATTTTTTGTTTGTGCTTGCAAACTTAGATCTCTTCTCCAGGCTTTAGCCCCAGGAGTGTTTTCAACTATTTGCAAAACATGTCTACATATATCCCATAAACGCCCACCTTGGTTGATGTGCTTTTGAGCATATGGAATCATTCCATGTATTACTTTTGATGCAGTCAAATTTCGAGGTGAATCTTGAAATAGGACTTCATCAATTTTCCTCCATCGTAATGGGTGTTCATACGCAGATCTTCCAACCATTACACCATCAAATGTTAGTAATGCGTTGAGGCAATCTTCTTGGGTATTTAGTCCACCATTTAATTCGATTATTAATTCTGGCCTTTTTCGTTTTAATTTTGTTACTCGATCATATTCTAATGGAGGAATAGTACGATTTTGTTTTGGATTTAGTCCTTTTAGCCAGGCTTTGCGGGCATGAATGGTAAATCTTTTCGCACCTGCTGAGGCTAGCCTATCAACAAATTGTGTAAGCAATATGTCACTGTCAAGATTATCTATTCCAATACGATGTTTTACTGTTACCGAAAGAGGACTTGCTTGTGACATGGCTTCCACGCATCGAGCTACTAAGTCTGGATTGGCCATCATGCAAGCTCCAAATTTTCCTGATTGAACTCTTGGACTAGGGCAGCCAATGTTGAGATTGATTTCGTCATAGCCCCAGGCATCTGCTAATCGTGCAGCTTCTGCCAATACCTCTGGATCATCTCCACCAATTTGTAAAGAAATCGGATGTTCAATGTCGTCGAAATCGAGTAGCTGATTAAGTCGATTGCTGCGTTGCAATGCTTTGGCAACGATCATTTCTGTGTAAAGCCAAGCTTTTCTACTGATTTGTCTCATCAGTACTCGAAAGTGTCTATCTGTGCAGTCGAGCATTGGTGCAACGCTGAACCGATAAGCTCCAGTAAATTTTGGTGATAATTCGATAACCATTCCTTCATATTGGCTCAACATCTGACATCGTTTTGAAGAGACAAGTTTGATTTCATTTTATTGATCTAATGAATAAGATCTCTTTGTTTCTTTCTAGACGTTTGTTTCTGATGACTTTATTCACTAGTTTCTTTTCATTATTTTCTCGACCTTTCACTTCTATTGCTGCTTATCAGACAGGAAACAATCAATGGTCTTTAAGTAAGGATGAATGGCGAAAACGATTATCCAAAGAGGCTTATGCGGTTCTTATAGAAGAGTCGACTGAGCGACCTTTGTCTAGTTCTCTTAATGATGAGAAGCGTAATGGATTTTTTCATTGTGCAGGATGTGATCAACCCTTATTTTCTTCAGAAACCAAGTATGAAAGTGGTACTGGATGGCCAAGTTTTTGGCAATCTTTGCCTAATTCCATTGAAACAAAAGTAGATTTTAAATTGATTGTTCCTCGCACTGAATATCACTGTTCTCGTTGTGGTGGACATCAGGGACATGTTTTTGATGATGGTCCAAGACCTACTGGAAAACGCTATTGCAATAATGGAGTCGCACTTTCATTCCGACCAACTGTTTGATCTGATTGTTATTGGCGGTGGTGCTGCAGGTTTTATGGCAGCAATTACTGCTGCAGAAAATGGACTTAAGTCGATTCTTATTCTTGAAGCTACATCAAAGGCTTTAGAAAAAGTAAGAATAAGTGGAGGTGGTCGATGTAATGTAACCAATGCTTGTTGGGATCCAAAAGATTTAGTTTTTAATTATCCTCGAGGAACAGTTCCTTTGTTGGGACCATTTACCCGATTTGCCCCTGGAGATTCAGTTTCTTGGTTTGCTGAGAGAGGGGTTGATTTAGTTATTGAGCCAGATGGACGCATGTTTCCCATTGAAAATAACTCTTCCGCGATTGTTTCTTGTCTTAAAAATTCTGCTAAAAGAGTAGGTGTTGAATTGAAAAGAAATATTTTGGTTGAATTGGTTAAGAAAACAGAAGAAAATGTTTTTTTAGTTAAATCTCGAAGAGGTGATATTTACTCTTCTAAATGTATTGTAGTCTCTACAGGTGGCCATCCAAGTGGTCACAAAATAGCCGCTAAATTAGGACATAAAGTTATTGCCTCAGTGCCATCTCTTTTTACTTTTGCTCTGGATTGTTCTAAGATAGTAGAATGCTCTGGCATAGCTTTAGATGATATTAAAATTACTTTAATTGCCAATCAGAATAAATTTACCCAAATAGGTAGAATCCTAATTACTCATTGGGGTTTAAGTGGACCAGCCATATTAAAGCTTTCAGCATTTGCAGCACGAGATCTTTATAAGGACAAATATAAAAGTGAATTGATTGTGTCTTGGACACCCTTGAGCGCAAAAGAAATTGAAAATTTATTTCAAGAAAAACGAGATAGGGATGCTCGTAGAACCTTGGGTTCAAAATGCCCGATTGAAAGTATTCCTAAAAATCTGTGGTTAGCAATTTTAGAGCAGGTTGAGATTAATCCTTTAATGAGATGGGCAGAATTTCCCATTCGTCTTCAAAGGTTATTGATTAATGCTTTAACATCTAGTCATTATTCCATTAAGGGTAAAGGTCCTTTTGGAGAGGAATTTGTTACAGCTGGGGGTGTTGAACTTAGTGAAGTAAATTTATTAACTATGCAAAGTAAATTATGTAATGGCTTATATTTTGCTGGTGAAGTCTTAAATGTAGATGGCATAACAGGTGGTTTTAATTTTCAACATTGTTGGACTAGTGGGTGGCTTTCAGGAGTTTCAATAGCAAAAGAATCAAGCTCCTTATAAATATAAAAGTATTGTACATGTATGGAATGGAAAACTTTTTCATCAATCAAATTATAAATAATGGCTATGGAATAGCCATTATTTATAATTTATGAGCTGGTAGTAAAAGGAAGGTGCGGGCTTCCGTAGCTTGTGTGAAGTGCATGTTGCGGTTCAACATATGTAAAACAGAATTGCAAGCTGGTTCTTATGAGTGCAGAAGCCCCATCTCCAGAGCAAGAGCCTGTCAATGAGGGATCAGAGTCGGCTTCTTTAAAGGAATCTGATTTGAATGAGAATTCTGAGAGCAGTAATGAGTCTTTGTCTGGAGCTGAAACTATTCCTGATGAAATGGAGGCTTCTGGCCCTCAAGGTGGTTCTGGATTAGACAACGAGGCACGTTTACAGCAATTAGAAAAAGAGCATGAGACACTACGAAGTCAATATATGAGGATTGCAGCTGATTTTGACAACTTTAGGAAGCGCCAGACACGTGACAATGATGATCTGAAGCTTCAATTGACCTGCAACACTTTGACTGAGATTTTGCCCGTAGTAGACAACTTTGAGAGAGCTCGTCAGCAACTTGATCCTCAGGGCGAAGAAGCACAGGCTCTACATCGCAGTTATCAAGGCCTTTACAAGCAACTTGTTGAAGTCCTGAAGCAGCTAGGTGTTGCACCAATGCGTGTCGTAGGACAAGCTTTTGACCCTAATTTGCATGAAGCTGTTCTTAGAGAGCCTAGTGAAAAGTTTGCTGAGGAAATAATTATTGACGAACTTCAGCGTGGATATCACCTTAATGGTCGAGTTTTACGTCATGCTCTTGTGAAGGTATCAATGGGCCCAGGAGATGTGCCAACCTCGTCAGATCAGGCTAATGAAAAAGTGACAGATTCGTCTGATGAGAATGACTCTGAAACAAATGATTCTGAGGTTTAATCCTATGAAGTGTACCTTTAGAGTTCATGTTGAGGGGATCATCTGATGGCTGATTATTATGATTTATTAGGGGTTGGCAGAGATGCTGATAGTGACACGCTTAAGCGTGCATATAGGCGCTTAGCACGTCAATATCACCCAGATGTTAATAAAGATCCTGGAGCAGAAGATCGTTTTAAAGAAATAGGTAGAGCTTATGAGGTTCTTGGTGATCCTCAAACACGTGCTCGTTATGACCAATTTGGTGAAGCTGGTTTAGGTGGTGGTAGTGGTATGCCAGATATGGGAGACATGGGTGGGTTTGCAGATCTCTTCGAGACTTTTTTTAGTGGTTTTGGTGGGGCTGGAGCCGCTGGAGGTCGCACTCAGCGACGTGGTCCACAACAGGGAGATGATCTTCGATATGACCTAACTATTGAATTTGGTCAAGCTGTGTTTGGCCAGGAAAAGGAAATCAAAATTCCTCATTTAGAAACCTGTACAGGCTGTAGAGGTACTGGTGCAAAACCCGGCAGTGGTCCAACAAATTGCTCCACATGTGGAGGAGCTGGTCAAGTGAGACGAGCGACTAGAACTCCTTTTGGGAGTTTTACACAGGTTGCTGAGTGCCCCAGTTGTGGTGGTACAGGACAATTAATTGCAGACCCGTGTTCTTCATGTAGTGGTAAGGGAGTTAATCAAGTCCGGAAAAAATTACGTATCAATATTCCAGCAGGAGTTGATACAGGCACTCGGTTGAGAGTTGCTGGCGAAGGGAATGCCGGATTGCGTGGTGGGCCATCTGGCGATTTATATGTATTTTTGAAAGTTAAGAGTCACCCGAAGTTGCGTCGAGATGGACTAACTGTTATTTCAGAGGTGAATGTTAGTTATTTGCAAGCCATTCTTGGAGACACAATTGAAGTTGATACTGTTGATGGCTCAACTAGTCTTGAGATTCCGGTTGGTACACAACCAAATGCCGTACTCACTTTGGAGAATAAAGGTATTCCAAAGTTAGGTAATCCAGTTGCACGAGGTGATCAATTGATTTCTGTTACTGTTAATTTACCTACTCGTCTTTCTGAAGAAGAACGTCGCTTAATGCAAGAATTAGCTAGTCATTATTCCGCTCGGGGTCGTCAACATCACCATCACAATAGTGGATTATTTAGTCGTTTATTTGGTCAAGAATAATGATCAGAGAATCTTCTTCTGAACATTATCTTGACCTTCGCGGTACGCCTTGCCCTTTAAACTTTATTCGTTCTAGTCTTGCAATAGAAGAGCTTGAACAAAATCAATCTCTTCATATTGATTTGGATAAAGGTGAGCCAGAGATGATGGTAATACCTGGATTAAAGAATGCTGGACATCATGTTGAGATTATTTGCGAGGATTTAAGTTGGTTGAGAGTAAAGGTAACTTGTGGCGACGTTTGATAAAGAGGCAGTCTTTGGAATGGTTGTTGCCTTACAGGCCAATTATCTTGAAGTTGAATTGGATAATTTTGATGAGACTCTATTAAGTCAATCGATTGGAGCTTTGAAAGATTCACCTCCAAAAAGATTATTATGCACTCGCCGTAATCGACTGATTCATAAAGGGTTAGAGGTAAATGTTGGAGATCGGGTATTGATTGAAGCTATTGACTGGCAACTATCTAGAGCAGTTATTAGTGATGTAAAACCTAGGAATACTTTCCTTCCTCGACCTGCTGTTTCAAATGTTACTCTAATAATTATTGCTTTATCTTTAAAAAATCCTTCTTTCGATATTGATCAAGCAAGTCGTTTTCTTATCGCTGGAGAATTAAGCGGTGTTGATGTGAAATTGTTGTTAACAAAGCGTGATCTAGTTGAGCTTGGTGAAGTTGATCAGCAGGTTGAACGTCTAAGAGCATGGGGTTATGAAACTATTGCTATTTCTTCCAAGACCGGAGTAGCGATTGAGGAGATTAATGAATTTTTAGGGACTGGTCAATTGTCTGTTCTTTGTGGTCCTTCTGGAGTAGGAAAGACTAGTTTGCTTAATTTATTATTGCCCAAGGCCTCTCTTCCTGTTGGAGATTTGTCTGGGAAATTGCAACGTGGTCGTCATACTACTCGTCATATTGAGCTGTATCCTGTAGGCAATGGCTCACGCTTAGCAGATACACCTGGCTTTAATAGAGCTCATATAGGAACAAATCCAAATAAACTGGCAATTTGTTTTCCAGAAATTAGAATTCAACTGCATAATTTTCCCTGTCGATTTAGAGATTGCTTGCATCGGGATGAGCTTGGTTGTGGCATTGATAAATCTTGGGAAAGATATCCTTTTTATAGGCTATATCTAGAAGAGATTCTTAACTCTTGTCGTTAATTCCAGGTAAATTCAAACCTCCCGTTAGTTCTTCCATTTTTGTTTTCATTGTTGTTGTAGAAAGGGTATAAGCATCTTGCAAGGCTTCAAGTACGGCGTCTTCTGTCACTTGATTTCCTTCAGCAATTAGAGATGCTTCGATCTTTACTTTTAGTGGTTGTTGGTTGCCTGATAACCAGATACTTGCTCGACCATCCTCGCTGCTTCCTTCAAGCTCCATATTGTCGAGCTCTTCTTGCAGCTTTTGAGCGTCTTGTTGTATCTGCTGTGCTTTACGAAAAGCCTCAGCTAGTTGACCTAGATTGGGAAGTCCGAATCCTGCCATGATCTTTGGGGACGGGCTAGAAGATTAATCCTTTAATTCAAAACCAAGTCGTTTAACTTCGGTATGCAAAGACAAACCATGTGCTTCTTTTACTTTTTTTTGTATTGTCGCAATCAATTGACTAATATCTTTTGCTGATGCATTGCCAGTGTTTACAATGAAATTTGCATGAGTTTTAGAAATTTCCGCTCCACCTATTTTGTAACCTTTTAACCCTAGCTCCTCAATAAGTTGACCAGCCTTTAGATGCTCTGGATTACGAAAGACGCTTCCACAACTAGGGAGATCATATGGCTGTGTATTGATGCGATGATTGAGATTTTGATTTGTGATATGAGTTAATTCTTGCTGGTCATATCCTGGTTCGAGCTTGAAACGTGCAGATAGGACGATCAATTGTTCTTCTTGTAAAACACTTTTGCGGTAGGCAAAACCTAGTTCGTCTTTTTTTAGTTCAAAAGGTTCTTTCCCTTGGAGGGGTAGTACTAGAACAGATTCAAGTTTCTCGGCCATGCAGCTGCCTTGTGCGCCGGCATTCATCACTGCCGCGCCGCCAACGGTTCCAGGAATCCCTACAGCCCATTCAAGGCCATGAAGGCCTGCTTTGGCTGCTCGCCTGGCAAGAGTGGGGAGTGGCTCTCCTCCAGATGCTTCTACAAGTCCATTTTTTATATTTAGTTTGCTGCCATGGAACTTTTTCATGCAAATTGAGAGACCTTGTAGTCCTGAGTCATGAATAAGTAGATTTGATCCTGCGCCAATTACATGACATGGAACTTGTTGTTGTTTTGCCCAAGCTATTAATAGTTTAATCTCTGCAATAGTGGTTGGCTCTGCGATCCATTCTGCTGGTCCTCCAACCCGCCAGGTCGTGAAATTAGTTAAAGATTGACTTGGTTGTAGCTTGATCTCTTGTAAAGAGATTAGGCTGCTTGCTGTGTTGACAGCCATTGATTTGAATTGGGCTGATCTTGAAGTCGTGTCCAGATGTTGTTGATATCGCCTGCACCCATTGTAAGAATTAGATCATCTTTGAAAGTATTTTGTTGGATTAGAAGTATTAGCTCATCAATACTTTTTGCAGCTAAGACGTTTAACTTTGGATATAATTTTTTTATTCTTTTGGCTAATACATTGCTGTTGATTGTCTGATCATGCATCTCTCCCGCCCCGTAAACAGGAGCTAATAAAACAAAATCTGCTTTTCCAAGAGTAACTGCAAACTCATGAACAAATTTTTTTAAACGACTATAACGATGGGGTTGAAAGATTGCGACAAGGCGTTTTGGTACTTTTGGCAGCGGAGATTGTTTGGTTTTAATCATTAACCTTGCCATTTCTATAGTCGCATTTACCTCACTTGGATGATGTGCATAATCATCTACAATTTGTCTTCCATTCCAGTCGCCTTGAAAATCAAATCTACGACTTGGAGCCTGTAAAGTTTCGATTGCTTTTTGTAATCGATGAAATGGAATTCCTTGGACTCGACATGCCGCTATAGCTGCAATTGTATTATTTAGATTATGTATACCAGGCAAAGGTAATTTTATTTGTCCAAGTAATAAATTTTTTTCGTAGATATTTGCAATAGTTTCTTTGCCATTTATTGAAGTTGGTAATGCTGCAAATTCAACTTCTTTGTAGGTTTGTGTTGACCACCAGGCTGAAGGTTTGAAATTGGCTCGTAAATTTGGACAATCGTAGTTTCCTAGAAGTTGTTGACAGCCTTTGCCAAAAGCTTTCATGGTTTTGATGAGATGGTTTAAATCTGAATAGTGATCTGTGTGATCAAGCTCCAGATTTGTGATTAAGCCAATTGAGGGCTTGAATCGAATTAGGCTGCCATCTGACTCATCTGCTTCAGCCACGAGAAGCTTGCTTTGACCTGCATGACCATTGCTGTCCAGAAATGGAACTCGACCGCCTATGACGGCAGTGGGGTCCATTCCTGAGTGGGATAACAATGTTGTGATGATCGTGCTTGTAGTTGTTTTCCCATGGGTGCCAGAGACAACGATTGAATCTTGGTCCTGAATTAGTTCAGCCAATAGATCTGATCGATGCAGGATCTTGAGCCGGGCAGCTTTGGCAGCTTGTAATTCGGGATTGTTCTGTGGAATGGCTGTGCTGACAACAACTAAGGGAGAGAGGTTTTTGTTTTTACAAATTGCGTGGATGTTTGACGCTTGTTGACTGGCGAATACTGTGATGCCTTGATTTAAGAGTTTTTGAATGGTGTGAGATTTCCTTTGATCTGAGCCTGATACAGAACAACCACGCTTGGCAAGAATTAGAGCCAAGGCGGACATGCCAATCCCCCCAACCCCAATGAAGTGGAGGTGCTTCCGATTTGCGATCAGATTACCCAAGGGTTGCTTCTAATGGTTCGAAAGATAAGTCAATCTTGTGCGACAGGCTCACGATTCAAAATTTTTAGTTGTTTTCTCGGTTTTAACAGGCTTGGTCAAGACTTCTGTGTTTTGAGATCAAAGGAACGGAAGAAAGCCGTGCATCGCATGTCTGTATGATCAGCGCCCACTGACTTTGCGGTACTACCGCTTTTGACATGACCTTGAGAGTTGCGATCAATGGATTTGGCCGAATTGGTCGCAATTTCATGCGTTGCTGGCTTAGTAGAGGCAGCAATACTGGTATTGAAGTAGTTGGTATTAATGTCACTTCAGATCCCAAGACATGTGCCCACCTGTTGAAATATGACTCAATCTTGGGTCAGATTAAAGACGCTGAGATTAGTCATAGCGATGATACTTTTATAATTAATGGCAAGACTATTAAGTGCTTTTCGGATCGTAATCCACTAAATCTGCCTTGGACAGAGTGGGGAGTTGATTTGGTGATTGAATCAACTGGTGTGTTTAATACTGATGTAGGAGCAAGTAAGCATATTGAAGCAGGTGCAAAGAAAGTTATTCTTACTGCTCCAGGAAAAGGTGATGGTGTAGGTACATTTGTAGTTGGGGTTAATGCTGATCAGTATCGACATGAGGATTACGATATTTTAAGTAATGCAAGTTGTACGACTAATTGCTTGGCACCGATTGTGAAGATCCTTGATCAGGAATTTGGAATTAATAAAGGCTTAATGACTACTATTCATAGTTATACAGGTGATCAAAGGATTTTAGATAATAGTCATCGTGATCTTCGCCGTGCACGTGCAGCTGCGATGAACATTGTTCCTACATCTACTGGTGCTGCAAAGGCTGTGGCTTTAGTTTATCCACAAATGAAGGGTAAACTTACTGGCATTGCTATGCGTGTTCCAACTCCTAATGTTTCAGCTGTTGATTTAGTATTTGAAGCTGGTCGTTCAGTAACCGCTGAACAGGTTAATGCAGCTTTGAAGAAAGCTTCAGAAGGATCAATGAAGGGGATTATTAAGTATGGAGACTTACCATTAGTTTCTACTGATTATGCAGGTACGAATGAATCTACGATTGTAGATGAGGCCCTTACAATGGCAATTGGAGATAACATGGTTAAAGTTCTTGCTTGGTATGATAACGAATGGGGTTATAGTCAAAGAGTTGTAGATTTGGCAGAAATTGTTTCCAAGAATTGGAAATAACTAGTAGAATAATTTTAATTTTAAATATATAGATTTTCTTTCCATAAAAAGTAGTGATTTGAATTCCTGTTAATTAAAAGTGTTTGAATTCTTCTGTTTTGGAGATTTCAATTCTTTTTCCACTATTCCAGGTTATTTCGGGTGGCCCAGCCTTCATTGTCCCTATTGCTCTGCTAGAGGGAAATGTTTTTAGGAAAGCATTTGCCCACTCTTTTGGCATGCTAAGAACAAGTTCAAAATCTTCACCGCCATTCATACACCAATTGTCCCAATGCGTCCCTAGAGGCCATTGTTCTGCTCTTGGGAGCTCTGAAGGATAGAGAACGGCTTGGCAGCCACTACAAAGACAAAGATTTTCAATAGCAGCTAATAGTCCATCACTGCTGTCAGTGCCTCCAACTCTCCATTGCATTCCTCGAGGTTTGCATTTCTGGAGAGTTTTGAGTGCCTGCAATGGTGGTTGAGGTCGTTGATGACACTTAATGGCTTTGGTTTTGAGTTTTAGTGGTAATTGTTTGTTAGTTACTTTTGGATCTGATGACAGTAGTGCTAGTCCAAGTCGACTGAGACCATGTGGTCCACTTGTCACAAGCCAATCTCCTGGTTGGGCTTTTGATCTGTGCAGTCTTAAGGGTCCAAGAGTTCCAATTGCAGTTATTGCCAGAAGTTTTTGTTGTCCCCGAGAGCAGTCTCCTCCAACTAATTCCCCACCGAATAGCTCGAGTGCTTCTTTCATACCTTGATATGCATTTTCTACCCATTGCCAAGGTGTATTGCTGGGGGCAACTAGACCAACCGTGATGCATAAAACTTGGTCGACGCCGCTAGCGGCAAGATCAGACAGATTGGTGGAAATTGCTCGCCACCCCACATCTGAGGCTGAGGTAGTTTTTGTGCTGAAGTGGATACCTTCAACTAATACGTCTGTATTTATTAGCAACTCTCGACCGAGTGGATTTATTTGAGCAGTGTCATCATCTATTTGTCCTACTGCAACAAAGGGCTTTAGGCGGTTGAGGATTTCTCGCTCACCAAGTTGCGCAAGCGTTTCGTGCAAGTTTTTTGTTATGCGTGGGAGAACAGTCGATCTGAGCCGTCGAGAACTTTGATGGAGATAATTCGATCATCAACACCTAGCTCGTTGAGAACTTCGGAACCTTCAACTACATAGCCAAATGCTGCATTTCGGCCATCTATGAGGTTTCGGCCTGCAGGATTAAGTTCTGCTTCATAGAGAAAGAAGAAAAATTGTGAGGAACCATCGTTAAGAGCTTCACCTGAATGAGCCCATCCGAGTGTACCCAGCGTTGAAAATGGAAGAACGGGTATCTCAGTAAAGAGTCCTAGCTCTTCAAATGTTTGATTGTAAATAGTTTGTTCTTCTCCAGGAACTCGTATTTCTAAAGGCACATGACGCTCCTCTTGTGTTTCAGGATCGATATAGCCAATTTCTTGCCCTTCTGGGTCTCCTGTTTGGAGTACATAAAAGTCCTCTGCTCGTGTGAATGGCAATCCGTCATAAAAACCTTTGATAGCTAGATCTATAAACGCACCTGCAGTTAGTGGAGCGTTATACCCATCAATCACTGCATTCATGGAACCTTTAGTGGTTTTTATAGATACGTTTGCTCTACCGAGAAGCCTTGGAAGGTTATTAAATTCTTCAGGAATTGTGTAAGGAAATTCTTCAGCAAGTAGAAGTCGTTCAAGATCCCCTATTTCTTTAAGACTTGCTCGACGGACCTCAATAAAGTCTAATTTATTTTTTGCACTTGCTAACTCTCCTAGATTTTCAAGGTTTTGTTTCAATTTACTCAGAATTTTTTCTCCTTTTTCTCTCTTCTCTTCATCTAAGGAATCCAAAATAAATTGCTTACGCTTATTGAGCAGAAATTCGCTTGATGAAGCGGCTTTATTCACTGCAGGCCAGCGATTTCCCCGAACTAAATTGCTAGTGTCCTCAAGATTATGTTGGATCTCTCTCAGATCCTTTTGCTCTATTGGCAGGGCATTTCTAAGGATGGCATAAGGATCTTTTACTGCATTACCAGGAGGGAGGGCCGCTATTGCAGGTGCATCAAAAGCCAGACCCATTGTTGTGACTATGGCTAAGAGGCTTAGGAGAAGATGAGGAACTGCCATTGGGAATCCTGTTACTGCACGACTTTCGCACAGCCTTATGATTCTCTGAGACATTCCTCGTGAATGATTTCCAGTAATGACTTTCGAACTGGCACCACTATTGAATTGGATGGTGCTGTTTGGCGTGTTGTTGAGTTCTTGCATGTCAAGCCTGGCAAGGGCTCGGCTTTTGTTCGAACTAAATTGAAAGCTGTTCAAAGTGGCAGTGTTGTTGAGAAAACTTTCCGTGCTGGGGAAATGCTGCCTCAGGCATTGTTAGAGAAATCCATTCTTCAGCACACTTATATGGAATCTGGAGATTACGTTTTTATGGATATGTCTAGTTATGAGGAAACTAGGTTGACTGCTGACCAGATTGGCTCGAGCCGTAAGTATTTAAAAGAAGGTATGGAGGTTAATGTGGTTTCTTGGAATGGAAAACCTTTAGAGGTTGAATTACCAAATTCGGTCGTGCTTGAAATAAAAGAGACTGATCCTGGTGTGAAGGGAGATACTGCTACAGGTGGTACGAAACCTGCCATCCTTGAGACTGGTGCTCAGGTAATGGTGCCGCTATTTATTTCAGTTGGGGAGAAAATTAAAGTTGACACACGTAATGACAGCTATCTCGGTCGGGAGAATTAATGACCATGCAGCTTGATCACGATCAACTTCACAAATTGCTGGATGCTTTAGCTGACAGTGATATTCAGGAATTTCGTTTGGAAGGCGAAGACTTTCGCCTTGAAATAAGGCGGAGCTTTCCTTCTGCAACCGCATTTGTCTCTTCTGAAGCAGTTCCTTCGCTTATTGAAGCTCCTACTTCATCCCCATCACAGGTGAAGGTAGATACTGTTACTCCTAGCAGTCCTCCGCCTCCTGTCCCCGCATCACGAGCAGATTTAGTTGATATAACTGCTCCAATGGTAGGAACTTTCTATCGAGCACCAGGACCGGAAGAGCCAGCTTTTGTAGAAGTTGGCAGTCGTATTGGTGTTGGACAGACGGTTTGCATTCTTGAAGCTATGAAACTGATGAATGAACTTGAATCAGAGGTCAGTGGAGAAGTAATAGAAATTCTGATTGATAATGGAACGCCAGTAGAGTTTGGCCAAGTTCTGATGAGAGTTAAACCTTCTTAAATCAATTAGTGAGATCCCATGCCGTTTGAATCGCGGCAAGCATGCTGTTATGCCTTGCGCATCCAAGTCCAGCTATATCAAATGCTGTTCCATGATCTGGAGATGTTCTTATGAAGGGAAGTCCTAATGTTGTATTTACTGCTTCATCAAAAGCAATTATTTTCATAGGAATTAGTCCTTGATCGTGATATAACGCTAAGAATCCATCTGGGCTGATTGTATTGGCTACTCCTTGCCATGCTTTGGCTGCATTAATCCAACAAGTGTCTGGAGGAATAGGCCCACTAAGAGTTATTGATTGATTTTTTGCTTGCCACTTTTGCAATGTTGGTAATAGCCAATTTATTTCTTCTGCTCCTAGTTTCCCTTTTTCTCCAGCATGTGGATTTAGACCTGCTACAGCAAGCTTTGGATGTGGTTTAAATCTTTGACAGAAGTCAGCAAGGGTATCAAGTTTAGAACTGATTAATTCAGGTGTTAGCTCTATATGAATTTTTGAGAGTGGTAAATGTGTTGTTGCAAGAAGGGTATTTAGCCGCAAACCGTTTTCTGGAGACTTCGCAGTGAAAAGCATTGAAGGGTGATCAATGCCAGTAAGTTCTCCAAGCAGCTCTGTTTGTCCTGGATAGCAATGCCCAGCTTCATGCCAGGCATGTTTAGCGATTGGTCCTGTTACTAAGGCTCTAGCGTGTCCTTTTTGTACGAAATTGATAGCATTTTTTAACCAAAGAAAACTAGCTTCACCAGTATTTGCATTTGGTTCACCTGGTGTGAATGAGCCTTTGAATGGAAAATCTTCAATATGTAAATTTTTTGGGTTGGCTAACGGCGAGACCCCTTGTGCAGTTAATTGTGAATAGACCATTTCAATAGTTCTTCTGCAGCCCACTAATACGGGTTTAATTCCTAGGGGTAATTTGTATGATCCAATGGCTTTTAGTGTTATTTCTATTCCAATTCCTGCTGGATCTCCCATGCAGATGGCTACACAGTGTTTAGCTTCGTGATATTGATTTAGATCTGCCATGTTTCGTTGGTTGTTGATTGGGTTTTTGTTTTACGGCATTGGAGCTGGTCTTCGAGATGGCTGGTTGGTTATTAAGTGGAGTCAGTTTTTGCATGAAGTGGGTTTCAGTCATATTGACCCAGAACAACCCTTGGATTGGTCTAAGTTTATTCTTGAAAGGTTTGATACTGATCATTCAAAGTCGACAAATGATGAATAGCTAGAAGATTGATTTCTTTGGTTTAAGCAGTCTCTAAGCCCGACTTGATAATTAGGATGCAATAGAGGATATCCAAGTTTCTTGCAGAGCATTTGATTACTCACTCTACGATTTTCTTCCCAAAAAGAAAGAGCCATTGGACTCATTTCTTTTGATGCGATTTCGAATGGTTGGATAGGAGGCAATGAAGATCCTAGTAGAGATGCTGCATATTCAAGAACTTCAACATTGGTTGATGGTTGATTGTCAGCAACGTTGATTATTTTTGGCTTGATCCCTGTAGACGCTAATTTAATGAGATGAAAAATAGCTCCGGCAATATCATCTACATGAATTCTAGAAAAAACTTGTCCTGGCTTATCTATCATTTTGCTTTTTCCTTTATTTATTGCTTCAAGAGCTGATCTGCCTGGTCCATATATTCCTGGGAGGCGAAGAATTTGTACGGGAAGACCCGAAGCTTGCCATGCTTGCTCACACGATAGTCTTCTCTTGCTTCTAAGTTGTTGCGGTCTTGGAAGATCAGCTTCTGTAACCCAGTTTCCTTTATGGTCGCCATATACCCCTGTTGTGGAGAGATAGCCAACCCATTGCAAGGGCATGTCGTGTAATTGCTTACTCAAAAGGCTAATTACTGGATCTTCTCCATTGGCTTCTGGAGGTATGCAGCTAATTAGATGAGTTATTTCTTTTAGTGCTGTTGGAGCAGGGGTTTGTTTTGTCGCGCTGTCGAAAACAACATTTGCACCTGGCTTGTCTTTTTTTCGTCGACTACAAATCACATTGCTACCAAGTCGTTTAGCTAAAGCAGCAACATGTTGACCACTAAAACCACCTCCTAATACTAGTAACTTTGCGTTTGGAGGAAGTGGGGTGCATTGCTTGACAAGATCTTGAAGCATGAGTACAAATGTATTATCCGATGATTTTTGTGATGACTTCTTCTTTACGTGATTCTCAAGTTTCTTGCACTGTTTTCAAGGATCGCTCATGTCTAAGATTGCTTGTTCAACAAGTCCAAAGTTTAAATTTTCGTTTTGTGGTCCCTTTAATGCTTATTGCTTTTACAAATGTTATTGCTCCTGAGACTCCTCATGAGATGGCATCTATATGCGAAAGACACAATCCTGAAATTGTTTGTCAGGTGTGGTGATTTTTAAGCGGCCTGTAAAGCCCAGTCTGTATTTGTTTTTTTGTTTTGGTTAGGCTCTATGTGGCTTGGTTTAGCCCATTGCAACAACCTTAAAGCTAGGCGTATATCTCCGTCTATCCAAGCTCGAATTGCCATTGCTCGTCTAGGGTCATAGAAGCGTTGACGCCTATACCAGTCAAAGGCATCGTTGTTTGACTTATCACCGTTACACGCTAAACATGCTGGCACACAATTTTCTGTGATACTTAATCCGCCGTGGCTGCGTGGCAGAACATGATCTATAGATTCAGAAGGCTTGCCACAATAGATGCAACTTTTGTCGGTATATGTGTGTAGTGATTGTCGCCATCGTCGGACACGTAATTTGGGACAGAGCTCTTCGAGGAAAACGGCGTCCCTTGCTTGCATCCGAGCATCTCGGTTAAGCGTAGTTTGCCGTGACTGACACTCTCGTCAATGTCTTGAGTATTGTCTTCTGTTTTTTCTATGGTTTTGTATTAAGGCGCATTCTCCCTTAGTTGATTTTGAGTAGCTAAGTAAATTGATATTCTTTGATTCGGAGAGTTTCCGTTTGAATCAATTTCAAGTTGCTACTTAGGCTTAACTGAGGCTGGCTTGATACAAGTATCTTTTCCTTTTGATGCTGTCACTCATGCCCAGTTAAGAAAAATTCGGCCACCTGGCACTTGGCATGGCTTTGTCAAAGGCTGGGAATTTCCTTTTTCTGCAGCTGAATGTCTTAACGAACAATTCGCCTCGCGCTTTTTCTTGCAGGATGAGTTCTCTCAGTGGTTGACATTGCTGAGAGATCCTTTGCCTCCTTTGCCTCCTTATCCTGATTTGCTTAGGCATGCAGAATTTGAAAAGCCTTTGTTGGATGGCCGCAGACCATTACAACATCAATGCTCTGGAGCGCGTTGGCTTATGTCGAGAAGTGGAGCGTTGTTGGCTGATGAGATGGGTTTAGGCAAAACAGTAACTACTTTGCTTGCTGCTCGAGCAATTGTGAGAGCTAGTGATGTTCGCCTGATGGTTATTGCTCCAGTTGGGTTACATACTCATTGGCAACAGGAGGCAAAAGCAGTTGGAGTTCAGATAGATTTGCAAAGTTGGGCAAGCATTCCAAAGGAGTTATTTAATAATGGGACGTTATTAATAGTAGATGAGGCTCATTTCGCACAGCGTTTAAAAGCAAAGCGGACAAAAGCTTTATTGCGATTGGCGCGTCATCCTCGTCTTACATGTATTTGGTTAGTAACTGGTACGCCTATGAAAAATGGTAGACCTTCAGAATTATATCCACTTCTGGCGGCTATTGATCATCCATTGGCATCTAATCAAAGAGACTTTGAGAAAAAATTTTGTTGTGGTCATTGGAAACAGATGAATGGTCGACGAACTTGGGATAGCACTGGGGCTAGCAATTTGATAGAGCTACGGCGTTTAGTTCAACCTGTAATTCTTAACCGCTTTAAGAAAAGTATATTGGAGTTGCCGCCAAAGTTGCGTCAAGAGTATCCGGTCGTACTACCTCCCGAGGAACGCAAGGGATTTGAGCATCGCCTGACTTTGATTGTTGATGATTATCGTTTCCGTATTGAACAGGGTTTGGTGAATTCAGATGCTGAGTCATTGGTAGTGCTTTCTGCACTTCGTCAAATATCAGCAGAGTTTAAATTGCCGGCAGTTAGCAAGTTGTTAGGACAGTTTCGTAGCTTAAAAAGACCAGTTGTTCTGTTTAGTAGCTTTTTAAAGCCTCTTCACTTTCTTCATCAAGAGTTGGGGGGTGAGTTATTAACTGGTAAACAGTCAATGGAAGAAAGAGAATTAGCAATTAATAGGTTTCAATCAGGAAAAGAATCTTTGTTATTGGCTACATATGGTGCAGCTGGACTTGGCTATACATTGCATCGTGCTAGAGATGTTGTCTTGCTGGAAAGGCCTTGGACTCCAGGAGAGGTTGATCAGGCAGAGGATCGTTGCCATCGACTTGGGATGGATGGTCCACTAACAAGTCATTGGTTTAAATTGGGTTTTATCGATGAACTTGTAGATGGCTTGGTTGCGAATAAAGCTGAACGAATAGAGGTACTTATGGGAACACGACGAGTATCCTTAACACGGCAAACATTACCTGCTATGTTTAAGACATATCTAGCTAAGATAAAAGAACAATAACTAATCAATAGCTATATCTATCTTTAGTAGTTGTTTTGCTATCATAAGAGTTATTAATGTTATCATTGTTTGTATTGGATTTAGCAAATAGATCACCAAGATGGCTACCACAATTTTTATATTCACTAGGATTTTGAACAACCGTCTCTATAATCATTACGGCAGCATGTTTAGGTGAAGTTTTGAATATGCCGCTTGTTTGGCGTTTAATGACCGCATAGGCCGCATTCCAACTGACTTCGTGTTCATTGCCATTTGTGCGCATGAAACAATAAATCTGTGCACCTTTCTTTCCAGTTTCTGTGCTGGCTGCAATACCACCAGTCCCTAGCGTAGCAATGCATGCTAAGCCTATAGTTGTGAGTCGAAGAGCAAAGGAATATCGATGTTTGATCATAGTTGAAGATTAGTCAACCCTATTAACGTATCTACTTCTTCATTGATGTCTAGGCTTCTAGGGATTAGTTAGTCCAGAGATCACAAGAAATTTAACTATTAGGGGTAAAACAAGTAATACGGTTATGAGCCTTATGGCATGGAAGGCTGCTACAGCACACCTACACCAAATTCTGCACTTACTAGGCTCATTCCAGTAATTCCACCAGGTGCAGCACCTAAGAGTGAGATGATTGGATCAATTCCTAGTAGGCGACTACTCCTGTTCAGACAAGAGTAAGCATGATAAGGAAATAAGGTCGTTATAGATTTTGTAATTGCTCAAGAGATTCTCTTGTTAGCCCTGTTCCAAGGCAGTGCCGACTCTTAGTTAAGTGCTTGCAAGTGGCGCAGCTGGGATACCTGTACGAACGTGATCAAATGAAGGGCATTTCCTGCTCCTCGCTACATCAATAAAGTCCCATTGAGATACATGCTTATTGAGACCTTTGGTTTCAGTCTGATCCCAAATCATTTTTGTGCTACTGGTAAAAAGAGACTTGAGTCTTTTCTATCTATGTGTTGTTATCGGTCCAACTCCTAAATTCTCTACTATGTCATCCTCGTGTTCTTTTAGGATTACTCGTACGGCAGAAGATCTCGCTCAGACTATTAATTCACTTTCACAGAGGCTGGTCAAATTAGAACAGCGTCAAGAGTCTTTTGAAATGCAGTTGCGTCAGCAACAACAAGAACCAGCAGCTGAGGAGATTGCCAGACTTGATGGAGTTGAGCAACTTTTAAGAGAGTGTCAAGAGCTCTTAGAGAGTTCCTCTCCCAACAATGAGTTTGAAGAAAATTGGTTGGATCAAGATGAGCACGTTGATGTTGCAGCATAAATAGTCCAAAGATTAGAAAATAAAAATCAATAGAAGGCATTCGGCAAAAATCATTTTGCCAATGGCTTTTTTAGGTCAACTTATCTGAAACACATCATTAGGCACTTTTTTTATAAGATGTAAGGCTTTTTGAAGGATGTCATCAGTTAAAGAAGCTTGAATTTGCTTTGACTGTCGCTGAAACTCGGGTGATTACAAGAGGTCAGCGTTATTGCGAACTCAAATTGCTGATGTGAGAGGAAACATTGGGGAGCCAGGAATCTAAATTTCTCTTTTTCAAATCATTTGAGGCTCAGTCTTTTGCAAAGCAATTTTCAAAATTAATTCCTTTGATTGATTTTTTACACAAAATTCACGTTAAAGTTGGATGAGTAAGAACTGACTCTAATTTAGTCTTGACATTTACTTTTGTGAGACCAGGATCCACAGTGCATAGTGCTAGAAGTAAGGGCGATGCTTTTTTAAAGGTCGCAGAGAATTACTTTGACTCAGCAAGCGAACAAGCGGAAGCAGGAGATCTTACGGCGGCTGCTACTTTGATTCTCAAAGCATTAGCTCAGGAACGAAAAGCAAGTGTTGCTGGACCACAAGTATTACAACTCATAAAACCTAGTACCTGACTTTAGTAATATCTGTTTGTTTTGATTAGTTAGTGCAGAAGAGTTTTACGCTTGATATGAAGTGTTAATTTTGAAGTCAAGAAAGGTTACATTCAAATTGATTTTCTTTTTAGAGCTTATTAAGTTTTTGCAGATAAGCGGGTGACCGGATTCGAACCGGCGACGTCCAGCTTGGGAAGCTGACATTCTACCACTGAATTACACCCGCATTGATGTGATTTTAATACAATAGATGACGAATCTCTTATTATCTTTTTTGGAGAATTTCCGCAGTTGCTGCAACTCCTGCACCTGTTTTGACGTTATTTATACCTAAATCTCCAAGAGTTGCTTCAATTGCAGCAACTGCCGTTAGAACATCACGATCATTTACAAAGCCAAGGTGGCCAATTCGAAAGACTTTCCCTTTTAAGTGATCTTGGCCACCAGCCAAAAGGATGTCAAATTTCTCTTTGACTTCTTTTCGCAATTGTTCTGCGTCAATATTTTGTGGTGATATGGCTGTTATTGCTGGACTGCCGTAACCTTCTTCTGAAAAGATTTGAAGCCCTATTGCTTTCATCCCTGCATGAACAGCTTCTCTATGTCGGGCATGTCTAGCAAAAATTGATTGCAATCCTTCTGTTTGCATCATAGTTAAAGCAGCTTCCAGGGCGAAGTAGAGATTTACTGCAGGGGTATATGGATTGCTGTTTTTATCTGATGTTTTTTTATAAGGCTTTAGATCAAGATAAAACTTTGGTAAATTTGATATTTCATTAAATTTCCATGCACGTTTGCTCATTGCAATAAAACTGAGCCCAGGTGGCATCATGTAACCTTTTTGCGAGCCTGATGCGATTACATCTATACCCCAATCATTCATTGGAATGTTACATGCACCAATACTAGTAACACAGTCAGCAATTGTTATTGCGTGGCCATGATTCAGTACATGCTTGCTAATAGTTTCTAGATCATTAATTACTCCTGTTGAAGTTTCTGAGTGAGTCAAGATTACGGCTTTAATTTCTTTATTTGTATCTGTTTCAAGTAATTGGCGAAAGTCATTTGTGTTTAAGGGTTGTCCCCATTTTGCCTTTAAGACTTGTACTTCTAACCCATATGCTTTCGCAACTTTTACCCATCTCTCGCCAAATTTGCCATTGTCACCACAGATGACTTTGTCCCCTCGGCTAAGTGTGTTGATAATTCCTGCTTCCATTGCGGCAGTTCCACTACCAGTAATTGTTAGTACATCATTCGTGGTTTGATGCAACCATTGCAGTTGTTTGGTAGTACGTTCGACAATTGATTGAAATTCTGCACTTCGATGGCCTATTGGGTGACGGCCAAGGGCCTTTAATACTGTTTCGGGTACAGGGGTTGGCCCTGGGATCATCAGGGTAAGTTTGTCCTGCATGGTTTCCGAAAACAGAAGTATTCATCTTAAAAAACAGTTAGCCAGGTTGTATCTATCGAGCACTCATTGTCTGAAACTAAAGGTTTAACACTACCAATTTGGGTTGTAGCGGCAGCTTGTGCGGCAACTCAAGTATTGCTTGACCAGCCTTTTACTTCTAGTCAGCGGATTTATTTGCCTGGTGATGCTAATAACGCAGAGCCTTTGTATGTTCCTGTCACATCAAGTGCGATGTTTGCAGGAGGATCCCAGGCCATTGCTATTAATCATTGCGAGCCTGGACTGGGACTGGATCTCACGCGAGGACTAGAGATTTGGACTTGTGTTCAATGGCAACAGAATTCTTTAGATAGGTCATTAGGTGATGAGTTGGAAGCTTGGTTGTATTTAGTAGCTGGTGCAGGTGTAGGGACTCTTGAAGGTAGCGGAGAGGCTTGTTTGTCAGGATTTGCAAGGCAATTGTTGATTCGTAATCTTCGACCTTTGATTCCACTTGGACGCATTTTGAGGCTTGAGATTATTTTCCCAAGAGGGAAAGAGTTGGCAGCACGTACTAGCAATAAGGCTTTTGGAGTTGTTGACGGTCTTGCTCTTATTGGTACGCAAGCTGAGACTCAAGACAGTGCTTCGCCTCAGCAACTTCAAAAAACCCTTGATCAATTGCGTTGCAAATCTGCTGATTTTCCAATTGATATTCCTTTGACCTTTGTTTTAGGAGAAAACGGCCTCGACTTAGCATTGAAGTTGGGTATTAACTCAGACCAAATTTTGAAAGTGGGGAATTGGTTAGGCCCGTTGCTAGTTGCGGCAGCTGAAGAAGGGGTTGGTAAATTGCTTCTTTTCGGTTACCACGGGAAATTAGTCAAGCTCGCTGGAGGAATATTTCATACTCATCATCATTTGGCAGATGCTCGATTAGAGGTAATTACTGCTCTTGCAGTTAATGAAGGATTGCCCTTGCACTTGGTTAAGGAACTCGCTCAATCCGACTCACTTGAGAATGCTTTCTTAAGGTTGGAATCACGCGATCCAGATGTTGCTAAAAGGTTATGGAATCATATGGCTTTAGCCATAGAAAAGCGTAGTGCTGACTATGTTAGACGCTATGGATCTTGGACTATTCAGGTAGGAGTTGCTTTGTTTGATCGTCAGAGACAGCTGCGTTGGGCAGGGCCATTTGGTCAGCGACAGTTGTCTTTTTGGGATATCAATCTGGCGGTTTAGCAAAATCACTTCATTATTTACTCTGAGTGCTCTGAAGATTTTCTGTAAACGCGTTTTTTGATGATATGTCCTCCTCTCAATTTGATGGTCAGCGCAAACCGGCGATTGTCATTCTTGATTTTGGCTCACAGTATTCCGAGCTAATTGCTCGGCGAGTACGCGAAACGGATGTCTTCTCCTTGGTTATGAGTTACAACACCTCGGTTGAGGAGCTTCGTGATCTTGCCCCTAAGGGAATAATTCTGAGTGGGGGGCCTAGCTCTGTTTATTCCGAAGGAGCTCCTTTATGTGACGAAGCAATTTGGGGTTTGGGTATACCAATTCTTGGTGTGTGTTATGGCATGCAGTTAATGGTTCATCAGCTAGGTGGGCGAGTGGAAGCTGCTACTGGTAAAGCGGAATACGGGAAGGCCCCTTTGCATGTTGATAATCCAACAGCATTACTAGCCAATGTTGTTGATGGTTCCACCATGTGGATGAGTCATGGAGATTCGGTAAGGTCTCTTCCTTCAGGTTTTGTTGGTTTGGCTCATACGGCTAATACGGCTCAAGCTGCCATTGCTTCTATTGATCAAAATCTTTATGGGGTGCAATTTCATCCTGAGGTGGTTCATTCAACCAACGGAATGGTATTGATTCGAAATTTTGTATATCAGATATGTGGTTGTGAGTCTGATTGGACAACGGCAGCTTTTATTGATGAAGCAATAGCTTTGGTGCAAGATCAAGTCGGAGATAAAAGTGTTTTACTTGCGTTGTCTGGAGGTGTTGATTCATCAACTCTTGCATTCTTGCTTAATCAGGCAATTGGTGATCAGTTGACTTGCATGTTTATTGATCAGGGCTTTATGCGAAAAGGAGAGCCAGAGTTTCTAATGGAATTCTTTGATGCAAAGTTTAATATTAATGTTCAATATATAAATGCACGTGAACGTTTTATTTCTAAACTGAATGGAATTACAGATCCAGAAGAAAAACGAAAAATAATTGGAACTGAATTTATAAGAGTATTTGAGGAAGAAAGTAATCGTTTGGGTCCTTTTGACTATCTAGCTCAGGGAACTCTCTATCCAGATGTGATTGAGAGTGCGGGAACTAATTTAGATACCAAAGGAGGAGAAAGAGTCGCTGTTAAAATTAAGAGTCATCATAATGTTGGTGGATTACCTAAGGACTTGCAATTTAAGTTAGTTGAGCCACTTAGACGCCTCTTTAAAGATGAGGTGCGCAAGGTTGGTAGATCTTTAGGTTTACCAGAAGAGATTGTTCGAAGACATCCATTCCCAGGACCAGGCTTAGCTATTCGTATTCTTGGTGAAGTTACTAATCAAAAACTTGATTGTCTTCGTGATGCTGATTTAATAGTAAGAGAAGAAATAAATACTGCTGGTCTTTATAATGAAATCTGGCAAGCTTTTGCAGTTTTATTACCTGTTTGTACTGTTGGAGTAATGGGAGATAAGAGAACTTATGCTTGGCCAATAGTGGTGCGTTGTGTCTCTAGTGAAGATGGCATGACTGCTGATTGGTCACATATACCTTATGAAACCCTTGAGACAATTTCTAATCGAATTGTTAATGAAGTTAAGGGAGTTAATAGAGTTGTCTTAGATATAACAAGTAAGCCCCCTGGAACTATTGAGTGGGAATAGAATTGGCTAGTAAGAAGTATTTGTAGATTAAAAGATATGCTTCACCGTGCTATTGTTAAAGATGAAAACTTTTTCTATTTTTCAAAGAAGCTTGTTTGTTGATTTTTCACAGATAAATTATTAATCTCCAATTTCCCGAATTTATAGCCCTTCACTTGGGTTTGTTTTATTACCGTGGTGGAAACCTCTATAACTTTTTATTCGTCTAGGACTGGTGTGAGCCATGTTCGCTAGATAGTCTGGGTCACTAGCTTGTAGTTCATTGACGGCGGCTCAACCTAATGACTTTCAGCTGCAACGGCGTCTTCAGCAGGACAGTATTCAGCTTGCAGGTAGAACCGTCTATATCAATCCTTTCCTTTACTGGCGCCGTTTTGATAGCAATACTGATCGCTGGTTAAGAGAGCCAGGCCAGCTTGGAGAGGATCAAATCAAAATTAATCGGAGGAGATTTTATCCAGAGTTGGATTGGACCTATTTAGATGAACAAGAGCGAGCTTTAAAGGATGGCTCTGTTGAAATGTTTCTTAAGAGCCTTGAACTAATAGGCACCTTTCATCCTGAATTAAATGCCGGGCAGCTGCTCGAAATCGAGCGAAAAATGGCAGTAACTAAAAAGCTTGCTTTTGAACGCTGGGTAGAGAAGTCATTTCGTCGGCGTTTTAAAGAAGAACATAGAGAGCGAAAGAGATTTGCGCGCGAGCGTTTTTGGCGTACATGGAAAGAATGGATGAGTTTAGAAACTACTCATCAAGCTGTTGGACCAATGGTTGCTCTTATTGTGCTCACCGGATTTACCGGTTGGTCTTTTGGAGTATCAAGTATTAGTTGCCCATCATTGTTGACACCCATCGAGCAGACTGGAATCAGATAGAACTTTTAGGCTTTTATGGCCGAGGATCCTTTTGAAAATCTGCGTCTTTTGTTAATGCAGGATGTTTTGCCAGTTGGGTTGGCAATGGTAGAGAGAGCTAGACAAGGAGGTGCTAACAAACTTGTTGAGGCTTTTAAGGATTCCAAAGACCCCTTGCAAGACCTACGTGTAGAAGGAGAGACTGCTGCTAGATCTTTGCGCGATCGGCTTGACCAGGTAAGTCCAGGGCTTGGGAATCCTGTTGTGTCAGTAAAAGTAGCTGTTGATGAGGAGGTATCTAACAACCATGAAATAGAGGATGAAGAATCTTTATTAGCTATTTTGTGTAGAATTGAGGGACGACTGGAAGAGCTTGAAGCTTATATAGAAGCTCAAAATGTTGATAGTGTAGCCTCTTCAGATAGGTCAATTTGATTTATATTTAGATGACTGGTAAAATTAAAGTATCTTTAACTAATAACCAGAAAACAGGTGTATCAAAGCAACCAATAGTTTTGATTGCATTGGTTATTGTTTGTTTTGGATCAATGGTTGGGCGCCTTTTTTGGCTGCAGATTGTGCAGGGTTCTTTTTATAGAAAACTGTCAGACGAGAATAGAATTCGGTTGGTTTCTCGTGAACCACCTCGGGGGCGATTACTAGATCTCAATGGCAAGATTTTGGCAGATAGTAGGTTTACGTATACTCTTTCGATTCAGCCAAGATTAGTCAGTCAGGAGCAATGGCCTTTTCTTCGTGATCGTTTAGCTGTTTTACTAGATCTTTCAAAAGAAAATCTTGATCTTCGTTTTTCTAGTGGTGTGCGGAATGACCCTTTCCGTATAACTCTTGTTAGAGATTTGAAAATAGAACAAGTATTGCGATTTAAGGAGCAGGAAGGCTCTCTGAAAGGTGCTCAAGTTGATGTGGAGTTGCTTCGTCACTATCCATATGGAACTCTTGCATCTCATGTGTTGGGTTATACCCAAGCGATTACTCAGAAGGAGCTTATTAGCCTTGATAAGAAAGGTTATTTAATTAGTGATCGTATAGGTCGCACTGGAATAGAGGCTGCTTATGAGACTCATTTGCGTGGAAAGTGGGGAGGCGAAATGCTTGAAGTTGATGCTTTTGGAACCGTCCAACGAAGTCTTGGGATCAAGTCTCCAGTAGCAGGTAGAGATTTACGCCTCACTATTGACCTTGAGCTGCAGAAGGCAGCTGAAAATGCGTTAATTGATAAAGCTGCTGGTGCAATAGTGGCTCTTGATCCTCGAACAGGTGCAGTTCGAGCGATGGCTAGTCGACCAACTTATGACCCTAATTTTTTTTCTAAATTGTTTATGACTCAGAAGGAGTATGACGATCTTTTTGCATCGTCTCGTATGCCTTTATTTAGTCGTGCAATTAATGCCTATGACCCGGGGAGTACTTGGAAACCTGTAACAGCAATGGCTGGAATGGAGACTGGTAAATTTCCGCGAGATGTACTTTTAGATACTTTTCCATGTATTAAATATGGTGGCCATTGTTTTTATGAGCATAACGGCAAAGGTTTTGGAACAATTGGCTATGAGGATGCGCTTCGAGTTTCAAGTAACACATTTTTCTACCAGGTTGGTGTAGGAGTAGGTTCTAAGGCTTTGTATGAGTCAGCTGCAAAATTAGGATTTGATTCTTTGACTGGTATTGAAATTACTTATGAGGAAAGTAAAGGACTGGTAGGTAATGAAGACTGGGCGTCAAAAGGAAGAGGTTGGGGGCAACCAGGTACAACACCTTGGATTCCTGAGGATATGGCTAGCGCGGCAATAGGCCAAGCAGTTGTTCAGATAACGCCTCTACAATTGGCTCGAGCTTATGCAGTATTTGCAAATGGTGGGTATTTGATTACCCCACATTTAGCAGATATGGGTATTGATTGGACTTCGCGACAATATCGAAAGAAAGTAGATATGGAAGCTTCAACCTTACAAACAATTCGTAGTGGCCTTAGAAAAGTCGTTAAATCGGGTACAGGCTGGTCGATAACTGCAAACTTAACGAATTTTCCTCCAGTTGCTGGTAAGACAGGTACTGCAGAAGATAGTACTGGTGGTTCAGACCATGCTTGGTTTGTTTGTTTTGCTCCATATGACTCTTCTGAGATAGTGATCGTTGCATTTGCTCAAAATACTCCTGGAGGTGGGTCAGTTCATGCAATACCTATGGCAAAAAAAGTCCTTGAAGCTTGGAATCAAATTCGCACTAAATGACGGTTTTACAATTGAAAAGATATTGATAGTTTTATGCAGCTTGTTGGATTGCTTGTGCCTCACTCAGCCTTAAATCCAAAATTGCTTTTACTTTTTCTAGTGAACAACTTTGTGTACGAAATGGAAGTAAAACCATCGGACTCCGTTCAGGTCGCACTAACCATGTTTGGTTGGGGTGCTCTATAAGAATGAAACCTCTATAACGGAAGGTTCTGTAGTGATCAGTGTGAGATCCCATTACCAAAAGGATTCATACCAAGCGTTACCTCATTTCAAGACACAATATATGGTGTGGCTATTAATTCATGAATTTTTTAAGAATTACCAATTCAAGTTGGTATTTGCGTTAGGAATTACCAATAAATGCTATGAAGCCTTGGTTTCTTTAGTGCTTTACGATTGTGCAACATACCATTGATGGTTCTAAAATAACTTAGCGTCTAGGCTATATATGGGGTGTTAATAGATGATGTTGGTGTGGAGCTCTTAGCACTTCAGTGAATGATTTCAAGCCCTTTTCTGTTGAAAGGCTGAGGCTTGCTAAAGGAGTCGGACCTTTTAGATGCTTAGATTTCTATTGGTTGGGTTTGTAATAATCGACGCAATAAATCTTCTATGGATTCATCTTGGGCTGGTTTGTTGCTGTTACTCATAAGTTGACGACCTACTACTTGTGCACCCAAGTGTGTGAGTTGTATGCGAAGTGAAAGCAATAATTCCATGCCTCCTCCTCCTGAGTGACTAGCCATAGCGATTGGTCGGCCATTAAATAAATAACGAAAGTCTTCCTCTTGTACCGATAGCCAAGCTATGGCACTTGTCAATACAGGAGGAATTGAGCCGTTGTATTCAGGTGCGCAAATGACCCAGCGTGGTATAGCTCCCATTTGAGTACTTAAGTTTTTTGCAGCAGGTGGAACTCCCGTCTCGGCATGAACACGGGGGTTATAAAGAGGTAGTTCAATTCTTGTTAAATCTATTAATTTGGCATTTATTTGTAGCTTCTTTCCGATTGCAACGAATCGCTGGGCCAGCTTTAGGTTTTCACCACTACTTGCGGTTACTACCAGCAGGTCGTCTTTGTTATCCATTGAGATGATTGTGGAAGGACTATAGATTTGATTGGATTATTTTATTGATTAATAATTTGCTCCGGTTTTGCGTTGATGTACTGCAGTGACACCATCATTATCTAACACTTTTCCGTAATTAATTTCTGCATAGATCAGCCAATGATCACTGCATTCCATTCGTTGTTTGACAGATCCTTCTAGCCAAGCTAAGGCATCAGGTAGTAATGGTTGGCCATTGGGGCTGAGATCTAGTTTGAGTCCGGAAAAACGATCGGCTCCTGGTGGAAAAGGATGTAAAAATTGCTTCATCAGTTTGTTGTGACGCCCAGCAGCAAGAATATTGAGTGCAAATCGATCGTCTTTGTGTAAGAGGTTTTCTACGGCTCTGTCTTTTGCTACAGCAATACTTATGCCTGGCGGAGCAAAGCTTGCTTGACTGATCCAGCTGGCAACCATTGCGCCACTTAAGGTCCCTTCTGCTTGCTTTTTTCGACTAGTCAAAATACAAAGAGACCCCACGATACGACCTAAGGCCAATATTGCAGGATTACTACGACTGGCAATCATGCCTTCAGTGGTTCGTCGTTGTCGTCGCTGTTGGGTTGTGAGTAAGTTTCTGCCAAAAATGGTGCCTGTTTCTTCAATTGTTTTTACCATTTTCGGATCTGGACTAAATTTTATTTTGATTGTTTGGAAGCCAAATTTGAAACCACCATCACGCAATTTTTGTTCGAGTAGATCTACAGCTTCGCCACTCCAGCCATAACTACCAAAAACTCCCACTGGTTTATTTCTATCTCCTTCTGCTAGGAGAGTACCTAGAGCGGAAACTATTGGAGTTGGTGCATGTCCTCCAAGGGTAGGTGAACCGATTAGATAAGCATCTGCTTTTCGGATGTGCTTCATCAGATCATTTGGTGAAATGAACTCACAATTGAGAATTTCTACTTGAATACCTGTTCGACTGACACCATTTGCTAAGGCATCTGCAATAGCTGCTGTGTTTCCATAGGCACTCGCGAAGAGCAATATCACTCTCATATTTGCTCGTTGTTGTCCTTCACTCCACCTTTGGTAGTCATTTAATAAACTACGCCAACTTGTATCTATTGCTGGACCATGTCCAGGGGCAATACTTTGTATATCTAGTTCCTCTAGCTTATTGACAATTGAGGCCACTTGACTTGACATCGGTGCCATCAAACAGTCATAAAAATGTCGACGTTCTTCTTCTGTACTACTTGGATTAGCTTCAGCCCAATCTCTGGTGCATAGATGAGCAGAGAAAAATTTGTCACTCATTAGCAGACCTAGATGTTCTTCAAATGCGAGCAATCCTCCTGGCCACCTTGGTGAAGGTGCTGGTAGTAGACGTAATTTGTACTTTTGATTGGTTGGGAGCTCCTCTTCTTGCTTAATTATCTTGATTTTTGGCAATGCAGGAAGTGAAGGATGTATTTTGTCTTCTGAACTTTTGGATCGATTTGGTTTTTGATTTACCCAAAGCTCTTTAAGTAATTTCGCACCTGGATTGGAACTAATTAATTCTATTTGAGGGTAAGCTTCTGTTAATTGCCTGAGCATTGAGACCCTATTAGGATTGACATGTCCAACTACAACTAGAAGCTTGATGATCCCTTTTGGGAGAGCATCTTTTAAAGCTGGTATGAAAACGTCGGCATAAGTTGCTCCTGGTGGATGTATTAGTATTGCTTGATCACAAGGAGTCTTAGCATTCTCAAAATCGGCAAATAAGAAACTGTTATCTGTACTACCACGTTCTAAACCGTATTCAAGCTCAAACCTCAGTCTCTTAGGACTCAGTCCACGCAGACTAATAAGACCAGATTCAATTGGGATATGGATTGTTTGCAACCTGTCTATGGGTGTTATGCATGGTTGATCAGATGAATTTGTCATTAGTAGTGGTTTCCTACTTTGCGATGATGGATCGCTGTATTGGCATGTGTGTCTGAGATATTTCCCTGTTCGACTATTGAGTAAATGATCCAGTGATCTGGAGTCTCTAATCTTTTTTCAACTCGACAACTTAAAAAGGCAAGAGAATCTGCAAGAACTGGCCCACCTTTAGCAACATCTTTAAGGATGTTTACACCTTCAAAACGATCTGCTCCTGGTGGAAATCGTTTAAGGAAATGCCTTAATAAGATTTGATAGTTGTCATCTTTAAGTACATTGACAACAAAATTATCTCCAACCTGCATTAATGTCTCAATTGCTCGATCTTTTGCGACTGCAACTGTTAGTCCTGGCGGATTGAAACTGGCTTGACTTATCCAACTTGCGACCATTGCACTTTGTCTGTGATTATTACCTTCTCCTTGACTTGCTGTTACAACATAAAGTCCACCAGATAGGCGACCTAATGCTTTATCCAGATCACCATCCAAACTTTTCATTGTTGAGATGTTTTCTTGACGATTGAGTAATTGTCCGAGATCAGTGCCTGCCTCCTCAAATCTTTGATATGTACTGCCATCTGGCATTTCCTTGATTCGTAATGGAGCAAAGGCTTCTTTTTGCCCAAGGCTACGTAGCTGATTGGCTACTGAATCAATAGGGTTGTCGCTATTGCCATATGCTTCATATATAGCAATCCATTGTTTTTGTGTTAAAGCTGCAAGAAGAGTGCTTATTGAATTTTGGAGTTCGAAGTCTGATTGGCTAGGCCATGTAGGGACTACTACAGCTTCTGCTTCTCCAATAAGAGCACTGAGTTCTTGAGCATCAGATCCTCGAAGATCTATTAGTTGCACATGTGCGCCTGTTTTTCCAATGCCATGTGCAATAGCTTGGCTTAGTTGATCACAATATCCATATTGGCTTAAATAACATACAGCAGCATATTTATTCCCTTTAGTTCTTGAGCTACTCCATTCATAGTAGTTGTTCTTCCATAGCTGTAGATGATGATGCAGGAGAGGGCCATGACCTACTGCAATTGTGCTTATTTCTGGCAATTTATTTATGCGCTTAAGTGCTTGTAGAACACTTCTTGAATTTGGAGCCATTAGGCATTCGTAATAGAAACGAAAATCGGGCGCTATAATTTCTGGGTTGTTATCAAAAAGTTCATCTGAGCAATAATGAAGTCCAAAAGCATCACATGTATATAACACTCCAGTGCCATGATCAAAGGAAAAAATTGTATCTGGCCAATGTAGATTTGGTGCGCTGAGGAATTCGATTCGATGGTCAATTCCACTTGAAGGATTGCTTCCAAGATTTAATTCATCACCACTTTTTACTGTTCTAGAATTAAAAGGTCGATGTAGTTGGTTGTTCAGAAATTGTATGGCTACTTTTGATCCTAAAATTTCTATTTCAGGGTTGAGATTGAGTACATCGCCAATGAGCCCTGAATGATCTGGCTCGGTATGACTGACTATTAGGAAATCAATATCACGAGGATTAATTTCCTCTTTGAGCAATTGAATCCAAATTTTTTGAAATTTTAAGTGACTTGTATCTATTAGCGCGGTTTTAGATCCTTTTATAAGAAAGCTGTTGTATGTGGTGCCATTGCGAAGGCCAAATTCAATATCAAAACGACTTCGCTCCCAGTCTAAAGATCTGAAAGTGATGCTGTCTGTGCCAATAGGGGCACATTGCAAGGAAAGCTTGGGAGCTTGATGGGTCGTTTTAACCGTGGCTATTGATTTGGAGTTTGCCATGGATTCATCTGACCATTATTGAGACTCTAAGAAGCGTGGTTCTAAATTGTGTCTTAATTCAGGACCAGGATATTCTTGGAAGCCAATTTACCAGTCCTGGAGCGACGATAATTATGATCAATACAGCTATTTGTAGTGATACAAATGGGACTGCGCCTCTATAGATTTCATTAGTTGTAATTGATTTTGGAGCGACTCCCCGCAAATAAAAGAGTGCAAAACCAAATGGAGGCGTTAAAAAGGATGTTTGTAGGTTTGCGCCAATCACTACTCCTAACCAGAGCAGTGCGTCAGGCCCTAATAGTTGACGAGCTGAAGGTAGTAGTAGTGGAACTGCAATAAAGGCAATTTCAAAAAAATCGATGAAAAAGCCCAGAATAAAAATTGTAATCATGCTGAAGGCCATGAAACCTATTTTTCCACCAGGAAGATTGAGCAATAAATTTGCAATCAGTTCATCACCACCTACTCCTCGGAAGACCAGACTAAATGCTGTTGATCCAAGTAATATTGCCATTACCATTGCAGTAGTGCGAAGAGTTTCGTCGCATACTTTTGAGAGGGTTTTGCGGCTAAATCCTTTATGTATTGTTGCAAGTATCATAGAGCCAATTGCACCTAAGGTCCCTGCCTCTGTAGGAGTGGCAATGCCAAAAAATATGCTACCTAGTACTAATAAGATAAGTGCAAGTGGAGGGATTATTACGCGTATTAAATTAACTAATTTGATGGGATCTAGATGTATTGAGCTTTGTTGAGGAGCAAGCTCAGGTTTTATAGCACTGATGATGAGGACATAGAGGGCGAAGGTACTTGCCATTAAAATCCCAGGGATTAGTGATCCAAGGAATAGGTCGCCGACTGAAATTCCCAGTTGGTCTCCTAGAACAACTAAAACGATGCTTGGAGGAATAATTTGTCCCAGAGTTCCGGATGCGGCAATTACTCCAGTTGCAAGCGAGCGGTTATAACCTGCTTTTAACATTGCAGGGAGGGATATTAATCCCATGGTTGTTACTGTTGCAGCAACGACACCTGTTGTTGCCGCAAGCAATGAGCCAACTAGAACAACGGCAAGTGCAAGCCCGCCACGAAGTCTTCCAAGCAGGGTACTTACACTTATTAATAACCGTTCCGCGATGCCAGAGTTCTCAAGCATTGCTCCCATAAAAATAAAAGCTGGTATTGCTAACAATGTGAAGTTGGCCATAATCCCCAGAATTCTTTGAGGAAGAGCAGTTACAAAAAGTGGATCAATTTCACCAAATATGATTCCTAACAGAGAGAAAAATACTGCGACTCCACCCAAGCAAAAAGCTACTGGGAAGCCTGTTAAAAGTACTATTACAAGTGCTATAAACATTCCTGGACCAAGGATGATAGTTGGATCCAGACTGATTACGTAACCTAGCAGTTCGACTTCAATCAAGTTTTGCTTCTCCTGCATTTTTGATTTTTGACCAATGCCGAATTGCTTCAGCGATTCCCTGCAGAGTTAGAAGTAGAAATCCAATAGGAATGAGAGATTTTATCCAGTACCGTGGAAGTCCATATGCATCTGGAGAAGCTTCTTGAATACTCCAAGATTTCAGAGCGGGCTCTATTGAGATGAGCATTACGCTCAACGCAAAAGGCAACAATAAAAAGAGTATTCCTGTTAGTTCTATTTGCGATTGACGTTTGTGATCCCATCGACTTTGTAAGACATCAACTCGGACATGTCCATTTCGCTGTAATGTCCAGCCTAAACCTAGTAAAAAAATAAGATCAAAGAGATACCACTGGCCTTCTATTAATGCATTTGAACTGAGATTGTGACCTATCGCCACACCCATATATCTACCTATTACATTCCATAGACCTAGTCCCAGCATTAAAAGGACCGCCCAACGAGCAAGAAATGCAAATGCTTGGTTGATTTTGTCTAGTCGACTTGCAAGTCGTAGCCATTGCTTCATATTGCTTGATGCATTGATGGGTAGTTATAGCGTGCTAGTGAAAATTGATTTACTTTGTTCCAGTCATAAACTTTGTTGCGGAAATTCTGCCATTCTTCAAAGAGTTGACGAAATTCAATATCTTGAGAAGAGTAATCTGCATAAATTTGAAAGGCTGCTGTTTCTGCAGCTTTTAGGATGTTGTTGTCATAAGCAAGTAAATTTACTTGATTTTTTATAATCCTTTGCAGTGCTATTCCGTTTAAGTTTTCATAACGATTCAACATGGTTAGATTTGCTTCGTAGCAAGCAGATTGGAATATTGCTTTGTATTCGCTGGGTAATTTGTTCCAGGCTTTTTTGTTGACAACTGCGCTTAGAGTTGGGCCTGGCTCCCACCATCCTGGGTAGTAGTAGAAATTGGCTGCTCGGGGTAAACCAAGTTTTTCATCGTCGTAGGGCCCTGTCCATTCTGCGGCGTCAATTGCACCACGTTCAAGTGCCAGATAAATCTCACCGGCAGCAATTTGTTGCACGTTCACGCCGAGTTGAGCCATTACATCGCCTCCGAGACCAGGAATGCGCATTTTTAGTCCTTGTAATGAGTTCAATCCCTCAAGTTTTTGTTTGAACCATCCGCCCATTTGGGCGCCGGTGTTTCCGGCTGGGAAGCTAATGACTCCAAAGTCTGCATAGATTCGATTTATTGATTCATTGCCTCCAGCTTCGTAGAGCCAGGAATTTTGTTGTTGCGCAGAAAGCCCAAAAGGAACCGAGGTTCCGAAAGCAAAGGAAGGGTTTTTTCCTTTGTAGTAATAGCTTGCTGTATGACCGCATTCGACCGACCCTGCTTGCACCGCATCAAGGACCTCGAGGCCAGGGACTAATTCTCCTCCTGCATATGATTTAATTTGAAAATTGCCACCACTAAGAGCATTGACTCGTTTACAGATAGTTTCTGCTCCCCCATAAATTGTGTCTAATGAAAGAGGCCAGCTTGTTGCCATTCGCCAGCGTATTTTTGGTAATCCATTAGTGTTACTCGCTTCTTCTCGACGGATAGTGCATGAGCTGAGTAATCCTGTTCCTATCGCGGCTGTAAGAGCAGTAGCTCCAGTACCAATTAACTTCCTGCGTTTCATACAGTTCCTGTTTTTTGGATCTTAGGGGGCTAGTCACCTAAGGGGGCTATGGAATTTTGTTTATTTAAAGTCTTCGCCAATTAGTGAAAGTAGCCGCTTGACCAAGGCGTATGCCTTCTTGATTGAAGATAGACCATATGCGGCCATTGCTTATGGCAAATCTGTGCCCGTTGCTATCAATTCTGATTGCCTGATAATTTATTAGTGATTCTTGTTTCAGTGCTTGGCTGAGAGCTGATTTACGTTCTATTTGCTCATCAGGTGGTGCTGTAAGTCTTGAAGGTATGCCTACCATTTCTTCCCATCGTCGACACCAAAGTGTTAATCCTAAACAATTTACATAAGTAATGTAGGGATCTGTCTGATTGTCATGTGCAATAACTGGTATTGGTAGATTGTACAATCTTTGACTTGCAAGATGGTTGGATATTTCTAAGCTATTTGATTGAATTAAGGAGTATCCAAAGGTACTTTTGTGAGACGTTAAAATATGATCTACTAATTCGATTGTTTTTGCTTTGAGCCAAGGAGTTTCATTGTCCACTAGACATCGCTTCTAGCATTGCTTGTTGGGCTAGTATTTTTCCTTGTTCATTTAAATGCTTTAAGAAGATTTGTGGGGATTTAGGGAAGCGTGGCTCTGCAGCAAGTGGTAGTTCTCCAGCAGCATTTATCCCAGTGTCACCTTCTAATGCAGGTGTGATTACTACTAGATCTGCATTGAGGTTGGCTTCATAGCTCCACCATAAGCTTGGATCGACAACTGCTGGATGAGGTGGAATCGGTATTTCATGATTAATAGACGTCTCCTTTTTTTCGTCATCATCATTTTTCAAAGAAGCTTTTGCAACTGCTGCTAGGACTGCTCGACGTTGTTCGGCTAGATCTGCAAGTAACTTTGATCTGGTACGACCTCTCAGTTGAAAGAGTACAAATGGATCTTCACTAAATCGATCTCCCATTAGAAAATATATTGCACTTATGTGTTTGCAAGGATTAGCTTTATCGGGACAACTGCATTCGCTTCTTACTTCTTGCAGTTTAAAAGGAAATAGACGCCGTCCACTTGCTGCAAAGGCTCTTTCTATATCTGCTGGCATGATTCCTGCTAATAACTGCGCTGACCAACGTGCTTTTTGGGTTAGTGCTTCAAGGACATAGCTCCAATCTTCGTCATTTAGAACATCAAGCCATAGTTTGACTTTGTACGGATCTTCATCGGTACCTTGTACTCGTGCATGAACCCTACGTCCTTCAAATCGAATTGACGTAACATTTCCTTCTCTTGCGTACGTCCAGGCTCTTTCTAGTCTTTTTTTAAAGCGATATGAATTAATCAATTCCATCCATTGCTCTACCCACCATGGTTGTTGACTTAAGCCTTTTTCGCTTAGAGCAGTAGTAATATC
>CACEWU010000007.1 GCA_902563335.1 uncultured Prochlorococcus sp. | reverse complement strand
CCGCAGACGCTTGGCTGGTCAAAGGGTTTTGGCACATGTTCCAACTTTCCATCTTGAAACAGGAGAACACAAACCAGTCACAGCCGCCCGTCGATTCATAGCTGAAGCTGGGCTCCATTCACCTTCAATTCTCAATGTTCGTAGGAACGAGCACACCACAGATCGTTTTTTCTGGGGAGAAAAAGGCCTTTTTAGTGCTCAATATGCCGAGGAGAATCATTTCCTCTTTCCTTCTTTACGAACAATCGTGGATTGCGTAGGAGAAGATCGCATGTTTGAAGGTCTTGAACTAACAGCAGATGACTGGGAAGAGATAGAAGAATATGAATACGCTTTTGTTTGATATAAAAAACTCAACATCTAAATCAACCAGTTATTTAAAACCCTCAAAAAGCTAGGCATGATTTCTTGGGGAATTTCGTGCCCTCCATCAAAGCGAAAAAGTTCCACTTCTAATTCATTAGTGTTTAAAGATTTCATTAGTTGTTCAGAAGCCAAGCTCGGGACAACTTCGTCTTTATTCCCATGAGTTAAAAATACTGCAGGTCTCTGATGTGGAGGAATCCAACCGGGGTGAGGGTATGCACTACATCCAATCAATCCTGCCAATGGCAAAGAACACCCACTTGCTAAGGCCATAGCTCCACCTTGGGAGAACCCTAAAAGGACAGTCTTTTGCAAAGGGATACTTGAAGAGGCAAGCGCTTTTAATCGATCTTGAAGATCACTAATTGCTTTAGGGACTGCAGCCCAATCAGCAGGGAAAAGCCCATACCATTGTCGCCCTATCCCTTGGTCATGAGGATGAGGTGCGCGTAATGCCACGACTTCAAGAGCTTTGTTAGAGCGATGACTTAACTCTCTGCCAAGAGGAATTAAATCTTCAGCATCGGCACCCCATCCATGCAGTAAAACCAATCTGTGTGATGCATCTTGAGAATTAACGCAAAGAAGATCATCATTCATATCAACAGAATCCATTCCTTTTGCGTAGGTTGACGAAGGAATGATCTAGTACCTTTTGCCATGGCTCCAATTGCCCTGTTAAGTGTTTCTAACAAAGAAGGGTTAGTGCCCTTGGCAAAAGCCCTAGTAAATAACTACAAATTCCAGCTTGTATCCAGTGGTGGCACTGCAAAGCTGCTTAAAGAAGAAGGTCTAGAAGTTACTCCAGTTGGGGATTACACAGGTTCTCCAGAAATCCTTGGTGGGAGAGTTAAAACTCTTCATCCTCGTATCCATGGAGGCATCCTTGCAAAAAGAGAAGACGCCACTCATACCAAAGACCTAAATGAACAAGGCATATCCCCTATCGATTTGGTAGTGGTTAACTTATATCCATTTCGTGAAACAATCTCAAATGCAAATGTGAGCTGGCAAACAGCAATCGAAAATATAGATATTGGAGGCCCCGCGATGATAAGAGCCTCTGCGAAAAACCATGCCAATGTCTCAATTCTCACAAAACCAGATCAATACACTCCCTTCTTAGAAGCCTTAAAAGAAGGCAATGGTTGCATTAATGAAGGCACACGACTCCAACTAGCTCTTGAGGCATTCGAACACACAGCAGCCTATGACGTTGCAATCAGCCATTGGATCGCTAGCAAAATTGATCCGAACTCATCCCCTTGGCTTGAGGCATTGCCACTGAAACAAAAACTACGCTATGGAGAAAACCCCCATCAAAAAGCGGCTTGGTACAGCACAAATAATCAAGGTTGGGGTTGTACAAATCAATTGCAAGGGAAAGAGCTCAGCACAAATAACCTCCTGGATTTAGAAGCAGCCCTTTCAACTGTTCGAGAATTTGGCTACGGCAACAAAGAATCTAATAGTTCCTTTAAATCAGCTGCTGTAGTTATCAAGCACACCAATCCATGCGGAGTAGCAATTAGCGATTCATTAACTAATGCTTTAAAAAATGCATTAGATGCAGATAGAGTTAGTGCCTTTGGTGGAATAGTTGCATTAAATGAAACTGTTACTGCTGATACGGCAGAAGAGATAAAAAGCCTTTTTCTAGAATGCGTTGTCGCACCAAGATTTACAGAGAAAGCGAAAGAGATCCTCTCATGCAAACCAAAATTACGATTACTAGAACTATCCGCTGTTGCAATAAATCAAAGCAATAGAAACCACGTTAGGAGCATTCTTGGAGGCTTATTAGTACAAGAGCAAGATGATCAGATCCAAGACCAATCAAACTGGGAAGTACCCACAAAATGCACACCTAATAATCAAGAAAAAAACGATCTTTCCTTTGCTTGGAGTTTAGTTAAACATGTTCGCTCTAATGCCATAGTTGTTGCATCTTCTGGTAAGAGCCTAGGGATTGGAGCCGGTCAAATGAACAGAGTAGGATCAGCAAAACTAGCTCTAGATAGTGCTGGAAATAAAGCATTAGGAGCAGTACTTGCAAGTGATGGGTTTTTACCTTTTGATGACACTGTGCGATTAGCAGGAACAAGGGGTGTCAAAGCAATTATTCAACCTGGTGGGAGCATTCGAGATATAGATTCAATTAATGCTTGTAATGAGTTAGGGATCAGCATGGTATTAACAGGGAGGCGTCATTTTCTTCACTAAGTAAAAACAGGAAAGATAAAATTTATAAAGAATTCATACCTAAATATAATTTATTTAATTTATATATTTAAAACATTAAATTAGTAGACTTTTATTCATTGCTTTTAGGATAATAAGTTATTCTATTAGTCTTTCTAAAAGCAGATAATCGGCCTGGACCTGCACACAAAAAATAGAACGAAATTGCTCCATATATTGCAGAAAGTTCAAAGGCATAGTTATGGCTTTCTACAACTGCAAGTGGAAACCCCTCAAAACCAGTATCAAGGAAGTGAAAGTACACGGCAAAGACCATTGTTGATAACAACCCAAGAGCTGAAATCCTTGCAAAAACTCCCAAAGCAAGACCAATTGGACAAATTATTTGTGTAGCTGCCGCAGCAAAAGTCCAAAGGATAGGGTCGCCAGGTAAAAATCCAAAATATTTTCCAACTACAAATTCTGAAAATCCCTCTGGATCTTGAAACTTTTCCAATCCATGATGAATCATCATCACGCTAAACAACACTCTCAGAAAAAATATTGCAAGTTCAGCAGTGATATTGATTTCACTCTGAGAAGACGGACTCTCAACGACAACCTCAACTGTCTGTGGAGCCTTAGATGCATTGATCTGAGGTGATAACCCTGATTGAGATCCTTGAGGGATGGGTGATTCAGCTTCTTCCATTGTCACGTTGCCTTAGCAAAATCATCTTAGTTGTTTATTCGAAGGTAAACGGCTAATACTGCAAAAAACATTCAAAAGCCTAGAGAAACATCTCTGCAGAAGGTCATAGGAGCATTGTCATTACTTTAAGAGGGTTTGAATCCAAATTTCTTATAAGGGTTCTCTCTTATTGAAGGCTAGTAGTAGAACAGACTCTCACTACCTCAAGCTGCAAAAATCTCGTTTTCACTTAGCTTAATGAGCTTCTGAATCACATGTTCAACCACTCGATCTGGTGTAGAGGCACCAGAAGTAATCCCAACACTGATAGGTCCATCAGGTAAAAAGTTTCTTTCTTCAACTAACTCTTGCCCCAATGGCTTATGAACAATGCTGTTATTCTCCTCTCCAATGCGCTCTGGAGTATCAATATGAAAAGAACGAATACCTCTACTTATCGCAATTTCCTGTAAATGTGTTGTATTAGAAGAATTAAATCCTCCTATAACAACAAGGAGATCTAAGGGTTCATCTACCAATGAAAACATTGCATCTTGTCGCTCTTCAGTCGCATCACAAATAGTATTAAAAGCTAGAAAGTGCTCACTTAAATTACTTGGTCCATACCTTTTTAACATAGTCAACTCAAATAAACGGCCTATCTCCTCAGTCTCACTTTTCAACATTGTCGTCTGATTTGCCACCCCTATACGCTGTAAATTAATATCAGGGTCAAAGCCAGGGGAGGATGCTTTAGAGAATCGTCTTAGAAACTCTGAACGACTACCTTTACCTAAAATGTAATCAGCGACATATTGAGCTTCTTCAAGGTCAAGTACAACTAAATAAGTGCCTGCAAATGAGCTAGTAGCAAGGGTTTCTTCATGTTTTACTTTACCATGAATAATAGAAGTAAAAGTATGTTTCTTATGCTTTTCGACAGTATGCCAAACCTTTGAAACCCAAGGACAAGTAGTATCAATAATATGACAACCTCGCTCATGAAGGAGCTGCATCTCCTGAACCGTAGCACCAAATGCCGGCAAGATAACAACATCACCTTCTTCGACACAGGTGTAATCTTTTACTCCATTTTCTGCCGATATAAAACTCACATTCATATTTCGCAGATGATCATTCACTGAGGGATTATGAATAATCTCGTTAGTTATCCAAATATTCTCATTTGGATAATGTTTTCTCGTTTCATAAGCCATTGCAACAGCACGCTCAACTCCCCAACAAAACCCAAATGCTTCTGCAAGCTTTACTTTGAGCCTGCCATGATTTAACGAGTAGCCATTATCACGTATTGAAGCAATTAAGCTACTTTGATAAGCCTGTTCTAATGCTTGAGCCCTTTTTGTAGGCGATCCAAAACCTCTCCGGTTGTACCGATCAGAATGATGAAGAGAACGCTTGAAAGCTTGAGTATCCATATTTAGAGGCTACTCCAATGAAGCAACTCTATTAACCACTAAGAATTAAGAGTTTAAAAAAAGCCTGGAATATTTCCAGGCTTTTTTTAAACCTATGTTTTCAATTACCGGCAGAAGCAAAATCTGGATAAGCTTCCATTCCATGCTCACCAATGTCGAGACCTGAGATCTCTTCCTCCTCTGTGACCCTTATGCCACCAAAGAAGCCACCAATAATTTTCCAGGCAACCCAACAAGTAACGACTGTCCAAATGGCATAAGCCGCGCAACCAACAAATTGAACCCAAAGTTGATTGAGACCACCACCAGTAAACAGTCCTATACCTGCCCCAGTCCCTTGTATGTCATACCCCCATAGGCCAATCACCAGAGTTCCCCAAATACCACAAACTCCATGGACAGAGAAAGCACCCACAGGGTCATCAATTCCTAAAGAGTCAAGGGCTGATACTGAATAAACCACAATGACACCACCTACTAGACCAGCTAGCCAAGCTCCTGCCATCGTGAGATTTCCACATCCAGCAGTAACACTTACCAAACCAGCAAGAATCCCGTTAATAATCATTGTCAAATCTGGCTTACCAGAGGTCCAAGTCGAGAAAGCTGTTGCGCCAATTGCACCGCCAGCTGCAGCAAGTGTGGTTGTCACTGCAACATATGGAACCCACTGATCCATAGCTAATTGTGAGCCAGGGTTAAAGCCATACCAACCAATCCAAAGGATAAGTGCCCCAAGAGTTGCTATAGACATGTTGTGGCCTGGCATTGCCTGAGCTTTGCCATTAACAAACTTTCCAATACGAGGGCCTAGAAGCATCGCTCCGACAAGGCCAGCCCAAGCACCTACTGAATGAACAATCGAAGAGCCTGCAAAATCAATAAATTCAACTTTAGAAAAAGTATTTAACCAACCACCATTCCATTCCCAACTACCTGCAACTGGATAGATAAAGGCAGTTAACACAAGGGAGAAAACAACAAATTCTCCAAACTTGACTCTTTCAGCTACTAAACCAGAAACAATTGTTGCTGCTGTTCCTGCAAATGCTGCCTGAAAAAGAAAATCAACAGTAGGAACAAGTTCTCCATTTGCAATCATCTCAGAAGTAACTGATGGGTCGAAAAACAACCCAAAAAATGCTCCTCCCTTTCCGAAATAAAGCAACCCATCCCAAATAGAACCTCCATACATAAAGGAGTAGCCAATCACCCAATATGCAGTGACAGCAAGGCCAAAAACAAAAAGGTTCTTAGCCAAGATATTTACGGCATTTTTCTGACGACACATTCCTGCTTCTACCATGGCAAAGCCAGCATTCATGAAAATCACAAGAATCGTGGCAACCAATAGCCAAAGGTTGTTAGCAAGGAAAGTCGCATTTAACTCAGGCAAATCAGCAGCATGAGCTGAGAGGTTAAAAATACCCAAGCCAAAAAGGGCAATTGGCACACAAGCAAGCCAAATCAATGAACGATGAGAACTAATCCCGCGAAGGCTTCTTAAGAGGAGCATTGGTCCCTCCAGAAGGCTTGCCTCCTGAAGACGAACAATGCGTCGCCCACTCGACGAATGCATAGCAGTGGTCATAGAAAAAGATTCTGCCAATAGGGTCTGGACTAACTAGTCCAGTATTACCCTTACAAGTTACTGAATTCTGATTTAACAGAGGTACTGGTTGATACCAAAGAAAATCTTTCAATTTTCTACTTAAAGAGCAAAACAATTCAAATCTTTTTCATTTCACGCATTCCTTCCCAAGTAATTTGATCTCGATAAAACCCAAAACAACAAGGGATCACCTCTACTCCTGTCGCTATAGCCCTTCGAAAAAGCTGACCATATAAAGGGTCTGCAGAATCACCAGGTGCAAAGGCATCAATATCTGATCTACTCAAGCAAGGAACCAAAACTGCTCTTGATTCAGGAAGCACTGCCATCAGCTCTTCAAGGTGTTTCTGTCCTCTTTTCGTGACCGTGTCAGGAAATAATCCCAACGAACCTTCTGTCCAGGTGGTGTTTTTTACTTCAAGGTAAATAGGTCTGGAATCATCACAATCTTCTTTAGGTGTCAGTAACAAATCAATCCGACTTTTCTGCTGAATCCCATATGCGACCTCTGGGCGGATATCTCCTATAGAACCCAACTGGCTTTCTAAACAACCAGCTTCAATAGCATTTCTTACAAGTCTATTTGGCAATGAAGTGTTAATTCCCGCCCAACAAAAAGTTCCATTTGCGCTCTTAACTTCGGCCTGCTCCCAAGTCCAATGCAATTTGCGAGTTGGAGAAGGTGCATATCGAATTCTGACTCGACCTCCTTGGTGAAGGACACCAGTCATTGGTCCAGTGTTGGCACAGTGTGCTGTAACGATTTGACCGCTCTCTAATTGCACATCTGCAAGAAAGCGCTTGTAACGCTTAATCAAAATCCCCTCTTGTAATGGAGGAAATGTCAAAACTGGCTTGCCTAACATCATTGGCTTATCACTATTTCCATAGTGACTCCTTAAGGAACTAAGAATCCATCTAAAAGATTTAATTCCCCCCCCGCTTAATTTATGGCGAGATCTCTAAGACAGATAGCGCTAGTTGTATCTTCCGGGACTTTGCTTAGCAAAGCAGGCGGAATGGCTAGGCAACTTGTTATTGCTGGAGCATTTGGAGTTGGATCTGCGTATGACGCTTACAACTATGCATATATTTTGCCTGGATTTCTCTTAATTCTTCTAGGCGGAATTAATGGTCCATTTCACAATGCAATGGTGACTGTTCTCAGCCGTAGGCCTAAAGAGGAAGGGTCCCATATAGTCGCATCACTAAACACAATCGTTGGGACAACACTTTTATTAATCACTGTATTTCTATTCATTTCGGCTGATCTGTTCATAAGCATTGTAGGTCCAGGATTAAGTCCAGAAATACACAAATTAGCCGTGATTCAACTAAAAATCATGGCTCCTATTACTTTCTTAGCAGGCCTAATCGGGCTTGGCTTTGGAACATTAAATGCAACCAATGAGTTTTGGATTCCCGCTATTTCTCCACTCATGTCAAGTACAACACTAATAATTGGTACAGGAATCTTCTGGATACGATTTGGTCCAGCAATAACTTCTACAAATCTTGCTTTAAAAGGTGGAATTATTCTTGCAATATGTACTTTACTTGGAGCAGTATTGCAATGGCTAATTCAACTCCCATCATTGGCTCGCAAAGGATTCAGACACATAAAATTTGTTTGGGACTGGCAACACCCTGGAGTTAAAGAAGTCTTAAAGATCATTGGTCCAGCAACTCTTTCTTCAGGAATGTTGCAAATCAATGTTTGCACCGACCTATTTTTTGCTTCCAATATATTAGGCGCTGCAGCAGGACTTAGTTATGCAAGCCTTTTAGTACAAGCTCCATTAGGCATAATTTCTAATGCATTGATAATTCCTCTACTACCAACTCTTGCAAAACTAAATAGTCCAGAAGACAAACCATTGCTAATTCGTCGAATACGTCAAGGTCTAACACTTTCATCAGCAAGCATGCTTGCTCTTGGTGCATTACTCATAACATTAGCTACCCCAATTGTTGCGATTGTTTTTAAAAGAGGAGCATTTGATAGCGATGCAGTCAATCTTGTTTCTGCACTAATAATTGCATATGGATTAGGGATGCCTGCATACCTTGGACGAGATTTTTTGGTACGTGTTTTTTATTCAATGGGAGATGCGCGAACACCATTTCACTTTTCAATTGCTGGGATTGGACTGAATATTCTTTTTGACTGGTGCTTAGTTGGATCTCCTACTCCATGGGGTAATCAATTACCATTCAACTTCGGAGCACCAGGTTTAGTATTAGCTACTGGCCTTGTAAACTTAATAACTTGTACACTACTGCTTCTAAAATTAAATAAACAACTTGATGGTTTTGCTCTAAATAATTGGGTAAATGATTTGATAAAACTTCTTTTTGCAGGAATCACTTCTGGGTTGATAACCTTACTGCTTAGAGTAATAATTACATGGCCAAATGGATTTTGGGGAGATTTAATAGAAGTAATAGCATCAGGTTCCCTAGGCATTTGTATATTCAGTTTAATAAGTAGCTCTCTAGGAGTTAAAGAAATTTATGAACCTCTCTTAATTCTAAGAAGAAAGCTCATTCATCGCTGAGATGAACCTCTCGCTCTTCTCGTACTTGTAAAGGAATTCCTAAATACTGGCGCTCTACTAACTGAGGTCCCTGAACGGAAATTATTCGAGCCTCAATGCCAAATTCCTGAAAAGCCGCCTCCATCTCTTGAATCAAAGCCTTCTCAACCTGAGCCTCTGCATCTACAACCTTTCCTATAAGTCGCTCACCGATTCGACCGATACGTTCGCGCATAACCTCGCGAGCATTAGTCACCTCAATAATCAGCACGGGAGCTCACTTAGTAGAAGCAGTCTTATCTGCAATAGGGGTCCAAAATCTCTTCCAAATCAAAAAGCTGACTTGGCGGAATCAATCGAGCCAGTGGCAATCTAGTGCTTCCCCCGGCTAGTTGAACCTGAACAGACTCAAGCGCATTGCGGGCTGCAACACTAGAACCTTGATCAAGATTTGCGTTGCATTCAATCGCTAGTGGTTCAGCTAAACCGGCGTCCCCAAGATAGAGATGCCAATTCCCCACCTGGATATATAGACGATCAGCGATAGCAACCTTTAAATCGTGCAGTTCACTCGAATCGAGAGTCATAAAGTAAAAAAATAGTATTGAAATGGTCAGGGCAAAATTGGATCCCCTATTTGAATAAACCTGCTTTGGGATCTGAAAACTGCAGGTCCACTCTAAAAATCAGTCAAATTGCGCGCCACATATGATATATACGTCACAAGCTGAAATCTTCTCTAATTGTGGCGTTATTAGAATCAATTGGTTGACGAAGGTCACCTTCATGGGGTCTTATGAAATCTTGCAAGCGCCTGTAGCTCAGCGGATTAGAGCATCTGACTACGGATCAGAGGGTCGGGAGTTCGAATCTCTCCAGGCGCGTTTCAAACCAACCAAGATACTTTTCTGAAACATCAATAAGTGCGGAGGCCGAGAAAAGGTTGCAAAAACACGAAAATATTTGATTACTATCCCAAGGCTTTTATTCCAACAAAATGGATGGTGATTCATTGGGACGAATTAACACCCCTTTAGAAGATTCAGATTCAGCGATAGCTTCCTTAATAAGAAAGGAACGTCACCGGCAAGAAACCCATCTCGAGCTTATTGCAAGTGAAAACTTTACTTCTCAAGCAGTTATGCAGGCTCAAGGGTCAGTACTGACTAATAAATATGCAGAAGGACTTCCCCATAAACGTTATTACGGAGGTTGTGAACACGTAGATGCAATAGAAGAATTAGCTATTCAACGAGCCAAGAAGCTATTCAATGCAAATTGGGCAAATGTCCAATCCCATAGTGGAGCCCAAGCAAACTTTGCAGTATTACTAGCTCTGCTCAAGCCTGGCCAAACCATAATGGGTATGGACCTCTCCCATGGAGGGCATCTAACTCACGGCTCTCCGGTAAATGTGAGCGGGAAATGGTTCAACATCGTGCATTACGGAGTAGACAAGGAAACACAATTGCTCGACATGGAGTCAATTCGAAAACAGGCTCTTGAGCACCGTCCTCAATTAATCATTTGCGGCTATTCAGCATATCCAAGAACTATCGATTTCCAAGCATTTAGATCCATTGCTGATGAATCAGGAGCATATCTATTAGCTGACATGGCCCATATTGCTGGTCTCGTAGCCGCAGGGATTCATCCAAGTCCTGTCCCACACTGTGATGTGGTGACAACAACAACTCACAAAACTTTGAGAGGCCCTAGAGGAGGTTTAATACTAAGCAGCGATGAAGAGTTTGGACTTAAATTAGACAAAGCTGTATTTCCTGGAAGCCAGGGAGGCCCACTTGAACATGTCATTGCTGCAAAGGCCGTAGCATTTGGAGAGGCTCTTCAACCAGAATTTATCAACTACTGTCATCAGATAATTACTAATGCACAAAGTTTGGCAACTCGTATTCAAGAACGAGGGATTAATGTAGTAAGCCATGGCACCGACAATCACATAGTTCTCCTTGATCTGCGCAGTATTGGTATGACAGGAAAAATTGCAGACCTACTTGTTAGTGAAGTAAACATAACTGCAAACAAAAACACTGTTCCATTTGATCCGGAATCGCCATTTGTGACTAGCGGTTTACGGCTAGGGACAGCAGCATTAACTACCCGTGGTTTTAACGAAGCAGCGTTCTGTGAAGTTGCTGATGTAATAGCAGATAGGTTACTTAATCCCGAAGACAATTCAATTAGAAAAAAGTGTATCGAAAAGGTAAAGAATCTTTGTGATCAATTCCCTCTTTACAACTTCAACTAGATATAATCCCATTGTCCAACTATCTTCATAAAGAAAAAAGTGTAGAGGTTCTTTGTATAGGGACCGAGCTTCTCCTAGGAAACATTCTCAACAGTAATTCTCAATGGCTAGGAGAAGAACTAGCCTCACTTGGCCTCCCTCATTACAGACAAACTGTAATTGGTGATAATTTTTATCGTTTAAAAGAAACTGTCATCGAAGCATCCCATCGATGCCGTTTACTAATTACTACAGGAGGTTTAGGACCAACCACAGATGATCTAACTACTGAAACAATTGCGGCTGCTTTTAACACCTCTTTAGAAGAAAGGCCAAAATTGTGGCTAGATATCAAAGCAAAACTTTCCAATAAGAATCAAACCCCAGCAAGCCTTAATAGAAAGCAAGCACTTTTCCCATTATCAGCAGAAATAATACCTAATAAATCAGGGACCGCTCCAGGAATGATCTGGAGTCCAAAGACAGGTTTTACTGTCATGACTTTCCCTGGAGTCCCTACAGAGTTAAAAGAAATGTGGACTCAGACAGCCATCCAATGGATTAAAGAGAATATAGGTTCTAAAGATATTTTTCATAGCAAAGTCTTACGATTTGCAGGCATTACTGAGTCAAAGCTTGAAGAAGAATTAGCAGCTCTATTTAAAAATAAAAATCCAACAATTGCACCATACGCAAGTCTTGGCGAAGTTAAGCTTCGCATAACAGCTAAAGGAGAAAATACTGAAGAAGCGAAACAACTAATTATCCCCTATGAAAAACAAATTCGAATTCAAACTGGCGAAAAATGTTATGGCTCAGACAATGACAGTCTCGCATCAGTTGTAATTGATCTGCTTAGACAAAACAAAGAAAAACTTGCGATTGCAGAATCTTGTACTGGAGGTGGGATCGGCGCAGCCTTAACGGCTATCCCAGGTGCATCCGAAGTTTTTCAAGGTGGAGTCATTGCATATAGCAATTCCCTGAAAGAAAATCTACTTAATGTGCCACCACAACTTATAGAAAAATATGGAGCTGTCTCATCTCCTGTTGTAGAAGCTATGGCAAAAGGAGCACTAAAGCTTTTACAAGCTGATTGGTCACTGGCTATAAGCGGTCTTGCTGGACCTGGAGGCAACACCGACTCCAAACCTGTGGGCTTAGTACATTTCGCAATTGCTGATCATTTTGGATGTACAACAACAAAAGAATTCTTTGCCCCAAGAAGAAGCAGACAAGATATACAAGAATTGAGTGTTTTAAAAGCTCTCGATCAATTGCGTTTAATGCTCCTCACTCGGAGCTAATGTCGTTCTCTTCCTATTTAAGAAGTTGACCTTGAGCTCAGGAACTCTCTATGACAAGGTCTGGGATCTACATCGTGTAGGGAATCTTCCTGGCGGAACGACACAGCTTTTTGTTGGACTTCATCTGATACATGAAGTCACCAGTCCACAAGCATTCTCTGCTCTTGAAGATAAAGGGATGGGTGTTCGATGTCCTGATCGCACAGTTGCAACTGTTGATCACATCGTTCCTACTACTAACCAGATACGCCCCTTTTCTGACCCTCTCGCCGAAGAGATGCTCAGCACTCTTGAACGCAACTGTGCCTTCCATGGAATCAATCTTTTTGGCATTGGTAGCGGCCACCAAGGAATAGTGCATGTAATAGCCCCAGAGCTAGGCCTTACCCAACCTGGAATGACAATTGCTTGCGGTGACTCTCATACTTCCACTCATGGGGCATTTGGCGCAATTGCATTCGGCATAGGTACTAGCCAAGTACGTGATGTTCTGGCGAGTCAAAGCCTTGCAATGAACAAACTTAAGGTCCGCCGAATATGGGTCGATGGCCAACTGAGTCAAGGAGTATATGCAAAAGATCTAATCCTTCACGTAATTCGTACTCTTGGAGTAAAAGGAGGAGTTGGCTATGCATATGAATTTGCTGGCCCTGGAATAGATGCGCTCTCTATGGAAGAAAGAATGACCATATGCAATATGGCTATAGAAGGAGGAGCTCGATGCGGCTACATCAATCCAGATTCCACCACTTTTGAATACCTCAAAGCTCGTAAATATTCCCCGCAAGTTGAAGAATGGGATCGAGCCGTCACTTGGTGGAGAAGCCTTTCAAGTAACGAGAACGCTATTTTCGACGACGAGGTTTACTTTGATTCTTCAGCGATAGCACCAACTGTTACTTGGGGCATTACACCTGGTCAAGGAGTAGCTATCAACGAATCCATCCCATATCCAGAATCATTAGAAAAAGGTGAAAGACTAATTGCTCAAGAAGCCTCAAATTATATGAATTTGAAGCCTGGCACTCCAATTTCAGGCATTCCAGTCGATGTATGTTTCATTGGAAGCTGCACAAATGGAAGGCTCAGCGATCTTCAAGCAGCAGCAGCAGTTGCAAAGGGTAGACATGTAGCAAAAGGGATCAAAGCATTTGTAGTCCCTGGATCCGAAAAAGTGGCTAAAGCGGCAGTGCAACAAGGACTTGATGATCTTTTTACAAAAGCTGGATTTGAATGGCGTCAGCCAGGCTGTTCAATGTGTCTTGCCATGAACCCTGACAAATTAGAAGGCAACCAAATAAGTGCTAGCTCAAGCAATAGAAACTTCAAAGGGCGTCAAGGCTCAGCCAATGGAAGAACTTTACTTATGAGCCCAGCCATGGTTGCTGCTGCCGCAATCGCTGGAGAAGTAACAGATGTAAGACACATGCTTACGCAGAAAAACTCTTAGCTATCACAATTAAATGACACAAACCTCTTTCCCAAAGGATGTAATTAGCTGTATTGAGGGTAAATGCATTGCATTGCCTGGAGATGATATAGATACCGATAGAATCATTCCTGCTCGTTTCCTAAAATGCGTCAACTTTAAAGATTTAGGCAAGCAAGTTTTTGCTGATGATCGTAGCGAGCTAAAAGGAACTCACCCATTTGATCTGAAAATCAATAATAATGCCTCTATTCTTGTAGTTAATGAAAATTTTGGTTGTGGATCTAGTCGCGAGCATGCTCCTCAAGCCCTTATGCGATGGGGAATTCGTGCAATAGTTGGACAAAGCTTTGCCGAGATCTTCTATGGGAACTGCTTATCACTTGGGATTCCATGTGCAACCAGCTCACCCAACGAAATCAATTCGCTTCAAAAGTCAATTAACAAAAAAAATCAACAAAACTGGAAATTAGATTTACGAAGTCAAATCATAAATAGCTCCATTGGAGCCTGGAAACTATATATTGAGGATGGGCCACTAGAAATGCTATTAACCGGAAAATGGGACGCCACTTCACAATTAAAATCCAATGAATATGAATTAGATCGAGTCCAAAACTCATTGCCATACCTGAACAAATTTCACATAAACTAAATATTTAATTTATTCCTAATTAAATTCTACAAAAGCCAATAAATGAAGAATACTTAATCTTTAATGCTATTCATATATGGAACTCCATTTCCATCAAAATCAAAGTCGTTGAAATTAATCATCAGCCCGCCCATCCCACGATAAGGATTATAATAAAGGCTTAAATTATATGATCTTCTTTGCCATAGAACTCCAACTCTGGAGTTCATCATTTTGCCATAGTATTTTGAACTCCCATCAACATTTAATTTAACTTTTGTCTGCAATACTAATGGCCCTATTATTTGCTGAGAAAGATCGAATTCTAAAGTGCTTAGATCGACTGCTTCATCAAAATTAAAAGGACTTTCACCTCCTTTTAGAATATGACCAGCAGTGATTGAAAATTTCGTGTAATCAAAAAGACTCTTAGTAAAAGTCCCTAAAGTCAATGCAGGGCCAAACTTCACGCCAACCGTATTAAGGTTGCTACCCCCCTCATATACAGAATAGGAGGCTTCTAACTTAGTATTGAGGCTCAATCCAGGGCGAACAGGAATTGGAGAAAAACGCAATAAATCTTTCTCTTCTAAATTAGCTTTAGTTCCTTTCCAGACCGGATAACTATTTCTCAACTCTCCATAAATACTACCGCGCCATAGTCCAGAAAGATTCTTAAGTCTAAATGCTTCTGCTCTATATTTACCTGCTCCAACTCTGACCAAATAATCAATATTAGATTTAGGAAGTGACCTTTTACCTTTCTTTTGAAAAAAAGCACCATAAGCTGAATATATATCCGTTTGACCTAAAGATCCATTCCATACTCTATCCCTAAAAGCACCAAAAATAGTCATGTTTATTGATTTCACAAGAGGGAATTCAAATTTCTTTCCAAGGTCAAGCCAATATCTATTTGCATGCGCCAATCTACTCAAGTTAAAGCTACTAATATCAGCATTAGCATTAATATCCCAATCCTTTGTCTTCCCAGAAAGAGATGCTTTGAGGCCAAACAAATCAGAAGTTATCGCTGGACTATTCTTATTACTACTTTGTACTGACTTATAGGTTGGTGTATAACTATTGGTCCATCCATTAATTGCTCTTTGAACAAGGAACTGAGGCTGCAAAGAAAGCTTATAATTTGGCCCAATCCTAATTGGTTTTAGATTACGACCAATAAAGATTCCATCACGATCTTTGGTGTCTATTCCAAATACCCATTTATTTGTTGACTTTTCATCTCTAATTCTCCTCTTAGTAAAAAAAGGTAATCTTATCTTTTCTTCAAAAATCAATCTACTCCTTCTACTTTTAATCAGCAAATCTCCTGTTTCATCTTCTTTTGCTATAACATCATAAGCTTCAATTCTTGTTTGAGTAGGAGTAAATGGATCATTGGTAAAGCTAACACGATTAGCTTGCCATTGATTCTGACTAAAGGTTAACTTATCAGCCTGAATCCTCCAACGAGAGATTGACCCATCAACAAATTTTTTCGTCCCAAATCTACTAATCTGTTGATTTAAATCCAGATTTTTTGATGAAGGTCAAGAGGCACCAAATCCAGCCTTAATAGAGATACCTTTTTTAAATTCAATGTTTTTAGAATTCTGCACAAATTTATCTCTCAGATTGCCATTGAATTTATTAATAGGGAAATATTCAGGCATTTCCCTATCTTTATTTTCCATAAATAGAATTCTTCTTTCTTCTAATTCAAATTCAGAAGCAGTGGGACTAATCTTTATTGAACTAGAGCTTAAAGGGTTAAGAGATCTTCTCTGATCAATTACCCCATAAACATTTTTCAAAATTCCTTCTTTGCTAATAAGGTTATATCTAAGAAAAGTTGCCTGAAAATACTGAGTACCTTTTTTCAAACGCACACGACCAATCGCCCTAATAACCTGCGTCTGCTCATCGACCTCAATGCGATCCGCTTTAAGAACCGAATCTCCCAGGAACGCTATGGCTCGACCTTCTGCAATAAACCTCTGCTTTCGCGAGTCATAACTCTGCCTATCCGAACGGAGCCTTAAGTCCCCAGGGGGAAATAACTCGAATTTTTTATCACCAAAACCTTGTTTTAATTGAAGTTCAGCCGAATCATTCGACCTAGAGCTTGACTCACCTTTTGGTGAATGCTCCTTTTTAGAGGCTTCGGCATAAAGAGGCTTGATTAGACCTAAGCCTATTAAAGATATAAGTCCTACAACTTTAATGTTGGGACTTACCACAATCAAAAAAAGACCGCCAAGGCAGGTGATCCTCCCACGTCAAACCATCACACTGGACAATTCCAGGCCAGTGCGTGTGGTGACTCAAAAGGATTAGAACTTCAAAAGAACAGTTCAGTCCTGAGGGCTTTCTAGATCCTTCCTGGCAGGGGTTCGCGTTGGGTCACTAGCCAAGAAACCAAACAGAAAGATGCCAACGAAGAAGAAGACGACCGTGTATACGGAAATCTTGAGGGCGAGCATGAATACCGACCACGTCTATATAAGCCACATCATCTTATGGGGCCTCAAGGAAAAATAACCACCAAAAAGGGGGTGAACCCCCTTCGATTGGGGTGGATTGAAATGTTTCGAAGTCGCTAAGGCTAAATCTGACGTCAAATCTGCTTGAACTAAAAGCCATGGACCTCTAAAAAAAGCCTTCAATACCTCAGAAATGTTTCCACCCAAGCAGCTCACTTCTTGATAAACCAACGGGTTATAGCCCTTGAAGCATCAAAACCAACGTCAAGCTCGGTTAATTAGCATTTGATCAAGAGTCGGAAAATAAGCAATTTGCATCAAAACTCTTTTCAGGATCGTCCTCTAGGAGGGCATTTCCCATACAATGTTCTAGCTTAAACATCTACTAAGAGCCGAGCAAAGCCATGGGACAAAAAACTGCTATAGGAAGTTTCCTCAAATCCATTGGTAACTCAGGCCAAGGCAAAGTTGTTCCTGGCTGGGGAGCCGTTCCAGTCATGGCATTTGTAGGCACTGCCCTACTGATCTTCCTTGTGATCATGCTGCAAATCTATAACCAGTCATTGCTTCTTGAAGGCTTTTCCGTTGACTGGAATGGGGTTTGATCTGAATTATTTCTTCCTAAGAAAGTAAGAGGCAACAATGAATGTCTTTGGCATAGGTTTGCCCGAGATAGCTGTTATAGGTGCTTTGGCACTGCTAGTTTTTGGTCCCAAGCGACTACCAGAACTAGGCCGAACACTTGGTAAAACTCTCAAAGGATTTCAAACAGCTTCGTCTGAATTCGAAAAAGAGATCCAAAAGGCTATGGAAGAGCCCAAAGAGAGCGAAAACATCAAAGGAGATGTTCTTTCAGATGCACAAAGTGTCTCTGAAAGAACTAATCTTTCAGATGACGAACACAACCACAAAACGAACTAAGAATAATGTTATCCGGAGATTTCCGGCTATTAGTAGGTTTAGGTAATCCTGGTTCAAAATATACCGGGACCAGACATAACATTGGGTTTATGACCCTTCAAAAGCTTGCGTCTAGAGAAGGTACTAATTTTCGTAGGCAAAATAAACTTTATGGTTTACTCGCAGAAGTAGGGAGTGGCGCAAACACATTAAAGCTTCTTATGCCTACCACCTATATGAATGAAAGTGGCAGGTCTATACGCGCAACTTTAGACTGGTTTGATCTCAGTATTGATCAATTACTTGTACTCGTAGATGATATTGACCTGCCACTTGGCCGGCTCAGACTAAGAACAAAAGGAAGTTCTGGTGGCCACAATGGTCTCAAAAATACAATTCAACATTTAGGGACACAAAGTTTTTGTAGACTAAAAATCGGTATTGGAAGAGATAAAATTTTTGCTCCTCAAGATCATCGTTCATCTACAATAAATCATGTTTTAGGTAACTTCACATCACAAGAATCACCAATCGTAAGTCAAGTAATAAATGAAGTTTTAATGGGATTAGATCTAATGAAGCAAGATGGTTTAAATAAAGCAACTACTCGTCTGAATTCATATAGACCAGAAATAATTTAAAAGTCAATGCCCTCTCTACCTACTACAACTGCACACCTGCGAGTTATTCGCCAAAGTTTTTCTGACCAGTTACTGAATGGGGAAGTATCTGCAGGTGGATTTGAATGGCAATTTACATGGGCATTTGGCCGAGGAGAGTTAAGCGTTGAACCTTCACTTGGCCGGGCACTTATTCAAGATGCACTATTACGATTCCTTGTAAAAACTGATTATGACCTTGAACCTGGAGGGGATTACATCTTTACAGTTAGAGCTCGTTTTTAAAAACGGGAGGTCCTGACCATTTAAGTTTGGCTCCTAAATAGTCTTCAAGCAAAACAAGTGCAGCTACCGCATCTAAATTATTAGGTGGAAGAATCAATCCTCTTGGAATATATTGTCGCCAACCTAGCGGCGGCCAAAGTTCCCAATACCGATCGCGGGCTCGCAAAGTAGATCCTTTTTCATCAACAACCTCAACTACACACAATTCAGAAAGTGGCTTGATCCAATATTTACTGCTCGTTCCATTGCCAAGTATTAGTTTCCTACACGTAAATTTTTCCTGCCACTTATTGATCATATGAATCACCGCATCAGAATCTACAATCTTCCCTTCTAGAACTAACCTAGACTTAACATCAGCTAGGACTAAGCCACATTTGCTACTTCCGGGGTCTAAAGAAACCAAAAAGCTCATAGCTGAACTGTTTCTTTTAAGCCATCTTTTACTTTTAACCTTAATAAAATAGCCACAGTGTCAGCTGTATAGCTAGTTCTTATTGAAACTGACTCAAGGTCTATCTCGCTAATATTTCTTGTCATCAATGCCTTCCCTAACTCATTAATTGAATTTGGATCAAATTCCAACCTTGAACTTAAAGATCCTCTCCTTTTTACTTCAGCCAACGTCGATGCAAGAAGTAGATTGATTTTATTTCGAATCAACTCTGAAGTCCTTTCATCTGTCTGAATAGAAGTTCTAGCTAACACTTCACCCCTTTTAACAATAGTAACATTTGGTCTAATTTCTGGAAATGCATAAACCAAATTTTCTCCTAATAAGACATTAGCTGCAGATCGAATGCTCACAACCCAAGTCCCTTTTTTTTCGATAATTAGTTTCAATTTTTTAATATCTTGTCTAGGAACTAACAAGATCTGCCTATTTGGATTTTCCCCTGGAAGTACTCTTCGATAGGCCTCAATATTTGCGTTTTGTAGCAAACGATCTATTACATTCCCAGCCTGATTAGGACTATCTAGTTTAAATGTTCCTGTAGCAAGAGATTGACCGCTCCTTAAAACAACATCTCCTCTTCGCAACGCAATTAAATTACTCTCACGTTTTTTAAGCTCATTTTGTGCAATTTTTATCTTTGACTGAAGATTATCTAACTCAAATAATCCCACCCTTAATTGTCTACTCACAAGCAGCATTAAGCCCAAAGAAAGTGCACTAATTAAGCTGCCAGTAAGAACTGTTATTAACACAGCAGTACTACGAGGTCTCAAATTAAATATGCTCAAACGAGCCTTACCTACGCGGCTACCAAGCCGATCGCCAAGGGTGGAGAGAATTCCACCAAGCAATAGCAAAGTAAGTATTAACAGCCAGCCAGTCACAACATAAATTGAACTGTGTAAAAAATGGGATTAGCCCAGTCAGAAAGTTGACTTCAAAGGAAACTTAATTGAATCTCTTGGCAAGCGCAATCGGATCTAAAACGGTGATTTTCTTACGGTGGATCTGGACTAAACCTGAGTTCCGTAAATCTCCCAATAAACGAGTAATAGTTACTCTCGTGGAGCCTATAGCCTCGGCTATCGCTTGATGAGATAAACGTAGGTCAATAGTTATTCCATCGGCGTCAGGAACTCCAAAATCCCTACATAGCACAAGCAGAAAACTTACTAAGCGAGAAGACATGTCACGGTGGGTCAAAGTTTCAATCATTGTTTCTGTCTGTAAGACCCTGCTGGACAAACCCTGTAGAAGCAGCAACCCCACACTTGTGTCATCTTCTATTGCCCTGCGAACAGACGCAGCCGGGGCAGTCACCATCTCTACTCGCGTAAAGGCAACCGCGTGGTAAAAACGATCTGATCTATTGCCTGTAAGTAAAGACAAAACCCCAAAAAGACTGTTCTCCCGCAATAGTGCAACAGTAATTTCCTCTCCCGATTCATAAACTCGCGATAACCTCACCGCTCCACGACGAATTAAATAAACTCTTTCAGCAGGATCTCCAGGAAAAAAAATGGTTTTAGATCTCTCTACAAACTCTGTATTTGCACCATCAAGAGTTTTGATTACATCTTGAAGGTTTCTCTTGATATGTGCGTTCTCGATAGTCACCGCTTTAATACCTTGTTCATTTGACTGAGGTGAATAACGAGTGAACCCTCTTTTAGCGCCATCCATGGAGGCGAATCAACTTTCAGGAAGTTAAGGACAGGTGACTTAAACCCATGTAGCAATAATGACTTTTTTAACTTAATTGCTGTAAAGCTGAAAGTTGTGAAGCATGCAAACTCTTTAAACCAGGTTCAGCCATATCAAGGAGTGCGTTCAATTGATCTCTAGTAAATGGAGATCCCTCAGCGGTGCCTTGAATCTCTAAAAGCCTTCCATCAGAGGCCATTACAACGTTTAGATCTACATCAGCCACTGAGTCTTCCTTGTAGTCAAGATCTAATAATGCAGTGTCTTCGAGTAACCCCACAGAAACTGCTGCAACCTGATCTTCCAAAGGCTGATTTTGGATAGTTTTTCGCTCCAACAAAATGTTCAATGCTCTTGCAACTGCAATCCAGGCTCCTGTAATGGAAGCCGTACGTGTCCCTGCATCAGCCTGAATAACATCGCAATCAACTAACAGGGTTCTTTCTCCGAGAGCATCCATATCTATTACTGCTCTCAAGCTCCTTCCTATGAGGCGTTGGATTTCTTGGGTTCGCCCAGAAAGCTTCATTAACTCACGCTTTTGACGTTGAGGAGTAGAGCCAGGCAATAACCGATACTCTGCGCTTAGCCATCCCTTCCCCTGACCTTCTCTCCAGCGAGGAACACTGTCCTCAACGGACACACTACATAGAACCGCTGTTTGACCAGTTCGAATAATTAATGAACTAAGTGCAAAACCCATAGGATGCCATTGAATAGCAAAAGGCCTTAATTCATTAGGCAGGCGTCCATTAGCTCGATTCTTAGGATTGTGGAACATTGGAGTACTTAGGAGTGTAACGACCAAAAACCCATCGTATGCCTAGCAAGACACCATGGATAGTGTCATATATCTTGTAGGACTGAAACTCACCGCTAGATTTGAGGGACAGCTTCTTTTCCCGATTTTTGGCATATTCATGACCGCAAGCCTGATTCCTAAACATTCCTCAATAAGTCAAATAAAGAACGAAATTAGTTCTGGATTAAAAGCTGTTGCCAACCGACCACTTCATCTTGTAGTTCCTGAAGGTCAACTTAAAGTACACACAGCTCCTTACAGGGGAAGTTTCTCAAATGTGCTCAGCGAGGCTCTAAGAGCAGCTGGATTAGGAAGCCAGGTAATGGTTGCTCAATTTTTAAAAGGAGGAGTCAACCAAGGCAAAAATGGAATTGTTCGTCTTTGTGGAAACCTAGAGTGGGTCAGGCCCGCAATCTCAACCTGCCTCGAGGAGAAGCACATCCAGCAAGTTAAAAAAGATGGGATTCCTGAACCACAAGAAGCTGTTCTAGAGATTTGGGAAATGTGCAAAAAGCGAATTCTGGCCAATGACCTTAACCAACTTGTATTAGATGAAGTTGGGCTAGCAGTATCTCTTGGCTATCTCCAAGCAACAGATTTAATCTCAACCTTGAATCAACGCCCAAATGGTATGGATGTAATCCTCACTGGACCAGCCATTCCAACAGAGATCATGAAAATGGCTGATCAAGTAACTGAATTTCGCTGTGGCTTCTAATGCTTAAAAACGACCGCTGGATAATCGAACAAGCAAAAGCAGGAATGCTCCAGCCATTTGAAGCAAATCTTGTTCGACATTTAAGACCTGAAGACAACCAACAACCTGTTCTCAGTTTTGGATGCTCTTCATACGGATACGACCTACGACTTTCCTCGAAAGAGTTCCTAATTTTTCGCCATGTTCCTGGAACTGTAATGAACCCAAAGCAATTTAATCCTGCAAATCTTGAATCAACTCCTTTACAAAAAGATCCAGATGGAGAGTATTTCATACTCCCAGCACATTCTTATGGACTAGGAGTTGCCTTTGAAAAAATGAAAGTGCCAAAGAATATTACTGTGATTTGTCTTGGCAAAAGTACATATGCTCGCCTTGGGATAATTGTAAATACAACTCCAGCAGAGGCAAGTTGGGAAGGTCATTTAACTCTAGAATTTAGCAATAGTTCAGGTGCTGACTGCCGAATATATGCGAATGAAGGGATATGTCAATTACTCTTTTTTGAAGGTGATCCATGTGAAACAACCTACAGTGATCGGAAAGGTAAATATCAGCATCAACCAGAGAAAGTAACTCTAGCCAAAGTTTAAAAATGAATACAGTTGATTTAATCTCAGTAACCCCAGAAGCAGAAAAAACAATGGCATATATTGCCAGAGTTAGCAATCCAAAGAATCAATTCAATGAAGATTTTAGCAAGTTACTTACTTACTGCATCAAAAATGAGCATTGGAGCGTATTTGAGCAAGCATATATGACATTGCAAATAGAAACAAATAGAGGAATCGCAGCCCAGATACTACGACATAGGTCTTTTACTTTTCAGGAGTTTTCTCAACGATATGCAGAAAGTACAGAGCTGGGAGAAATACCAGTCCCAGAATTAAGGCGACAAGATACAAAAAATAGACAAAATTCAATTGACAATATCCCAGATGATATCAGAGTTTATTTTAATGAAAAAATAAAAAATCATTTCCAAGAATCTGTAGCTCTTTACGAAGAAATGCTCAAATCAGGCGTTGCTAAAGAATGTGCTCGCTTTGTTCTGCCGTTATCAACTCCAACAAGAATTTATATGACTGGCTCTTGTCGATCTTGGATTCATTACATCAAGCTCAGGTCTGGACATGGCACTCAAAAAGAACACATGGATCTCGCTAATGAATGCAAAGCAATTTTCTTAAAAAATTTTCCAATTGTTTCAAAAGCATTACAGTGGGGTCAAGATTGTTGATCAATTAGAGTCTTCTCAAGAAGAAAAATACTATTTAGTAATGATCTGTTGGTTTTACTTTATCTGTCTTGAAACTCTCTTTATTTTTACTTTCAAAAGATGAAAGTAAAAGTTGATCAGTTACTCCTACTCCTGTAAATTCAGGCAAAGGTTGGTCTTCAAGAAGTGCTTGTATTAATTTATCAATTTGATCCTCTGATCTAAGCCCTATAGCACTTCCTCTTAGGGAACCAGAAGCATCAAAAAAATTTAACTGCGGGATACCATATACTTTATATTCATCAATCAAATCTTGCCAACGCTCATTGTCAACATTTAACAAGACAAAATCAAGTTTATGAAAAGATTTTTTTTCTGCAGAAAGCATTGCCGGTGCCATTTTCTGGCATATTTCACACCAGTCAGCATAAAATTCTAAAATTGTTGGCTTGCCATTTGTTAAAGCAATCTCTGGAAGAAGAGATCGCCTCGCGAGCTGGTCAAGTGGTTTTTGTGAGTCAAAACCTCCTCGCAAAAAGAAAAGTAATATTGCCAAGACAAAAACGGCAAAAAGAAGAAAAAATCTTTGTCCCTGACTAAGTGAGGACGAATTAGGGCTTTCATCCATAAACAAAAGGAATACTCTTATTCCATCTAACCTTTAGTGTAAATTTTGAATCCACATGGCCAACAATGCCATGGACCTGCTTACAGATCATCTACACAAAAGTCGCGTCAAATTTGGCACTGATGGTATACGGGGAAAAGCAGGCGCAGTATTAACTCCGACTTTGTTGCTTAACTTGGGCTACTTGGTAGGGACAGTACTGCCCAACAAGGGTCCGGTCCTGATTGGCAATGACTCAAGAATAAGTGGTGCAATGGCAATTGCAGCACTTACTGCAGGGCTAACAACTGCAGGGAGAGAAGTTTGGGCCTTAGGTCTTTGCCCAACTCCAGCAGTAGCTAATTTGATCAAAAAGCTTGGAATCTCTGGTGGATTAATGGTTTCAGCCAGCCATAATCCCCCGGAGGACAATGGAATTAAAGTATTTGGTGCAGACGGAGCAAAGATAAATTCAGATCAACAAAAAACCATAGAGACAAAACTGAATACAAATTCAATCGAAAGTTATAAACCTCATGAAAACACAAATTTTGGTCAATCTTATTACCGACCTGAACTACTAAACCACTATCGAAAAGCGTTACTCGCTTCAGTAGAACAAAGAAGACTTAGTAATATTCCAATTGTTCTTGATCTTTGCTGGGGTTCAGCTACTGCTTTTGGTGCAGATGTTTTTGAAGCATTAGGAGCAAATGTATCCATACTGCATGGGAAGGCTGATGGCAATCGAATCAACTTAGGTTGCGGTTCCACTCAAATTGAAAAACTACGTTCAGCAGTTATTAATCAAGGAGCAGAAATGGGCTTCGCCTTTGATGGTGATGCCGATCGAATGTTAGCTGTAGATAGCACTGGACGAATTATCGATGGAGATCATGTGTTGTATTTGTGGGGATCAATTCTTTATGAAAAGAACGATCTACCGAATCAAAGACTTGTCGCGACAGTAATGTCGAACCTTGGTTTTGAACGAGCGTGGACAAAAAAAGGTGGGATCCTAGAGCGAACACCTGTAGGAGATCATCATGTTCATGCTGCCATGTTGGCTAACGGAGCAGCTTTAGGAGGAGAACAATCAGGGCATATTCTCTCGGCAGCCCATGGTCTTTGTGGAGATGGCCTACTTACAGCATTACAACTTGCGACCTTATGTAATGAGAAACAAATCACTCTTTCGGAATGGATGAATCAAAGTTTTCAACCATTCCCTCAAAGGCTGGCAAATGTACCCATGGCAAATCATGTTCTTCGCCAAAACTGGAAGAGCTGTACAGAACTTTTAGAAGCCATTGCGAATGCAGAAGAAGCCATGGGTACAGATGGTCGTGTACTTGTAAGAGAAAGTGGCACTGAACCTTTATTAAGAGTTATGGTTGAAGCTGTTGATCCAGCAGTTGCTGACTCTTGGACAGCACATTTAACAGAAGTCATCCACAAGCAGCTAAATAATTTATAAACTCAAATATAAGAATAGAAAAACAAATTCTCTGGATTTAAATCAACAGAACAAGAAAAATAAGTCTAAAAAATAATTATCCCCATTAAGGGTAATTAATTTTCATCTAATTAAGAATACAGCTTCTCAAGAGTAAACAATTCAGGAACAGACTGAAAATTCCTGCTAAAAAGAATCCGATAAACAGGTCGACCTTTATCTAAGACATAAGATTCTCTTTCCGTCGCAAAAGGGAAAGGATTTTGGAAAGAATTAATGTCTTTAAATTCTTTATTCAAATCAAAATAACCACTTGATTCTACAAGTTTTATCATTGGATTTATCACATCCAGTAAATCACTTTGTATGAAAAGCCCACGTCCTGGCTTCAATGCCTTAGCCAATGAAATTAACAATTCAGGTTGAAGTACTCGTCTTTTATAATGTCTTCTTTTAAACCAAGGATCTGGAAACTGAATAGATACCATGTGCAACATATCATCAGGAAGATCTTCCAACCAACCCTCAAGACTTACATTTGCATTACAAAATAAAAAAGCTAAATTTTTTAATTCTAGGTTATCTCTATCTTTATTTGCAGCTTGTACAAGAGGGAAACGAATCTCTACCCCTAAATAATTACAATCTAAATGAGAAGAGGCTAAGCCCAACAAAAACTTCCCTCTTGCAGAGCCTATATCAAGATGAATTGGTAGATTGTTCTTTGCAAATAGCTCATTCGGCTCTGGCAGCCTCAAAGGAAGCTGAAAAAAACGACTAAGGGGGTTGACATGCTGTCGCACTATCCTGAAGCGTGGAAGAATTCAAGTAACCAAAACAAAAGCCTTAAATGTCCCTATAAGCCTCATAAGGCTAAAAACAACATCTCCATGGCTCTCACTATGCAAATGCATGATAAAAATAATACTCATATAAATAATCACACACGCATCTAACTCCCTCGTGGCCGAGTTCAACTACCGCACCCTTGTATGGCTGACATATCGCCTTGCAGCAACCTTTGCAATGGGTCTTCCTCTAATACTGCTGATTTGGGCGTCAATTCGGAGAGAGGCCTCGGTAGTCAGACTTCTTACTATTTACTGGAAAATAGCCAGCTTAATGGTAATAAGCTGGCTGCTATTAACTAATCAAAGGCCTATTGGTTATTTGATTTCTTTTTTTGCTCCAATTCTAATGGGGATATCAGTCTGGTTCTGGGTAGACTTGAATGAGGAATTAGCAGACCTTCCTCCATGGCGGCCATTACCTTTTACCGTCAAAATTTGGAGATGGATCATTAGTGGATTTGGGGTCATCAGCTCATGCTCCATGTTCTTTAGCCTCTCTTGTATAACAACTGCAAATAATCCAAAGTGCCTAGCATGGGTTGAGGTTCCCAAAGGATTTCACAAAATAACTCAACAGATATTTAGTTTCCTGTTTGGCGGAGCTTGGACAGAATCTTTAGCCGCCTTTATAGGATATGTCGCCCTAATTGCTTATGTAGTAGGCCTACTACAATGGCTTCTAATTCGCTTACCAAAACAAGGGAGAATTGCAGGTGATTTTTAGAGAATAATCTTAATGTAAGCAATTAACATACTACTTCAAATTTTTATAAACTTAGTCATGAGTAAATAAAAGAACAAATTAGATTTAAAGTAAATATATGTTATGGCGAACTAATTAAAAAATAACTAACCACTAATCCAATCATAAATAAAATATACGAAGTCATGAGGTTCTCTTCAGAACATCAATACAGCGGCCACAAAGACTTGGATGGCGATCATTTTGACCAATATCATTTTCATAATGCCAACATCGCTCACATTTTCGACCACGCGCTCTAGCTACTTCAATTAAACCTAGATCAGAATCTTGACTCGCTATAACTTCTGCCCAAGGCTCACCACCAAATTGCAACTGAGAAACCAATAACCAATCACGCAATAAATCTACTTTCTTATCTCCTTGGGCATTTAACCAATCAATAGCATGTTCTATTGAATTTTCCTTAGTCTCAAGGCGGACAGCTGCCTCAAGTGAAGCACCTAGCTCCTGCTTACTTCTACAGTCTTCCAACACTCGATTCACAGCACTTCTTAACTCCCGCAAATAGTGCATAGGCTGAGTCAATGAAGGATCTCTCCATGATTCAGGAACTTCCGACCAGCCTCTTTGAAAAACAGATTCTTCTGGAACTGGGTAAGGAAGATTCTGCCAAATATCTTCTGCCATATGAGACAACACAGGAGCAATAACTACAGCCAATTGCTCAATAATTAATGCCATTACAGTCTGACAGGTACGACGGCGCTGATCAAATGATGCGCTAACATAAAGTCTATCTTTTGCAATATCTAAATAAAAACTAGACAAATCAACAACACAATAACTTTGGAGCAACTGAAAGAACCTAGAGAACTCATAATTCTCAAATGCTTCTGAAATCTGATCCACTACATCAGCTGTACGTTGAAGCATCCATCGATCCAAAATTGGCAAATCTTTGGTCGGAATAGCATGCCTTGAAGGGTCAAAGTCATGCAAATTACCTAATAAATAACGAGCTGTGTTTCTTACCTTTCGATAAACATCAGCAAGTTGACTTAAAATACTTTCACCAATAGGCACATCTACAGAATAATCCACAGAACTAACCCAAAGCCTTAAGACATCTGCTCCATATGATGGCTGAATCTTCTTATTATTACCTCCATTAATAATCACTAGTGGGTCAACGATATTGCCCAAAGATTTACTCATTTTTCGTCCTTTTTCATCCAATGCAAATCCATGTGTTAAAACACAACGATAAGGAGATCGATTATTGACCGCTATTGAAGTCAACAAAGAAGACTGGAACCAACCACGATGTTGATCAGAGCCTTCAATATAAAGGTCCGCAGGATATTCCAAACCTTTTCTTTTACTAGCAACTCCTGCCCAACTAGTTCCAGAATCAAACCAAACATCCATCGTATCTGTACCTTTTTGCCAACGACTAGCTTGAGCCACATACGAAGGAGGTAACAATTCCGACTCGTCAAGCTCCCACCAGATATCCGAACCATGCTTCGCAATTAATTCATGTATGTGACCAATAGTTTCAGAATTAAGTAAAACTTCTCCACTTTGCTTTTCATAAAAAACAGGAATAGGCACTCCCCATGTTCGCTGCCTAGAAATACACCAATCTCCTCGTTCACGAATCATCGCATCAATACGATTCCGTCCTGACTTGGGCAACCATTTAACTGTTTCTATTGCGGACAAGGTCTGCTTGCGGAAACCCTCAACTGAGGCAAACCACTGATCAGTAGCACGAAAAATTGTTGGTTTTTTAGTTCTCCAATCATATGGGTAACGATGAGAGTAAGCCTGCTGTTTTAAAAGAGCCCCAGCATCATCCAAAGCTTTAATAATTACAGGGTTAGCATCTTTTAGAACATTTAAGCCAACAAATTGTCCGGCTTCTGATGTAAAGTTTCCCCGCTTCATCAACAGGACAAAGTACAGGTAAATTATATTTTAGTCCCGTATTAAAATCATCAATACCATGGCCAGGTGCAGTATGAACTAGACCAGTACCTGTTTCAGTTGTTATATAATCTCCACCTAAAACAATAGGGCTTACTCGATCAAATAATGGATGCTTATACAAAACTCCCTCCAGCAAATCACCCTTAACTCGTGCACAAATTTGCAATTCAGTTCCAAGACTTTGACCTACACCAGTTAGAAGATCTTCAGCTAAAAGAAGTAGATATCCATCTTGATGCTTGGCAAATATGTAGTTAATTCGACCGTTCACAGAAACAGCCAGGTTTGCTGGCAAAGTCCAAGGAGTGGTGGTCCAAATAGCAACCTTTAATTCCTTACTCAAATCTTGTTGATTTTGTGAAAGTTCCAATCCTTGACCAGACAATTCCTTATACAAAGTATCTGTTAGTTTTGCTGCAGGAAACGCAACAAAAACGCTGGGACTGCTATGGCCGTCGGGGTATTCCAATTCCGCTTCTGCAAGAGCTGTCCTCGAACTAGGGCTCCAATGAACAGGTTTGAGTCCACGATATATATAACCCTTTAGAGCCATCTCACCAAAAACATTAATTTGTGCTGCTTCATAATCCTTTTGAAGAGTTAAATAAGGATTTTCCCAATCAGCCCAGATTCCCCATCGTTTAAATCCTGACATTTGAAGTTCAACTTGTTTTCGAGCATAAGCAGCTGCTTTTTTTCGAAGTTTTAAAGGCGTTAATTGCTTTCTCTGATCATTATTAAGAGTCTGAAGTACCTTTAATTCAATAGGTAAACCATGGCAATCCCATCCAGGAACAAAACGAACTTTTCTACCCCTCATGATTTGGTATTTATTAATAATATCCTTGAGAACTTTATTAAGCGCATGGCCCATGTGAAGAGCACCATTTGCATAAGGTGGACCATCATGAAGAGTAAATGTGGGGCCTTTGTTATCTAAACCCAAATTCAGATCAATTCCTTTCTCTTTCCAAAAGGCTTGCAATTCAGGCTCTCTTTGAGTGGAATTTGCCCGCATGCCAAAACTTGTTTTTAACAAGTTCAGGGTTTCTTTGTAGTTCGAGCGTGCATCACTCTCCTGTTGCTTCTCCTGGTTCACGGCAATGTTCAGCAATAAAGATTATGTGTCTTGATGCAAAGGTTTTGACTATGTAGTCATTTCAGGGATCTGTAGAAACTAGTTCTTTCCAGCCTCAAAAAAGTCTACTTAAGCAGCAAAGTTGCAAACCTCACTAGCCAAAACTAGGATCCAACTAAATGGCTTGATTTAGCTGTCTCCCAGCAAACTGTAAATCAAAATATTCCGAAAGTATCCTTAAAACTCGTATCACTTGTTCCAAGCCTCATACATCTGTAATTTATAGAGTGGCAAAAAAGCTTTTTTGACCCGCGCTAAGATCGCTACCGATTAACAGCGCTTGCCCATCTGGCGGAATTGGTAGACGCGCAGGTTTTAGGTACCTGTGACCTAGGTCGTGGGGGTTCAAGTCCCCCGGTGGGCATAAATTTGTATCTTGGAGTGAACTTCATTTTTCGTTGCGTCAGTCTCAAAATGCAATGACCCAACCAGTCGCGATAGCTGATTCAGCTGAGTTATCGAAAAACTTGCATTCAGTAGCTGATTGGCAAAAAGTCATTCAGAAATACCTTGACCCACCCAATCCTTGGAATCTCACTGTGGGCTTGTTTTTTGGGGGCTACTTCCTGGCTGCTCTAAGCATTTGGCAGTGGTACCAAGGAAGTTGGCCACTACCTGTATTAGTTGGTCTGGCGTTTCTTGCTCTTCATATGGAAGGGACAGTAATTCACGATGCCTGTCATAACGCTGCCCATCCCAACCGCTGGATAAATCAAGCAATGGGTCATGGAGCAGCAATCTTATTGGGATTCAGTTTTCCAGTTTTCACCAGAGTGCATCTTCAACATCATTCTCATGTAAATCATCCCAAAAATGATCCGGACCACATTGTTAGTACATTTGGACCAGTCTGGCTAATTGCTCCAAGATTTTTTTACCATGAGTATTTTTTCTTTGAAAGAAAACTTTGGCGACGTTTTGAGCTCATGCAATGGGGCATAGAAAGAAGTCTTTTTATCTGTATTGTAATTGCTGGAATAAAATATAATTTCATGAACGTTATATATAACCTATGGTTTGGCCCTGCATTAATGGTGGGAGTCACTCTAGGCATATTTTTCGATTATCTACCTCACCGTCCATTCCTCTCACGTAATCGATGGAAAAATGCAAGGGTTTACCCAAGTAGAGTTATGAATTTATTGATAATGGGGCAAAATTATCATCTCGTTCATCATCTCTGGCCTTCTATCCCATGGTTTGAATATAAACCAGCATACGAGGCGACTAAACCTTTATTAGATGCAAAAGGATCTCCTCAAAGAATGGGGATTTTTGAATCAAGGAAGGATAGCCTGAATTTTCTTTATGACATTATCCTGGGGGTTCGTAGTCACAAAAAACGTCGAAGTAAAATGAGGCCAATAGCAAAACTCCTTCCTACCAAACGCTGGCGCAAGCGATGGATTTGGCTTCTTCATCAAACAGCAGTTACACCAAAATCGAATCGTGAATGAAATCAATCTGAAAGTATCTTAGGAACTTTAAAGTAATTACCTTCTCTAAAAGGAGCTAAATCTAGAAGTTCTTCTCTAATATTTGTTACCTCTACTGAATCGTCACGAGTCATATTCACCACCTCTACTGCCCTAGTAGTTGGTGGCACATCATTAGTGTCAATCTTCTCCAATTGAGCAACATAAGACAGAATCCCTTCAAGTTGTGGTGTCAAAGTTTCAAGTTGTTCATCAGCCAAATCAAGTCGCGCAAGCTTTGCAACTTTGCGAACATCGTCATCAGTAATCCTGCTCATAATGCATTCAGAAAATCAGAAAGGTCCTTAGTCAAAGAAGTAGCAGCCTTGTCGAGAAAAAGCTCTCCATGCTTAGGAGAAGCCAAATAGGGATCTGAACCCATTCGACCATCAGGATATCTACAACGAAAATCTTCTGGTCCATAAATAGGGCCCGAAGGGGCTGGATCTGAAAGTGGGTGTTGCTTACTAAGCAAACTTGGCTCCAAATGAAGTGTCAAAGCTATTTCACTTGGTGTTGCATGTTGACCTTCTTTATCGCCATACAACTCCCTAGCTTTTCGAAAGACCTCAGACGACATAAACCAATTAACCAATTTACACCTAAATCTTGGTGCAACAGCCAGTTTTTGACCGCAAACACTTGTATAAACCTGAGCAAACGCAGCTTTAACCGTAGCAATATTCCCTCCATGTCCGTTAACAACAAAAATCTTTTCAAAACCATGTCCTGCAAGAGAGAGCAAGAGGTCATGAAGAACTGCCAACAAAGTTGATGGCTGAAGACTCATAGTTCCAGGGAATCCAAGATGATGTTGCGCCATCCCGAAGCACTGAGTAGGTGTAACAAGGACCCCAGTTCTACGACCCACTTCAAGCGCCACTGCTTCAGCAGTTAGAGCATCTGTTCCAATTGCTCCCGTTGGTCCATGTTGCTCTATTGAACCAATTGGAAGAATAATTCCCTTGCAGTGATCAAGATAGTTTTCCACCTCCGTCCAAGTCAGCAGATCTAATCTGATAGAGCTATCACTTGGGGCTGAACTTGGCAAAATTTCAGGCATAAAAAATAATTATATTTGAACTTAGACAATAAATTATGACGTCTTTATCATAGGAATGCTTTCTATGTAGAAAACAGACAGCTGAAATACTTAAGGATTCTAAATGAATATTACAAATCATTAGATCAATACCATAAATTTTCTATCTCATCAAAGAGTAAATTATTTGAATCATTATCAAAAAACCTGTCTGAAGAATTTAAAAGTTCACAGCACTTGAATAAGTATTCAATATAAGTTTAGAGAAAAATCTCAACCTTTTTGGAGATTATGGCTTTAAAATTAAGAGGTAGCACCTATACAAAAATCAAAAAAGCCCTTCCAATCTCCTTTTATCGCAGGCCGGCTGAAGTAGTAGCTCCTGAGTTAATTGGTTGCATTCTCGTAAAACGACAACCTAATGGAAGTAATTTATTTGGCTTCATAGTAGAAACTGAGGCCTATTCCCAATCAGAGCCTGCCTGTCATGGGCATACCCGTAGAACCATTAACAACGAAACTCTTTTCGGTCCGCCAGGTCATTTTTACATCTATCTGACATATGGGATTTACCACTGCGTAAACGTAGTAACTGATCGCGATGACTGGGCAAGTGGTGTCCTTTTAAGGTCAATAGCTATACCTCATGAGCCAGAGAAAATAGCCGCTGGTCCTGGGTTATTAGCCAAAAGATTTGAATTAAATCGCTCCCATGACAGTTCACCAGTCACCGTAGAGAATGGTTTATGGATAGCCGAACAATCCAGTTCCATGAAAAATAGGTTGAAAATTATCTCCACAACAAGAGTCGGCATTTCTCAAGCCAAAGATTTGCCTTGGCGTTGGTATCTGCAAGATAGTCGAAGTATTAGTAAACGAGCTAAAGGAGATCGTTGTCCATCAGTAACAAGCGCATGGACACCACAAATCGATTGTGTGCAATGACCGATTGGAAACATCGCCATATTTTGGATCTGGCTACGTTTTCTTTAGAGGATTACGCAACAGTTCTTGGACTTGCAAATCGTTTCAAGTCTCTCCCTCTTACAGGGGCTCGCAAGTTACCAGCTCTTCAAGGGAAATTGGTTGCAACCCTATTCTTTGAACCCAGCACTAGGACCAGAAGTAGTTTCGAACTTGCTGCCAGATGCCTATCCGCCGATGTACAAAGCTTCTCTCCAAAAAGTAGCTCTCTAACCAAAGGCGAAACAGCTTTAGATACTGCCTTAACCTATATCGCTATGGGTGCAGATATATTAGTAATCCGTCATAGTTCAGCAAATGTTCCAAGTCAATTAGTTAATTCCTTAGAGGCCTTAAACGAGCAAACTGCTGTTTTAAATGGAGGCGATGGGCTTCGAAGTCACCCAAGTCAAGGTTTACTTGATCTCTTTACACTTGCCAGTTATTTCAATCAAAACAATCCACTACCTGGAGCCTTAAAAGATAAAACAATTGTTATCATTGGTGATATTCTCCATTCAAGAGTTGCTAGGTCAAATTTATGGGCATTAACAGCATGTGGTGCAAATGTTGTTCTATGTGGTCCTCCTAGCCTCTTACCAGAAGAATTCACAGAATTTGTCAACTCACCCCCTCCTGGAATACTGAAAGACCCTATCAATAAACGTGGCAAAATAAGAATTATAAGATCACTAAAAGAAGCCTTATCAGAAGCAGATGCAATAATGACATTAAGGCTCCAAAAAGAACGCATGCGCGAAAACTTATTAACAGATCTTGATAGATACCACCTCGATTATGGCATTAATAACGAAAGTCTAAAATATTGCAAACAAAGAGTCCCTATTCTCCATCCAGGTCCTGTAAATCGTGGCATTGAAATAAGTGGATCTATTTTAAGTGATCGTTCAATCTGTCTTATAGAAAAACAAGTTCGAAATGGAATCCCAATAAGAATGGCCCTCCTTTATCTTATGTCCGCAGTTACCGGAAATAAAAACACAATTAATTTCACATAGAGTCAATTTTAATCAAGGAAAAAATACAAATTCAAAATAGAATGAAGCCAATTAAAGCAATTTAAATCCCTCCATAAGCAATCCATAAAGCAATCCAATCCTAGCTACATCAATAATCTGAAGAACAATCTTAGGCCTTTTTAAGAACGGTTCGTACCGTCTTACTCTGACCATAGTTTCAAGAAGCAGAACAACAAAAAAAGCTCCGACAGGATCCATTAAGGCAAGAACACCATTAATAACCCCTATAGAGCTTCCTAATAAAAAACCTGTAAGAAGAATAATTATAAATAATGAATATCTTCTCCATGGATTTCGAGTCCACAAATCTAGCCTCTCAAAAGCCTGGCCAAAATTGCGCTGCAATCTTGTTGGCTGGGCCTTATACGGCATAATAAAATGCTAATTATTATAGTGATAATAAACAATCACGATTTCTATAAGTCAACCATGAATTGGTGAGCATAAAGTAAAAGCAAAAGATTGTGCTAAGCAGCATCAGCCTTTGATTTTCGTACAGATTTGCCCTCAAGCAATTCCAACAAAGCCTCCATCTGAGCCATCACACCTCTAACCTCACCAGCCTCAGGGAGCAAACCATCTTCCATTACACCTTGATGCATTTCCCTCAACTCCTGACGGATGTAACGGAGGTGACTGATCACCTGCTCACGTTTCGACTGAGACATCGAGGATCTTTCTCTTCGTCATACTCTTTTACCTCATGAACCAACTAATTAGGACGATACGAAGAAAAAATAGGCTTCTCGACAAGCTAAAGGTCCAAGCACATCGTTGAAATATTCAATTCAAAACCACAAATCCAGCAAGAGCAGTTACGTATTTCGCAAGGTCCACTCGCTAAATATTCGATCTGCCTAGAAAGCCAAGAAAGCAATAAGGTCAGGAAATCGACATAAAAAAGGACCTTGACTGTTCTTCAAAAAGCCCTTTCCTCTTAGTCAGTTGGGAATTAAAAGCAAAATCTGCCTCCACCAAAGGCAACAAGTAAAAAAATCATATTTATTTATGGAGAATAGGGGATTCGAACCCCTGACCTCTGCGGTGCGATCACAGCGCTCTACCAACTGAGCTAATTCCCCAGAGACAGAAAACTAGCGACTCGGCACAATAGAAGCATGGGCAAGCTAAAAACTAAACCTATGCAAATTTCAAAAGCCCTTGAAGACAATACTGTCGCAATAACTCAAGAACTCCTTCAAGAATTTGATGAAGCGTCTATTGAAAAACTCGCGACGCGTCTTGAAGAAGATGATTACCCCACTCCATTCGCAGGACTGAGTGATTGGCATCTTTTACGAGCATTAGCTATTCATCGTCCAGAGCTAGTAGTGCCTTATGTGCATCTAATTGATCAGGAACCCTTCGATGAAGATTAAGGAGGATAATCTCCTACAAGGGCGGCGAGTACTAGTAGCCGCAAGTGGAAGCATTGCCGCAGTCAAAACACCTTTACTTATTAGTTCTTTAATAAAAGCTGGTGCTGAAGTCAGATGTGTCATCACGTCAAGCGCCTCTCATCTGGTCAGTCCACTTTCACTAGCCACTTTAAGTCGGCACCGTTGTTATCAAGACGAAGATCAATGGAATCCCATTCAGGCAAGGCCGTTACATATATCACTCGCAGAATGGGCTGAAATTCTTGTCATTGCGCCACTCAGTGCTTCATCTCTTGCTAGATGGAGCCAGGGAATAGGAGAAGGACTCCTAGGTAGCATCTTATTGGCCTATGAAGGACCTGTGATCGCAGCTGCAGCAATGAATACTGCAATGTGGTCTAACCCTGCTGTGAAGAAAAACTGGGAAAAGCTTCTAGAGAATCCAAAGGTTTTGCCACTAAATCCCTCTGAAGGAATTCTGGCCTGCGATCGAATTGGTGAAGGGAAAATGGTTCCTATAGAACTCATTCAATTAGCAATTACTAGTGGAATAATGCAAAAGCTAGAGAATGGCAATCTCAAGCGTGATTGGTCTGGGAAAAAACTGTTAGTCACAGCGGGGCCTACTGAAGAAGCTTTAGATCCAGCAAGAATTATTACTAATAAAAGCAGTGGCTACATGGGAGTACTGCTAGCGCAAGCGGCAAATCTAAGAGGTGCGCAAGTTGATCTTGTTCATGGCCCCCTCAAAGTTCCAGCTGGCTGGTTGGAAGGATTAACGACTCATCCAGTTAAAACGGCGAAGGATATGCAAGAACGATTGAGCTCATTGCAATTTGCGGCTGATGCAATATCAATGACTGCTGCTGTAGCAGACATAAGAAAAACAGGCGGAGCTGAAACAAACAAAATCAGCAAGGATTCATTACTCAATTCACTAAATAATTCCTTTGAAAAGGTACCCGATCTCCTCGCAGAGTTAGCTAGCAATCGTCCAAGAGGGCAAATTTTGCTTGGTTTTTCAGCTCTAACTGGAAATGACTCTCAAATTGAAACCTTAGGGAAAAACAAAAGACTTCTGAAAGGTTGTGATTTAATGCTGGCAAATCCTATTGATCGTCCTGAACAAGGCTTTGGAAATAATTGCAATGGAGGCTTTTTACTAGGCCCAAATCAGATGGTCCGAAGAATTCCAATCACCTCCAAGCTGGCTTTAGCACATCAATTACTCGATGCAATCCTTGAAATTGGCACAAAGTTTTCCAATAATTCTTGACAGTTGAAATTTATTTATCCAATGAGGCAAATCGGTGAAAAGCCATTATCTAAAGGACTTTTCGGCGATTTACACCGCAATATTTAGTTCTGAAGAAGCGACAGGTTGTTGAGAGCTGCAAAATGGGGCCCTTAAGGACCATTTACCCCTTGTAAGATCCACAAGATCCACTTGGGCGGTTTATTCCGCAGTCATCTGGCCAGTTCGGCTTCTTCTCATGCGCTTACGTCCTTTGCTGGCCCTGGTGCTGGCTTTCTGTCTCACAGTTGCAGCTGCCCCCAGCAGTGTCTCTGCAGCGTTCGTTAAGGGTCCCGAAAGGGGAAATTCCAAATTTGGGAACGTCGTGAATACCGGCCAAGCAGGCCAATGCACCGTTCTGCCTGCTGGTTCTACAGGTTCCATCAATACTGATGGAAGCTTCAAGGAACTTTGCCTGCAACCAACAGAAATTTTTGTAAAGGTTGCCGCTAATAAGCGACAAGCTGCTGATTTTGTACCTGCAAAGATCATTAGCCCACGATTCAACTCAAGCATTGATCAAGTCTACGGAGATCTCTCTGGAGGCAAATTCACTGCCAAAGGTGGCATTGACTTTTCTTTAATAACCGTTCTCGCCCCAAATGGCGAAGAATTCCCTTTGGCTTTTTCTGTTAAAGAAATGGTTGCCGATGGAGGCAAATCTATTTCCCCTGGAGCAGAGTTCACTGGAACAACCTCAACTCCTAGCTATCGCACAGGTGACTTCCTTGATCCGAAGAGCCGCGCAAAAGACACAGGTGTTGAATACGCCCAAGGTCTAGTTGCTTTAGGTGGTGACGATGAAGAGCTATCAAGAGAGAACATCAAGCGTGATCTAGGAGGAAAAGGTGTCATCACACTTTCTATTGACAGTGTGAATGCAAGCACTAATGAATTTTCCGGGACCTTCGTTGCTGTTCAACCATCTGACAATGATCTTGGTTCTAAAGATCCAGTTGACGTGAAACTTGTTGGCAATCTCTATGGCCGGAAAGCCTGATCAGAGTTCTCTGCTCAAGTTCAGTCAAAACTGAATTACATCGCCTTCATTAAAAAAGGAGCCTAAGGCTCCTTTTTTAATGAAGGCGATATCACTGAAAAGCTTCTCCTAATAAAGTCAGTTCAACGATCTGGGAGAATCTCAATGCATACTCCGTCTCATAATGACCGCCAGCAAATTAACCTCTGACCAAAACCCTGGCGTTATATCTCCATGCGGTGGAACCTTGGTAGATCTAATGGTTCCAACAGATCAAAAAACAACTATTAAAAGCACTTCAAACAAATCAATTGAATGCTCTGATCGGAATGCCTGCGATGTTGAATTACTTGTTATTGGCGGATTTTCCCCTGAACGTGGCTTCATGCACCAGAATGATTACGACTTAGTTGTAGCTGGACATAGAACAAACTCTGGATATTTATTTGGGCTGCCAATTGTTATGGATACTGACAGGGAAGATATCGTTATAGGTGACAGAGTCCTTCTTACCTATAAAGGTCAAGACTTAGCCGTCCTACAAGTAGAAGACAAATGGTTACCGGACAAAGTCCTAGAAGCAAAAGGTTGTTATGGAACGACATCCCTTGAACATCCTGCTGTAAGGATGATTGCAACCGAGCGCAAACATTTCTATATAGGCGGCAGTATCCAGGGACTTGAACTTCCTAAACGGGTATTCCCTTGCAAAACCCCTGCCCAAGTCAGAGCAGAACTACCAAAAGGAGAAGATGTCGTAGCTTTTCAGTGCCGAAATCCAATTCATAGAGCTCACTACGAGCTTTTTACAAGGGCATTGCATGCAAATAATGTCAGCCAAAATGCTGTAGTTCTAGTCCATCCAACCTGTGGACCAACACAACAAGATGATATTCCTGGTGAAGTTCGCTTTCAGACCTATGAATGTTTAGCAGCGGAAGTAAATAATCCTCGTATCAAATGGGCATATCTTCCTTATGCCATGCATATGGCTGGACCACGAGAAGCACTTCAACACATGATTATTCGCCGAAATTATGGCTGCACACACTTCATAATTGGTCGAGACATGGCAGGTTGTAAATCAAGCCTGAGTGGTAATGATTTCTACGGACCATATGATGCCCAAAATTTTGCTAATGAATGTGCTCCCGAACTCACCATGGAAACAGTGCCCTCTTTAAATTTGGTATATACCGAAGAAGAAGGTTATGTAACAGCAGAACATGCAGAAGCCCGTGGTTTACATGTCAAAAAACTTAGTGGAACTCAATTCAGAAAAATGCTTCGCAGCGGTGAAGAGATCCCAGAATGGTTCGCTTTTCGCAGCGTAGTCAACGTCTTGAGAGCCACCTAAAGAAAAGAATCCTATTAACATCCATTCATTAGAGGCAAAAGAACCTTGAACAAACGCTGGCGAAATGTTGGGCTTTATGTGCTCATAGTCATGGTAGTAATCGTTGTGGGCACTACTTTCTTCGAACGACCAAATCCAAACACTGCCGTTAGATCTATCCGTTACAGCGATTTCATTGAGGCTGTACAAGACAATCAAGTCAGCCGAGTATTACTTTCCCCAGATCAGGGGACTGCTCAAGTCATTGAAAGTGATGGAAGTCGTTCTCAAGTCAACCTTGCTCCAGACAAAGATCTTTTAAATCTCTTGACAGAGAAAAATGTGGACATCGCTGTTCAACCAACGCGTCAAGCAAATCCTTGGCAACAAGCAGCCACTAGTTTGATCTTTCCCATTCTTCTTTTGGGTGGACTCTTCTTCTTGTTCAGACGAGCACAAGGAAGTGGTGGCGGAGGCAATCCAGCAATGAACTTCGGGAAAAGCAAAGCAAGACTACAAATTGAACCATCCACTCAAGTCACCTTTGGGGATGTCGCAGGAATAGAAGGCGCCAAGCTCGAACTTACTGAAGTAGTGGACTTCTTAAAAAATCCTGATCGCTTTACTGCCGTAGGTGCAAAGATTCCAAAAGGAGTCCTTTTAGTTGGACCTCCTGGGACTGGCAAGACACTTTTAGCCAAAGCAGTTGCTGGAGAAGCAGCGGTTCCTTTTTTCTCAATATCGGGCTCTGAGTTTGTAGAGATGTTTGTCGGTGTTGGAGCCAGCAGAGTTCGAGACCTTTTTGAACAAGCCAAAAAAAATGCTCCATGCATAGTTTTTATTGACGAAATTGATGCTGTTGGAAGACAGCGTGGAGCAGGCCTTGGAGGAGGAAATGATGAAAGAGAGCAAACTCTTAATCAGCTACTTACAGAGATGGATGGATTTGAAGGTAATACAGGAATAATCATTGTTGCTGCCACTAATAGACCTGATGTACTGGATTCCGCCCTTTTGAGACCCGGCCGATTTGATCGTCAAGTTGTTGTTGATAGACCTGACTATGGTGGAAGACTTCAAATCCTTAATGTGCACGCTCGTGACAAAACCCTCTCTAAAGATGTTGACCTAGACAAAGTTGCTCGAAGAACGCCAGGTTTCACTGGTGCAGATCTAGCAAACTTACTCAACGAAGCAGCCATACTGGCCGCACGTAGGGAATTAAGTGAAGTCAGCAATGACGAAATTAGTGATGCTATTGAAAGAGTGATGGCAGGCCCAGAAAAAAAAGATCGTGTAATGAGTGAAAAGCGCAAGAGACTTGTCGCTTATCACGAAGCAGGCCATGCACTTGTTGGCGCACTAATGCCCGACTACGATCCAGTCCAAAAGATTTCCATAATCCCTCGTGGTCAAGCAGGTGGCCTGACCTTCTTTACTCCTAGTGAAGAAAGAATGGAATCTGGACTCTATTCAAGGTCCTATCTCCAGAATCAAATGGCCGTAGCACTAGGGGGTCGCGTTGCTGAAGAAATCGTCTACGGCGAGGATGAAGTCACTACTGGGGCCTCTAATGATCTCAAACAAGTTGCACAAGTGGCTAGACAAATGGTTACGCGATTTGGGATGAGCGATAAACTCGGGCCCATAGCATTAGGCCGCTCCCAAGGTGGAATGTTCCTTGGCAGAGACCTTGCTTCTGAGAGAGATTTTTCAGAAGATACTGCTACAACAATTGATGCAGAAGTCTCTGATTTAGTAGATATTGCATATAAGCGCGCGACCAAAGTATTAATAGACAATCGATCAGTACTCGATGAATTAGCGGAAATGTTGGTGGAAAAAGAAACAGTTGAATCAGAAGATCTTCAAGAGCTACTAATACGTCGTAACGTAAGGATTGCTGAATACGTCTAACATCTCAATTAACAATAGCTGGTTGATTCAACAAAAAGCATTCATTGCTTCTTTAAAAGCTCAACCTCTAATTTTGGTCCTACGACCTAAGCAAGAGGATCTAGAAAATAAAACCTCTACTGGTTCTTTGTTTTCACTAATAGAGCACCTTCAATCACAAGGAATACAACATATAGAAATAGCCTGGACTCCTCATCCAGACTGGTCTTTGCTAGTCAAAAAATTACAAGATAGGTTTAGAGACATCTCTTTTGGGGCAGCCTCTATCACTAATTCTTTTGCCTTGAAGTGTGTGGCTGACTTACGTTTAAATTATGCCATGAGTCCATTTTGGGATATCAATCTTCAAAAACAAGCACAAGACCTTAATCAATTACTGATACCAGGAGTCTTCTCCCCAACCGAAATTCACCAAGCGAGTTCTTTTGGTTGTCGACTAGTGAAACTCTTTCCAGCTTCGACTTTAGGTATCAAATATTTAGACCGAGTCAAGAGTCCAATGAATACCTTACCTTTCATTATTGCTGCCGGGGGGCTAAGAATTGCAAGCATTAATCCATGGCTTAATGCAGGATACGGAGCAATTGCAATAGGGTGTGGACTATTTAGAAACAAACAAATTGACCCACTACTGCAGACTTGGTTAAAAACACATAAAAAAAAACACTTAAAATCAACCTTATCTCAATATCAAATCAAATAATGCAAGGAAAGTAATCAATGAAATTACCACAGGCTACATTGCCCCTGTTGTCGAAGTAAATGATCAGCTAAGACCAAAGCAACCATTGCTTCAACCATGGGAACTGCTCTAGGTAGAACACATGGATCATGTCGACCTTTACCAGTCAAAGTAGTTGCATTGCCTTGAGGGTCAATCGTTTGTTGATCTTTGCGAATGGTAGCGGTTGGTTTAAAGGCAACTCTAAGGACAATTAGCTCGCCATTACTTATTCCACCTTGTATTCCTCCAGAGTTATTTGTAGCTGTTTTCAGTCGACCATCTTGAGTAGGAACAAAAGCATCATTATGCTCACTACCTTTTAAGAAACTGCCTTCGAAACCTGAGCCAACCTCAAAACCCTTAGTAGCAGGCAAAGACATTAAGGCTTTGGCCAAGTCTGCTTCCAACTTATCGAAAACTGGCATGCCAAGACCTACTGGAGAATTCCGAACAACACACTCAATCACACCGCCACAAGAATCCCCCTCACGACTTATTGCCTCGATTCTATCTACCATTAATTGCGCTACATGTTGATCAGGACAGCGGACAATATTAGATTCAATTGAATCAAAGGTGACATGTTCAGGACTGACATCTACCTCAATATTGTGAATACGTTTTACCCATGCCAAGACTTGAGTGTCATTTGCCTTAGCTAATAATTGCTTTGCAATCGCTCCTGCTGCAACACGACCAACTGTCTCTCTCGCTGAGGCCCTACCTCCCCCACTTCTTGCCTGAATTCCATATTTCACTTGATAAGTAGCATCTGCATGCGAAGGCCTAAAAGCAGCCTGCATCTCCTTGTAGTCCAAAGGTTTGTGATCCTTATTCCTCACAACCATTGCAATCGGTGTCCCAAGGGTCTGATTCTCAACAAGTCCACTCAAAATCTCCACCTGATCAGCTTCTTTTCGTGGAGTAGTAATTTTGCTCTGTCCTGGTTTGCGCCTATTTAATTCGGCCTGAATTTGCTCCAGATCAAGCTCCAATCGGGGAGGACATCCTTCCAAAACGACCCCAACTGCTCCACCGTGAGACTCGCCAAAGGTACTTATTCGAAATAAATCCCCAAAACTACTTCCCATGCAAAACTCTTTCTCAATAAAGGGTAAATAGTCTCATCGCACAAAAACAAAAATGAGTCAATCAAAGCTAAGAGTCAAAAATTTAATTTCCAAACCTTAAAGTTGCAATCATAAAAACCACAACTTCCTTTCCAATTAAGGAGTTTCAACGTCTCTTCAAGCAATTCACCTCCTTGATCAAGGGGCTCAACTCATGTAATCTCAAAAAAACACCAGAAAGATTTAAGATTTCCGCGTGTTCTGCTTCTGAGGGTCAATTGGTTCTAATTAAATGGTTGCTTTCTGGACAACATTTGGAAGAGACTGTGCCTGTAGCAATGGCAAGGCACCGAAGGAATCAGCTTGAAGCGCAAGGTGCTGTGGTCTACTGGAGCGAAAGACTGCTACGTTCCAGCTAATCAAAAGACATAGTGCAAGGCCTTTCATTTGCCAAGAGTTCATCTGTAATGCTCTCAGCTCTCATAATGGGAGCTGGAGCGATTGTCACTGTTGGTTGTCAAACTAGTCAGCAAGATTTGGAATCATCAACCTCAGATTCCCTAGAACAATCCATTAATCGCTTAAATCAACGTTTAAGCAATCTAGAAGAACTTGTAGAGAAAAAAAATCGTACTAAAAGAAAAAAAGATGCAAAAACACCTAGTGGCCGTATTCAATCGCTAACCATGAGAACTGGAACAGAAGATGATCGTCTACGAATTTATTGGGACGATGGAAGTACCAGTGATCTTCCCTGTACAAAAGAACAATTCATATGGGTATGTGGCTAAAACAATGAACCTCTATGAACAAACTAATTTGGCCATAGCAAGTTCCCACTCTCTAATAAATGGCCAAAGTTCTCGATTAGCAAAGCTCATTGCAATATTCTTCTCCAAATAAGCAGCCTCATTAATAAAAAGAGGCACAGTATTGTTATTACCATCAAATCTCACGATCTTGCCGTCTGGCTCTAGAAATAAAGGAGCTCCTGTCTGCAAGGGCTGCCAATCTTTTCCCTGCAATTGAGGATGAACACAACATGCAACCTGATCGCTCGAATCACGAGGAAAGTCAATACTTCCCAAATGCCGATGAACAACTAATTGCTCTGGATATACAGCAACTCCAGACTTCACTTTTGCAATCTCATCAATGCATGCTTGCATGATCAATCGCGACTGTTGAACAATCTGTGACAGAAGCAAACCTTGTGGTGCAGGTCCAATTTCAACCACAAGCCCACACGGCCAAGACTCCACTAAAAAACCTGTCTGAGATTCATCACCCTCATGCAAATAAATAGGAATCCCAAGACGAGCCTGCAGTAAAGAGGCAAAAGCCAAGTCAAGTGCTCTTCTCCCATACACCACAAGACAACTACCCATTGACGAAGTAGTGCTATGAAAATCCAAAACAATCTGACAAGGGTTTGATCCCTCTACTCCAAATAAAGAAAGCAATTCTCGTGCTCGAAGAACCTCAGAATCAAGAACTTCAGAGTTTTCTAATAGAGATGAACAAAAGCTGCGATTGAGATCCCTCTTTAAATAACGTTTACCAAGCTTGCGTGCAGATGGATTACCTATCACACGAGCAACCCTGACGCCCTTAGTATTTAGCAGTTGGGGATACTGATCCACCTGATCCATAAACCAAGGGGCATTTATTTCATTCCCATGAGTGCCCGTAACTAAAAGCACCTGAAAAGTTGACATCACACTTCAATAAGAAACACCAGCCTGACTGAAAACGAATAGAAAGGGAACCTAAATGACAATCTCACCTGCTGTAGTTGCTACCGCCCGCAAGGGTTGGAGATGGCAATGGAATCAATTAATGAATGGCCTAGCTCCAGCAGATACAAAAGGGCGCTACCAGCGTCCCCCGAGTCAACATCAGAATGCAATTGTGCCTTCAAAGAATCAACTTGTAGATCTAAGCGAAGCGCAACTCCCCAGACTAATAATTGGACGTAGTTGTCCTTGGGCTCATAGAACATGGTTAGTGTATGAACTTCGCAACTTACACAAAAATCTGGTTTTACTTATTGCAAAAGCAAACAAAAAATCAGGAAGGTGGGAGTTAGAGCCAGCTTGGCTGAACTGCGATTCATTGTTAAGCCTTTATCAACTATGTAAAACACCTCCAAGTTATCGAGCCACAGTTCCTGCCCTGGTAAATCCTGGAGCAGCAAAAACATGCACCCCCAAACTTTTGGGAAACGAAAGTGCGCAGCTAGTCGAAGTGCTGAACCAATGGCCAACAGAAAATGGCACTAATGATCTTGCACCAGAAAAACTGCAAACAGAAATCGACTCGTGGCAAGAACTACTCCAACCAAAGGTTAATGACGGCGTTTATCGCTGTGGCTTTGCAAGAACTCAATCTGCCTATGATCAAGCATCTCATGAACTGTTCAGTGCTCTAGAAGAAGTAGAGCTAAGCCTCACAAAAAGAGGACCATGGCTATGTGGAAGGACCTTAACTCTTGCAGATATTCGACTCTTTCCAACCTTAATTCGCTGGGAAGCGGTTTACATGCCCTTATTTCGATGTAGTCAAAGACCCCTTTGGACATTCCCAAAGATTTGGCAGTGGAGACAAAATTTACTCAGAATTCCCAATGTAAGTAAAACCTGCGATTCTTCAGCCTGGCAAGCAGACTACTTTGGCGCTTTATTTCCTCTAAATCCAAGTGGAATTGTGCCTTCCGGCCCAGATCTCTCCAAAATAGTAAATTCCAAAGCACCACTATTGCAATGACAGACTTCGCACAATCCATTCAGCCTAGAACTGTTCTTGATGAGGAACCAGAGTTGGAAGGAATTTATGGTCATTACAAAATTACTAATTTCGACAGAATTGAAGTCCAGAAATACCGCTTTGCAGTACTTTTTTGTGCTATCTCATTTTGCTCTGGATTAGCTCAATGGCTAATTGTTGGACCATTGTGGGCTTGGGTTTGGCTCATTCCAATGACAATTAGCCTAGGGTTAGCTCTTAAATGGATACATATCTACCTTCGTCCATTACATCAAACCTTACAGATCTTCTGGGCCTTGGGGTGCCTTGGGTTAATACTGATGACTATCAGTTTAGGCGGTGAGAATATTATCGAAACTCTTTCAACAGATCCCTTGTGGATCATTGTTATTGGACCTCTATTTGCTGCACTTACTGGTTTAGGCTTCAAAGAATTCTTTTGTTTTCGAAGACCAGAAGCTATTGGTCTAACAATCTTAATTCCAATAAGCCTGATAGGCCATCTATTTGGAATATTAAGTGGATCCATAGTTATGGCTTTAATTATTAGTTCTGCAATTCTTCTATTGGTACTAGCTCTTCGTAAATTCGGAATGGATGCAGCTTCAGATGTTGGAGACAAAAGTGTCTTTGAATATCTAGACAAACAACAAACTCTAAAAGCTCTGTGATTATCATAAGTCTTATTGAAGCCTCAAAAGACTTCGGCATAAAGAATTTATTTAAAGACCTAACTCTCCATATAAGTGAAGGGGATCGTCTAGGATTAATTGGTCCAAATGGTGCCGGCAAATCTACCTTACTAAAAGTCATTGCTGGCTTGGAGCCACTAGGAAATGGCAAAAGACATTGTTCACCTCAACGTAGTGTAATCCTGGTAGGACAAGAAAGCAGCTATAAATCAAATAGGACTGTATTAGAAGAAGTTCTTGCCGGTTGTGGCGAAAAAAGAGAACTTCTTCTTCGCTTCACTAAAATCAGCCAAGAGATTGCACAATTTCCAGACAACAAACATCTTTTATCAGAACTAGGACAACTAAGTGAGCGAATGGATATTGCACAAGCATGGGGCCTTGAACAACAATGCCAAGAAGTCTTGCAACGTTTAGGAATAAATGAACTGCAACGACCCATCGAAGAGCTTTCAGGAGGCTATCGCAAGCGCGTGGCACTTGCTTCAGCCTTAGTTGCTCAACCAGATGTACTGCTACTAGATGAGCCAACTAATCACCTAGATGCAACCGCAGTTGAATGGCTGCAAAACTGGTTAGATAAATATCGAGGAGCACTAATACTCGTTACTCACGACCGCTATGTGCTAGATCAAGTAACCACGAAGATGATTGAAGTGGCCAATGGAAAAGTACGAAATTATAAAGGTAATTATAGTACTTATCTAGAACAAAAAACAGCAGAAGAGAAATCAGAAAAATCATCCTTATCGAAATTCAAAGGGATTTTAAGAAGAGAATTAACCTGGCTAAAACAAGGTCCTAAAGCCAGAAGTACAAAACAAAAAGCAAGACTTCAAAGAATTGAAGAAATGAAAACAACACCCAAGATATCACCCAAAAAATCATTAGAGCTTCAAACAAATAGTAGAAGGCTAGGAAAATTAGTCATTGAAGCCAAAGATTTACAAGCAACTACTAATGGTAAAAAAAATGGCAAAATCTTGATCGACAATTTCAGCTACAGCTTTAGCCCCGAAGACCGTGTAGGAATAATTGGACCTAATGGTAGCGGAAAATCAAGCCTACTTGATCTAATTGCTGGTCGAAAAGTACCAACTAATGGTACGCTTGAGCTTGGACAAACCGTTCATATTGGATATCTTGACCAACACACAAATGACTTTAAAAAAAGCCGAGATCTAAATCACAAAGTAATCGACTTTGTCAAAGAATCAGCCTCCCAAGTCACTCTCGGTAAAGAGCAAATTACAGCCTCCCAACTGCTTGAAAGATTTCTTTTTCCACTCGCTCAGCAACACAGCCCTTTGTGCAAGCTCTCGGGAGGGGAAAGGCGTAGGCTAACTCTCTGCAAAATGCTGATCACATCACCAAATGTACTTTTACTTGACGAGCCTACAAATGATTTAGACGTACAGACTCTTAGTGTATTAGAAGACTTTCTAGAAGATTTCAAAGGATGTGTAGTGCTAGTTTCACATGATAGATATTTCCTGGACCGCACTGTTGATCGAATTTTTAGTTTTGAAGGTGGGTTTCTCAAGCAATTTGAAGGAAATTATAGTAACTTCCTCGATCGAAAGCAGATTCAATCAAAACAAACACTTAGTAAACCAAAGTATCAAGAATTGCCTAAAGTTTTTAATTCCCCAAAAGAAGAGAAAAACTTTTTGTTGAATCCTAAAAAAGTTGCAGGAAATGATCCCATAAAAAACAAACTTCGTCGTCGCAGTTTCAAAGAGACTAAAGAACTAGAAGAATTAGATAAATCAATACCTTTGCTTGAAGCAAAAAAGCTTTCCATAGAAACTGCTCTTGCCACTGAGAACAAAGATTTAACTAATCTCAGCCAGAAACTCGCCGACGCTCAAGAAAAACTTGAGAGAGCCGAAGATCGATGGCTAGAGCTCAGTGAACTTTCTCCTTAAAAGTCCTTTTGCGCCTATGAGGATGAAGTAATTCAATATCCTCTAGAGAGCAAACTAAGAGATCGCACTTTCGTGTTTTTTTTAATTTCGCTAGTGAAGCTAAAAAAGCTTTCGAACTTGCGAACTCTCTAAAAGTAAACCAAGGTGCCTCTCTAAACGGAGCACCTTCTTTCTAAGCATTTTTAATGAAGGTAGATCCATGATCATCAGCAGAATGATGCAACATCATCTACTCACCTATCTTGCGAAGATATAGATCTAGCGACCAAAGGACCCGATCCTTCTCAAAAACCTCACAAGCTTGTTCAAGAGAACTAAAGCGCTGACTAACTAACCCTGAAGGGGCACATTGCTTCCACTACAAAACGTCTTTAAAGGTCAACTCTTCACGCCATTGGCATTGTTCTGAGAGATAACAAAAGTTATCTGGACCATTAATCCAGAACATTCGACCCAACGTATCAAAGAAGTGCCTATCGAGCCTCTTTTGGATAAGAGTCATGCCAACAGCCTCTAACTCCCTATCCAGCTGGTAGCCACTGATACCTAATTTTGGCAATGGTGTTGTAAACAAAACCAAGTAGCGGTTACACCCATGCGACAACTGTCCAATTCCCCTATGGTGTACAGGTCGACAAAGGCCGACGTAGGCCAAGACTTCAATGCACACAATCGACGAACACATTCAAAAGGATCAAACAGAGATCCAATCAGCAAAAGACCAAGGTGACGACGCCAAAGTTCGTCACCTAACTGATGAACTCCACTCTCTTGAGGAGTACAAGGAGCATCATCCAGGCGACAAGCATGATCCAAATGCACTTGAATTATTTTGCGACGCAAATCCAGATGAGCCAGAATGTCTTGTCTACGATGATTGATTAAAAAACCATTAAAAAAACCGTGCCAATTCAAAGACACGGTTTTTTTAATGCAAATTTAAGCAAGCAACTTTTTTTAATCTGCAATTAATAATCCTGATCGAATTCTGATGGACTACCTGTAAGTGAACATACAATTGCCTCTTCATTCTTCAATGGACGAACTTCTGCAATCGGACGCCCCATACGCCTCAAAACTTCAATCTCCTGAGAAGTCTGACATCGCGCAATCATCTTCCCGTCCTGATCAAAACAACTAAAAAAAGTCATGGTTGCAAGAGCTTCAGCATAGTTATTACCAATGGTGCAAAAATAAACAAGTAGACGTTTTAACTCGGAAATAAAATCAAGCCTCAAGTGATCGCCAAACCTTTGTCAACAATTGATCTAAGCCTGTACCCATAGCAGCAGAAATGCAGATCAAATTTAGACAAGTACTTTTTTCTATCTCTTCAACTAATGCTTTCTCATGCTTATTGTCTAACAATTCCCTTTTATTGAGAACTAAAATCCTGGGCCTATCCATCAGGCCATGTCCATAAGCAATTAATTCTTTTTCTACCACAAATAAATCAGCAAGTGGGTCATAGGCCCCAGCATCTAATAAATGAATTAATAGCTTGGTTCTCTCAATATGTCTAAGAAAATCATGCCCCAAGCCCGCCCCATTTGCCGCTCCTGAAATCAAACCTGGTATATCAGCAAATACAATCCCATCTCCACTTGGTCGTCTCACAACACCAAGGTTTGGGATCAGTGTTGTAAATGGATAATCAGCAATCTTTGGACGTGCCGCAGAAAGAACCGCAATTAAAGTGCTCTTCCCAGCATTTGGCAGACCGATAATGCCCACCTCTGCTAACAATTTAAGTTCTAATTGCAATTCCCATTCCTCACCGGGTCGCCCCTCTGTGCACTTCTCAGGAGCTCTATTGCGATTACTCAAGTAATGAGCATTTCCTAAGCCACCTCTCCCACCAAATGCAATCAAAAGCGTTTGGTCATTGATAGTGAGATCACCAAGAATCATTCCTGTCATGAGGTCTCTTACTTCCGTTCCGCAAGGGACTTTGATGACAAGGTCTTTACCTGAAGCTCCTGTACATCGACTAGGACCACCCCTACAACCATTATCTGCAGAAAATAGCCTCTTATACTTGAAATCTAAAAGAGTCTGAAGATTAGAATCTGCCTCAAAAAGAACGTTTCCACCTTGACCACCATCCCCTCCTGACGGACCACCAGCAGGTACATACTTCTCTCTTCGGAAAGCAACAATTCCATCCCCTCCATCACCCCCTCTAACAGTTATGCGTGCTTGATCTATGAACTGCATTATTGACTAGGGGTGAAGAACAACATCAAAAATTAAAAACCAATGACTCAACCTTAGATACATCAGACAAGCCACCTCTCATAAGATTAGTGAATGATTTAATTTTAATTTGTCAACATGCCCTAAGCGATTCCTTATCAAAGATTGTGTCTAGGGCCTATCGAGGCATCAATAAAGATTAGCCTCAAGAAACAGACACCTTATTCAATCTTGTTAAGTTAAGAAATAATAATCAACTATAGTATTATATTAAGATAGATTTTTAGGGAAATTTATTCAACTAATTTGATCTAGAAATCGCTAGAGCCACATCAAAGCCAACTCTTAACTTGCTTTCTAAGCTTTTCTAGTCAAAATCAATTCTTTTTTATCTTATATAATTAAAATTAGATTTATTTCATAATCGAAAAATATAAATAGTCAATTGCAAGTATCAACTAGATAAATTTAAATAAATCGATGCCTGACTGGCACAAAACCCTCTCCATACATATGGTAATTTAGAAGGCAAGTAATAATTATTTAATGCAAGAGGTATCTTTAAAATTTGAATCATATAAATTCTCAATATCTGATGATATCGAATGTCCATTAATGGTTTGCTCACACGAAAGGAGTGGAACTCACTTTCTGATGAATTCTATAGCTCATGCCTCTGGTTATACAAGCAATCCATTCCTTGATTTTGATTATCACCATATCGGCGCTGCTATTAACTTCTTCAGTCCAACTCACGTAGCATATTTCTTTAAAAAAATTAACGCAATAGAACATGCAGGCAAGCCACATTGCATGAATAGCCTAATTAAATCACATTTTCCAGCCCCACTAATAGAGGAAGCTATGCTTGATGGCCTCAAAGTTGCTTATATCTTTAGAGACCCTTACAGTGTTTTTATATCTTATTGGAATTTAATCCACACCTTAGGTTGGTTTGAAGCACCACGCACAATTTCTCCGTTAGATTTGGCCACCCATGTACCTGCTGGCAGATCTCAAAGATACCAGATCCAAAATTATTCAAATTATTTTGAAAGATGGGCTATGCATGTAAGTTCCGCAGTTGAGCTTTCCAAAAAATTCTCTAACTTTCAATTAGTATCCTACGATGACCTCCTAAATAATTACCAAGAAACAATAGAAAAACTCTTTAAATTGTTGTCGATTAAGATTCTGAACAAACCTCAAAAGCCAGCCAAGTATAATAACTATGTTGTCGGCGCCAATCATCAGCCAAATAACAATCAATTAAAAGAACTTAAAGAATTTTGCACTTTTGAAATAAAAAAATATCCTTGCATTCCAAAAGAATTATTAGCATAATTGTTTATCTAAATCTATGAGAAAGTTAAAATTTAAAAAAAATAAATTTTAACTTAAAAAGAGAGTTTCAATTAATCTAACCAAACAACACTGCAACCTGATCCACCATCAATACGCTCAGCTTCATTGACTCGATTTACATAAGGAACACTTTGCAACCAATTTTTCAATCCTTTCTTCAACTTCCCTGTTCCAATCCCATGAATGACCCATAAAGGTGAAACGCCCTTCCGCAAATATTCATCAACAACTACTTCAGCCTCATGAACCCGTAAACCTCGAACATCCACTGTATTTCGATCAGTTCTCACATCTGAACTAGGACTCTTAGTTTTATGAGCCATTATTTTGATGCCAACTTGTGAGGTAATTGGCTTTTCTCCCGCAAGGCTCTCCACACCATTCAATGAAACTGTGCTCCGAAAAGAACCACATACGACTGTGATATGCAAACCATCTTGAGAAATGGACTGGACCTGACCTGCTTTCCCCAACGCCACCAATCTAATCTGATCTCCTACTTGAGGTGTCCAACCATTATTTGTGATCTGTTGTGGAACAGGGGAATTCTCCTTTTCAAGCCTTCTTAAACGCTGACCAACTCTTCTAGCGGTTTCACCATTTGCATCGTTAGCTCTCAAGCGCCTAATTAGATTTCGAACTTCTTCTTGACCTTCTCGAATAGAAATTTCAAGTTCATTACGTCTACTTTCATGCAATTGGGCAGATTCTTCTGAGTGACGTTTCCAACGCATTAAGAGCTCCTCATGCAAAATTTCAGTTCGAGCTAACAAAGTCGCTGCACTTTCAGCAGCTAACTGCTGGCGTTTCCTTTGTTCTTCTAATCCAACAATGACTTGATTAACATCCTCTCCCACATTTGACTCAATCAACTCTTGCGCATGTTCAATCAAAGAAGAATCCAAGCCCAAGCGTCTTGCTATCGCTAAGGCATTACTTCGACCAGGAATCCCCCACTGCAAAAGATATGTAGGCGTCAAAGTATCGACATCGAAAGCAACTGACGCATTTTCAAAACGTGAATCACTATATTTAAGTGCTTTCAGTTCCCCAAAATGAGTTGTCGCAATAGTCAATCGTGCTCTATCTGCAAATGTCTTTAGCAAAGCAATTGCCAATGCCGTACCCTCACTAGGATCAGTCCCCGCTCCAATTTCATCCAAAAGAACTAATACAGGACCAGGGCCCTCATTAATTGCCTTCAAAATGCGCGTAATCCTAATCAAATGACCACTAAACGTAGAGAGGCTCTGCTCAAGAGATTGTTCATCACCTATATCAGCCAAAACTTGAGTACACCAAGGGAGTAAAGGTTCCCCTACACATGGCACAAGCAGGCCAGCACGAGCCATAAGAACTGCAAGGCCAACACTTTTTAAAGTAACTGTCTTCCCGCCGGTATTTGGGCCTGTAATAGCAACAACTTTGAGTGTTTTAGGGACTTCTATAGTTATAGGAACTACTACTACTCCTTCCTCTCGACATTGTTGCCAAATCAGTAAAGGATGACGTAGATCATCAAACCTAAAAGGTGCATTATCACCTTCCACAAACTTTGGAGCAACACCTCCTAACCATTCGCCATAACGTGCTCGTGCCAAAGCTAAATCAAGTTTCAAGATAATTTCGCAAAGATGTTGCAACGACAAATAGTTATCTCCTACCACCTGACTCCATTTTCTTAATAGCAAGTGCTCTTCTTCAAGGATATGAGCCTGTATTTCAGCAATCCGATTTCCAAGAGGAATAACTAACTGAGGCTCTACAAAAAGAGTATTTCCTGAAGAAGAGCTGTCATGAACTATTCCATTAATATCGCCAATAGCTCCAGCTTTCACCGCCAATACTGGTCGACTATGTCTATCTGCTACCACAGTATCTTGCAAAAGTACTCCATATCGCCGTATAATCTCTTGCAAAAGAGTTCTACGTTCTTCTAAGAGTCGTTGATATTGACATCTTAATTCTGACAGCTTTGAACTAGCACGGTCGGCAATCCTCCCCCCTTCTTCAAGTCCCGTTTTTAGGAGTTTTTCTAACTCAGGGTGAGTTGAAATATCAGCAAACAACGAAGTAATAATTGGTCGAACTGATGCATCGTCAATCTGCCTCCGTAACCTACGAGCTGCAGCAAGAGTCTCTGCAACTTTCAACAATTCATCTCCAGAGACAACACCTCCTTTAGAACATCGAGCCAAAATAACTTCAAGATCATGGATTCCTTGCAAGCTCAAGCCACCTTCAATCTCTCTATCCAAATTCCCAATCTCAATGGTTTCAGCTAAACGCAATCGAGATATCTCTAAACTAGTAGGCAAGTCAAGGTTTATGCAGTTACTTTGTCCCTTTAATGTTGATGCAAATGTTGCCAGGTGTTCACAAAGTCGAGGCCATTCCAAAAGTTCCAACGACTCTTGAAACGCAGTAGAACAAAACAAAGGTTGAAAGCTAGGCAATGCAGAGCTAGTTGGATCACTATTTCTCGACACTACTGATTGCCTCGAATACCTCCTTGGGGCTGATAAAGCATTTCTAGCCAATTGCCCTCAGAGTCTTTCAAATAAAAAGAAGCCGTTCCATCTCGATGATCATGCAAGTTACCAACTTGCACTCCAGAATTCTTAAGATCTCGATGAGCTTCTTCTACTTCAATTCTTTTAGTGAAGTGAAAAGCAAAATGAGGGCCTGCCTCCTTATAAGAGGGACCCAACAAAGCAAGTCCATCATTCCCAGAGCCAGCCTCTAAATAGCACCAATCTGTATCATCCCAAACAAGGCGCATGCCCAAGCCTATATAAAAAGACTTCGCACGATCAACATCCTGAACGCGAATAGCTACATGACCAAGTCTTTGTACATTCATAAAACTAGATTAGTGAAATTTTATTTTTAATGTTTCTAGATGTAATTAAATGATGTGTGCAAGAAATGCTAATTGGAACTTTATTGCAAACGTAATTAGAAGTAAGACCATATAAAAGCAAGCGAACAAAAGGATAGCTCATCCCTTAATTAACCATTCTGCAGCATCACATGCGTGATAAGTAAGAATTAGATCTGCACCAGCACGTTTAAAACTCAATAATGTTTCAAGAACTACCGCTTTTTCATCTATCCAACCCTTTTCTGCTGCAGCTTTTACCATTGCAAACTCACCACTAACATTGTATGCGGCAATAGGTAACTCAGACTCTTGTCGAAGTCGATAAATAATATCCAAATATGCAAGTCCAGGTTTAACCATCAAGATATCTGAACCCTCTTGCTCATCAAGTTGTGCTTCTGTAATCGCCTCCCTGGCATTTGCAGGGTCCATCTGATAAGTGCTTTTATCTTTAGGGATGGGCTTCTTTGACGCAGCTCTTGGAGCCGAATCAAGCGCTTCTCTAAAAGGACCGTAATACGCAGAAGAATATTTGGCCGTATAGCTGATTATTCCCACATGTTCGAATCCATCATCATCGAGGGATTCTCTAATTGCACCTACACGTCCATCCATCATGTCACTTGGTCCAATTAGATCTGCACCCGCCTGAGCCTGAACAACAGCTTGGCGGCAAAGAAATTCAACAGTCTCATCGTTTAGCACAACTCCCTGCGAACTCACTATTCCATCATGGCCATCACATGAATATGGATCCAAAGCAACATCAGTCATTACAGTCATTTCGGGCAATTCTTTTTTTAAACGTCGAATGGCCCTAGGTATTAACCCGTTGTCGTTGAAGCATTCAGCCCCATCTTCCGTTTTTAATGACTCATCAACTTTTGGGAAAAGAACGATACATCTAATCCCTAAATCCCAAGCTCTTTGAACTTCACCAACCAAAGTGTCAATAGTCCAACGATTGGCCCCCGGCATTGCACCAATTGGCTCTATATTTTTCCCCTCATGAACAAACAAGGGATAAATAAAATCTGATGCATGGAGACTGTGCTCTCTCACCATGCTTCTAAGTGCAGATGAGCGACGCAGACGACGAGGACGATAAGTTAGATCCATCACAGTCGAAAAAAGTCTTTCACTAATCGTAGATCCGCCCTATAAACGAGCAGAAATAAGCCACTCTTTGCGGGGAGAATAGCTTCGTATTTGCTGTAACTCTTGCAAAAGACGCAATTCCTCTGATGACCATTGTGCCGGTGGCTGCACAATCAAATTAAGAATCAAGTCTCCCCGTCCCTTATTAGCAAGCGGCCATCCCTTCCCTTTCAGGCGCAAGCTTTTCCCTGGCTGAGTTCTTGCAGGGATCACAATCTCGGCTTCTCCATCCGGTGTCATCGCAGTTACTTTTCCTCCCAGAGCTAATTCGTCCAAAGCAACGGGCAAGTCAGCCCTAAGCTGATCACCTTCAAAGCGCCAAATTGAATGAGCTTTGACATCAAGATTTAGATATAGATCACCTCGTCTGCCAGTACCAGGTTGAATATTCCCTTTGCCTTTTAAGCGAAGGCGTGATCCTGGTTTAACCCCCTTTGGAATCAAAACTTTTACTCTCTCGTCATTAACTGAAAGTGTTCGTTCCGCTCCATAAAAAGCCTCAGAAAAACTGATCTTCACAGCAACCTCCGCATCCAAATTTATAGGAATATCAGAGTTATTCTGAAAACCAGCTCCACCAGGAAAGCCACTAGCGAATCCACCTGCTCCCTTAACACCGCCAAATCGACCTAACAGATCATTTATAAAATCATCAAAATTTCCATAACGTCCAAAATCAACATCAAAAGCAGCTCCAGCATCACCTTTAGTTCCCATTCCTCCAACTTGATTCCAATACTGACCAAACTTTTCATATCGACTTCTTTTATCAGAATCAGACAAGACTTCATAGGCCTCACTGATCTCTTTAAATTTCGATTCAGAATTGAGGTCACCTGGATTTACATCAGGGTGATATTTCCTGGCAAGCTTCCTAAAAGCCCGTTTAATTTCATCGGGAGTAGCTTGGCGCTCAACCCCAAGGACCTTGAAGTAATCACGAAACCCTCCAGAGGACATAGCTTATTTGTAATGAACGCCCCTCATTCATAAATTCTCACAGCTAACTAAGAAAATTGGGGAGTTAATAAATGGAGGGAAGCCCGAACGAAAAATGCCCCTCGTACATATAAGCTTCTATGAAATTAAGGGTATAGGAGGTTAGTAAGTGGCCTTAATTAATGGCTTGCACTTCCGAAACGTTAGAGGTGATGTCCTTGGTGGGCTGACAGCTGCTGTTGTTGCCTTACCTTTAGCCTTGGCCTTTGGCAATGCAGCACTAGGCCCTGGAGGGGCAATTTATGGCCTGTATGGCGCAATCGTTGTTGGCTTCATTGCTGCATTATTTGGCGGCACCCCTGCTCAGGTAAGTGGGCCAACGGGACCTATGAGTGTCACAGTTGCTGGGGTAGTTGCCAGTCTTGCAACAGTAGGAGTTGATAGAAATTTAGGAGCTGGCCAAATACTGCCATTGGTTATGGCAGCAGTAGTAATTGGTGGCCTTTTTCAAGTTTTATTTGGTGTTCTAAAGCTTGGTAAATACATCACTTTGGTCCCCTATTCCGTTGTCTCTGGCTTCATGTCAGGAATAGGAGTAATCATATTAGCCCTTCAGCTTGGACCTCTTTTAGGGATTCCAACACGAGGCG
>CACEWU010000006.1 GCA_902563335.1 uncultured Prochlorococcus sp. | reverse complement strand
AACGGCAAGCCAGGGAAACAATTACCAATTTCTTTTTGCGAAACTAATGGTTTTGATCCAGACAAATTTGCACTGGTAGTAGCTAAAGGTCCAGTTAATGAAAGCAATTCCCTTGCCAAGCTAGAAGCAGGAATACGCATGCCAATAGAGTTTGCCTTTGGATTTAGTGCTTGAACCAAGGGGCCATTTGCTGGCAAGACCAAAGTCAAAGCTCCTGGCCAATATCTTTCAGCCATTGATGAAGCATCTGCTAACGCTATAGAACTAACTAACTCAAATAACTCATCAGTATTAGCTCCCATCAAAATTAAAGGCTTTTCATTAGGTCTATTTTTAATTTTCCACAACTGAGAAGAATATCTTGGACAGGCTGCCAAAGCAGGCAATGTATCTGTGGGGAAAACAACAGCTGATCCAGCTTGCAACTTTGCTGCAAGAGAAACTGTATCCATCACGGATGGAGTGGCAGACTCCATTAATTACTAGCTCTAACGATTGGATGTTGCCCCATAGCGAATCGCTTTATCCCTTGTAAATCATTCCCAAAATAAACATTCTCCAATCCAGCGTTGTTCATGAGGTCAATTACTTCATCACTCTGGTCATGTTGATGTTCCAACATCAACCAACCTCCCGAGGAAAGTGATCCCAGCGCACCAGAGACTATTTCTCTAACAGCAAACAAGCCATCGGGGCCACCATCAAGAGCTAAATGCGGTTCATGATCACGAACTACTGGCTCAAGCTCATTAATACAAGCATTAGGAATATATGGAGGATTAGCTAGAACCAATGACAAATTTCCCCACCAAGGTTTTAAGGGCTCCCACCAATTACCTAGATGTAATTCAACTTCAACTTTAGGAGCCAATCTCACCAAATTCCTTTCAGCTAAAGAAAGTGCTTTTTTGCTTAAATCAACGGCATGTCCTTCCCATTTTGGCAGCGATCTAGCTAGAGCAACAGCTAAAGCTCCTGAACCTGTTCCTAAATCTGCCCAGCAACCAAAATTTATATGCTTAAAACGCTCTAAAGCAAAATCCACTAAAAGCTCAGTTTCTTGTCGAGGAATTAATACTCCTGGAGACACCTCAAGCTCAAAGTCGCGCCAGGGACAACGACCAATTAAGTATTGAAGAGGAATCTGATCCTTTAAATGAATCCGCCAGATAATTGCTAATTGGTCTAATGATTCCTGAAGTTCACAAGATCTATATGGATCAAAATAAAGCTTTTGCATTGAACTCCAACTCAGACCTCCTTGAAGGTCTAATAACCAATCAAGATCAACAGCACGTCCTCCTTCACCCAAAAGCTTTCTTCGCCAATTAAGAAGCTCTTGACCAGAAGATCTAAATGATGCCATTCCTAAATAACTAAGGTTTAAAAAAGGAATTATCTCTAAAAGTTAACCAATGGAAATTCTTGAGAAAAGAACTTGCAAAACACTTTTCTCACAAGTTAATTAAGTGATTTAGGGCCTTGCTGTACAAGTTCTAGAGCAACTTCAACTTTTTCTGGCAAGTGCCTCAAAACATGAAAGTTATTATTTTCTCCTGCTACTACAACCAAATCCACTTGAGCTTCAGCAACAAGTTGGTCTCCATCTCTAAAAAACTTGGTTCTCCATGGAAAACGAACACCTTTTCGTAATAATGGCCAACTTTCAAGCACAACTGTATCTCCATGATGGAGAGGGCTTAAATAATTAATTTCCAAAGAAACAACTGGTATTTCAAATCCAAGAAAAGACAGCTTGCTATATGCCAAACCAACTTCCTCTAGCGCTTCAATCCTTGCCTCCTCCAACCATGCCAAATAAGATCCATGCCACATAACCCCTGCATGATCTGTATGTTGAGGCAATACTTTTTTAATTAACTTCCACGGCTCACAATTACCTGTAATTTCCTCCATTGCCATATTCAAAATTCTTTACTCATTCAAATGAAAATTCTGAAGAAAGTACTCTTTAGATAAAAGCCGATTCAAATAAATTTAAAAGCAACCATAAACAATCAAATTGCTATGCCTTTAAAAAGGGCATAGCAATTTGATTGTTTATGAAAGCTCCTACTAAAAAGTCAAAAAATGACCGAGCCCTTAAACCGAAGGTCCGATTTTTCCTTTACCTGAACTTGAGAAGAAGCTTGACTTCTCTCCATCAGTAGTAGAGATGTAAAGGCCTATAAGGAAAATCGTTGGAACCGCAACGAACAAAAGGCTAGCGATAAAGCCAAAATTGGTGGTTTCCATGTCCGCAGTTGGGTACCCACAGAATTTATCACCAGCAAGCACTAAAAAACTGCTTTCTTGTTAGGCCTTGTCATAGGGCTTAGCAGCAAACTGAGAACGGATATGCCCAAAATCCCTTTTAAAAGGGGATTTTTCACCAAATTACAAAGCAATTATTAATCCGCCAGTTAATGCACGGCTAAGTAAAGCTATCGAAGTAGCTCATTAAGCAAAAAACAACCCTCTTTACGTCTTCCTTCAATTGAGAAAAGGGAAAAAAACTGTTTTGGGCGCCTTTTGCAACATTCAAGCCACTTCTTTATTTGGCCTCTTATAAGCCAAATAAAGAATCTGAACAGTCTCTAAATTTAAAGGAGCTAATCCTCCTTTTTGCTTATTGGCATTGCGATTTGTGACCGAAATCACAATCGATACTCCTCGACAAATCTCCCCTATATGCCGGAAACACAGCTCCATTCAAGACTCAAAAGTGTCACTACACGTTGCAGCTAACGACAAGAAGTCCCTTGGCATAAGGAGGACGCTTTACGATCGTCTGGTCTGGCTGCATTAAGCAGCTTCGTTCCACGAACCTGACCCCATGGGATTGCCCTGGTATCGGGTGCACAGCGTCGTTATCAACGACCCCGGCCGACTACTGGCCGTGCACCTCATGCACACAGCTCTTTTAGCCGGCTGGGCCGGCTCCATGGCCCTTTACGAATTGGCCATCTTTGATCCTTCTGATCCAGTACTGAACCCAATGTGGCGCCAAGGCATGTATGTCATGCCCTTCATGGCCCGCCTAGGTGTCACAAGTAGCTGGACCGGCTGGGACTTAACCGGTGCGACTGCAGCATTCGATCTAGATTCATTGGGATTCTGGGGCAAAGCTCTTCCGTTTTCTACGTTTGAAGGCGTTGCCGTAGCACATATCATTTTCAGTGGTCTGCTAATGCTTGCAGCGATCTGGCACTGGACTTACTGGGATCTTGAACTCTGGGAAGACTCCCGTACTGGCGAGGCTGCTCTAGACCTACCAAGAATCTTCGGTATTCACCTGCTTCTCGCAGGACTTACTTGTTTTGGCTTTGGTGTTTTCCATTGCGGCCAAGTTGGCTTATGGGTTTCTGATCCATATGCATTAACTGGTCACGTTGAACCTGTTGCCCCAGCATGGGGAGCAGCTGGATTCAATCCATTCAACCCAGGAGGGATAGTTGCCAATCACATTGGTGCTGGCCTTCTAGGAATTATTGGAGGAATATTCCATATCACCAACCGTCCTGGAGAACGCCTCTACAGGAACCTACGGATGGGCAGCTTAGAGGGAGTGCTTGCTAGCGCACTGGCAGCAACCCTGTTCGTATCCTTCGTAGTCTCCGGAACAATGTGGTACGGCTCTGCCACCACGCCAGTTGAACTTTTTGGCCCTACTCGTTATCAATGGGATTCTGGTTATTTCAAGACTGAAATTAACCGTAGAGTTCAAACTGCTATTGATAATGGTGCTTCCAAAGCAGAGGCTTATGCCTCTATCCCTGAGAAGCTTGCCTTCTATGACTATGTAGGCAATAGCCCTGCCAAAGGAGGCCTGTTCCGTGTTGGAGCAATGGTTAATGGAGATGGAGTTCCAACTGGTTGGCAAGGACACGTTTCTTTCACAGACAAAGAAGGAAATGACCTTGAAGTAAGAAGGATTCCAAACTTCTTCGAGAACTTCCCAGTGATTCTTGAAGATAAAAATGGAAATGTTCGAGCTGACATACCATTCCGTCGCGCAGAGGCGAAGTATTCAATCGAGCAGACTGGTGTAACAGCTACCATTTATGGCGGCGAGCTGAACGGACAAACTTTCTCTGATCCAGTAGTGGTCAAACGTCTTGCCCGTAAAGCTCAACTTGGAGAAGCCTTCAAGTTTGACCGTGACCGTTACAAGTCAGACGGTGTCTTCAGAAGCTCACCAAGAAGCTGGTTCACATTCGCTCATGCCAGCTTTGGATTGCTTTATCTCTTTGGACACTGGTGGCACGCAGCCAGGACTCTTTACCGCGATGTATTCGCTGGAATCGATCCTGATATGGGCGATCAAGTGGAATTCGGTTTATTCAAGAAACTTGGAGACCAATCCACACGGCGTGTGCCTGGTCAAGCCTAAGCTTAGGCCAAATTAAGTCGATAGCCCTTTCACCAGATTCACGATGGAAGCCTTCTCTTACGTTCTCATCCTCACACTGGCGCTTCTAACATTGTTCTTCGCAGTTGCATTCCGCGACCCCCCGAAGTTCAAAAAATAAGCGTTAGTTACAAAAAAAAGCCCTGCTTACGCAGGGCTTTTTTTTATAGTGAAACTCCCAACAAGTCCTCTCATTCTGGGTATTTGTCTATGCTTCAATATTCAAAACAAGGAAATAAATAAATTTTTCTGATCAGATTAATTATCCAAGCCCTTCTCAGAATAGGAATAAATGTATACAGTTGGTATAAATCATTTGAGTTGATAGGGCAGCATGCAATGCCCCTCTTGCCAAAACACAGATAGTCGAGTTCTCGAATCACGAGCAGCCGATGCAGGTCGCAGTGTTCGCAGACGACGAGAATGCCTAAATTGTGAATTCAGATTCACGACTTATGAACGAGTTGAAACGGTCCCAATAAATGTATTGAAGAGAAATGGAAGCAGAGAAACATTTAGTCGAAGCAAACTTTTAAATGGACTTTCAAAAGCATGTGAGAAGACTTGTATAGAAACAAAAAAACTCGAAACCATAGTTGATGAACTAGAGATACAACTCCAACAACGCAGTGTGCGAGAAGTAAATAGTTCTGAGATAGGTGAAATGGTCCTAACTCAGCTCCGTGAGATTAACGAGGTTGCCTATATTCGTTTTGCATCGGTTCATCGTCAATTTCATGGCATTAATGATTTCGTTGCCACCCTCGAAACTTTTAAGGCTGACAAAGGTGAATTGGCCACTGTTCGTTAAACAAGATAAGTAGATATGTAGAGTGGCAACTTAATTCCTAAAGGTCGGCGGGCCTACAGGAATAATTTCGTACTGCCCTAGGGCAGACCGCCATCCCAAAATGTCTGCTAGCTCAAAAGAAACTGTTCAAGAGAACACGATTAACAAAGAAGCTGAGCATGAGCAAAACGCATCCTCAATCGCTCAGAGTTCAGATCCTCAAGACGAAACCCCACAAGAAGATCTGAGTATCCCTGCAGAAGTACCTACAGCAGATGATCCCAGCAGCAGAGTCAATAAGAAAGACCTAGACAGCGCTGGATTCACCATAGATGAGTTTGCATCCTTACTAAGTAAATATGACTACAACTTCAAGCCTGGAGACATTGTTAATGGCACTGTATTTGCTCTTGAATCAAAGGGAGCAATGATTGACATAGGGGCAAAAACAGCTGCATTCATGCCCATGCAAGAAGTCTCTATAAATCGAGTAGAAGGCCTCAGTGATGTACTTCAACCAGCAGAAATCAGGGAATTCTTCATCATGAGCGAAGAGAATGAAGATGGTCAACTCGCCCTTTCAATTAGACGAATTGAATACCAAAGAGCTTGGGAACGTGTTAGACAGCTTCAAAAGGAAGATGCCACTATTTACTCTGAAGTTTTTGCAACTAATAGAGGAGGCGCCTTAGTGAGAGTTGAAGGCCTAAGAGGTTTTATCCCTGGTTCTCATATAAGCACTCGTAAAGCTAAAGAAGAACTTGTGGCTGATTTCCTTCCCTTAAAATTCCTTGAAGTTGATGAAGAGAGAAACCGTCTAGTTCTTAGCCATCGAAGAGCACTAGTGGAAAGGAAGATGAATCGCCTTGAAGTTGGAGAAGTTGTAGTAGGTGCAGTTAGAGGTATTAAGCCCTATGGAGCATTTATAGATATAGGTGGAGTGAGCGGGCTGCTCCACATATCTGAGATCAGTCACGAGCATATAGAAACCCCCCACTCAGTTTTGAACGTAAATGATCAAATGAAGGTGATGATTATTGATTTGGATGCAGAGAGAGGCCGTATCTCCTTATCAACCAAGGCTCTTGAACCAGAACCAGGTGACATGCTGACTGATCCCCAAAAGGTTTTTGATAAAGCAGAAGAAATGGCTGCACGCTACAAGCAAATGCTCCTTGAACAAGCAGAAGAAGGAGAAGAGTCAAGTCCAGCAACGATGATGGTTTGAAATCTTCAGGGTTCTAATGCCAAAGCTTTTGCTGAGGGGTAAACCCATAGGCACCATCAAAGGGGTACTGTTCGATAAGGACGGTACCCTTTCATATAGCGAAGATCATCTAGCAGACATTGCAGCTGCACGCATTCAAGAAGCAATTAAATTATTTCGAAATGGTACTGCCAACCAAAATGAGGTTTCTAAACTTCAAAGCCTTCTTAAGGATGCTTATGGAATCAAACCAGAGGGACTTAATCCAGGAGGAACACTTGCGGTAGCATCTCGCTACCAAAACCTAATTTCAACAGCAACTATTCTCTGTGTATTAGGAGAGGACTGGCCTAAAGCTCAGGAGCTAGCAGAGGAAATTTTCCAAAAAGTTGATTCGCCCAAAAACAATTCACACAAATCAATCAAAGAAAGATTACTACTTCCTGGTGTCCATAATGTATTACAAAGCTTCCATCAATCTGGAATTATTTGCGCCTTAATTAGTAATGATACAAATTCAGGTATTAAAAACTTTCTCCTGAAAAATAATTTAGAAACAATAATTACTAATTTTTGGAGTGCTGAAAATCAACCAACAAAACCAGACCCTGCTGCTGTTCATAATCTCTGCAAGATACTTAGCATTAATCCCCGTGATTGTGCCCTAATTGGAGATGCTGATTCAGATTTAAAAATGGCACGAAAAGCAGGTATTGAATTAACATTAGGCTATACGGCTGGATGGACTCAAAAACCGAACCTAAGCGCCCATCAACATCTAATTCACAACTGGGATGAGTTGACTGTTCAGCAAAACCCTAAAGTGCTGAGCAAGATCAGTTATCTATGAGTAATTACGTCTTCACCTCTGAATCTGTTACTGAAGGTCATCCCGACAAAATTTGCGATCAAATCAGTGACGCAGTCTTAGATGCTCTACTAGCTGAAGACCCCAATAGCCGCGTTGCCTGTGAAACTGTGGTCAATACAGGTCTCTGTCTAATTACAGGAGAAGTCACCTCAAATGCAAAGGTCGATTTCATTCACCTTGTCAGAAATGTAATCCAAGACATTGGCTACACCGGTGCTCGTGCAGGAGGGTTTGACTCCACCAGTTGTGCAGTATTAGTAGCTCTCGATCAACAGTCGCCAGATATAGCTATGGGAGTCAATGAAGCTGATGATCACGATGGTGATCCTCTAGACAAAGTGGGCGCTGGAGATCAAGGCATCATGTTTGGTTATGCGTGTAATGAAACCCCCGAATTAATGCCCCTTCCTATAAGCCTCGCGCACAGGTTATCCAGAAAGCTTTCCCTAGTTAGACACAAAGGACTACTACCCTACTTATTACCTGACGGAAAGACCCAAGTCAGCGTCGTTTACGAAAACAATCAACCTGTATCTATAGATACGATTTTGATCTCAACCCAACACACAACAGCTGTAGAAGGTATAACAAATGAAGAAGGTATAAGAAAAAGAATAACTGAGGATCTATGGGAACATGTTGTAAGACCAGCAACAGATGATCTCCCTTTAAAACCGAATAGAGATCAAACCCGCTTCCTAGTAAATCCAACTGGCAAATTTGTAGTGGGAGGACCACAAGGCGACGCAGGGTTAACGGGGCGCAAAATCATTGTCGATACATATGGAGGGTATGCCAGACATGGAGGGGGAGCCTTTTCTGGAAAGGACCCAACAAAAGTTGACCGCTCAGCAGCATACGCCGCAAGGTTTGTAGCCAAATGCCTTGTTTCAGCAGGTCTAGCGCAAAGAGCTGAGGTTCAATTAAGTTATGCAATAGGAGTTGCTAAACCTGTATCAATTTTGGTTGAAACATTTGGGAGTGGCAAAGTTTCTAATTATGACCTAACCGAAATAGTCAATAAAAACTTTGACCTGAGACCGGCTGCAATTATTAAACAGTTTAAACTTAAAGAACTACCCAAGTTAAGAGGTGGTCGTTTCTATAGAGATACAGCTGCATATGGACACTTTGGTCGTCCTGATCTAAATCTTCCATGGGAAGATGTTACTCAAAAGGTAGCAGATCTTCTGCAAAGGTACGCATAGAATTATGTACAATTGATAATTTAAAAGGGTTTACATACATTTTATGTATCTCGGCATAGATCTTGGAACTACAGGAGTTCGTGTTGCTGTCATTGATGAAAAAAAAGATCTTATCTATTCAGATGAAATAGAATATCCAACAGGCCTTGAAGTAGTAGAAGAATGGGAGAATTGTTCTACATCATTAATAAGAGATATACCTAAGTCAATAAAAAATAATCTAATTGCATGTTCTGTAGATGGAACCTCTGGGACCATCATTGCTTGTGATTATAAAGGTAAGCCCCTTGGGAATGCCTTGCCTTACCACCTTAATTGTCCAGAGCAAAAAGATCTCCTAAAAAAATTAATCCCGCAAAAAGAATCTGTAGGGAATAGCAATAGCAGCCTAGCCAGAGCACTTCGTCTGATTAACTTATATGGGGCAAATATACTTCTTAGACATCAAGCTGATTGGATAAATGGATGGTTGATAAATAATTGGAGATTTGGAGAAGAAAATAACAATTATCGCCTTGGCTGGAATGCAGTTGAGCAATGTTGGCCCAAAAGATATACAAACCTACAATGGAAGAAAGCCTTGCCCAAAATAGTTAAAAGTGGGAGTTTACTTGGGAAAATTGCATCAAAACATGTCTTTAAACTTTCTCTCCCAAAAGAAATGATTTTAATTGCTGGAACTACCGATGCGAATGCTGCGGTACTTGCTGCAAACGCAAATTCCGTTGATGGCATAACTATTCTTGGCAGCACAATAGTAGTCAAAGCCTTTGTAAAAAGTCCTCTAAAAGGGATAGGAATAACCAACCATAAAGTCGCGGGAAGATGGATAACTGGGGGGGCGTCTAATGCTGGAGGTGCTGTTCTCAGGAAATTTTTCTCTAATCAACAACTTTTAGAACTAAGCAGACAAATCAATCCTGAATTCGATAGTGGGATAAATCTTCTCCCTCTCCCATTCGAAGGAGAACGTTTTCCGGTTAATGACCCAACACTAAAGCCTGTCTTAGAACCAAGGCCAATTAGTGACTCTCTATACCTGCATGCACTATTAGAAGGTCTAACAAAAATTGAAGTAGCAAGCTGGAAAAAACTACAAGAAATGGGGGCAGCTCCTCCAAAAAAAATCATTACTCTTGGAGGAGGTGCTCGAAATCCTCAATGGAGAAGATTGCGAGAAAGAGCACTGAACATACCAGTAAAAACATGTAGCAATCCTCCTGCGTATGGAGCAGCTCTGCTTGCTATGGACGCAATCAAAAAAAATTATTTTAAAACCATATAGTCAATAGAATATTTTACTGAAAATTCATTTAATGTTTATACTCTTTCAATATGATATTTTTTCCTCGATAGTTTTTATGACTACCGGTTCACTAACTACTGAGATAAGTTCTCGTATCTGTTCTCATATGAACCATGGTCACAAGGAAGCCATAAAGGCATATGCACGTCAATATGGCGGGATAGAAAATCCACAAGAAGCAAAAATGATTTCTTTAACTTCCCTATGTATGGAAATAGAAGTTGATGGCAAGGTGATTCAAATTTCCTTCGACCATCAACTCCATGACAGCGAAGATGCACATAGAACCTTGGTTTCAATGCTGAAAGCCATTCCAAAAGCCCCAGCACAAAATCCCTGAATTAAGTCCTCCATTCTCCTTATCGAGTTTTTCTAAGGGGCTACAGAGCAAATAGAGAAAAACAATTCAGTTGTCCGATGCATCAAGATCTCAAGCATCCACTCACACTGTGATCTAAAATTCCACAGTCAATAGGCCGGGATAGCTCAGTTGGTAGAGCAGGCGACTGAAAATCGCCGTGTCCCCAGTTCAAATCTGGGTCCTGGCATAAGTTTAAGTAGCTTTGATTTTGTCTTTCGGTTCGACAAGTCAAGAGAATGACCGTCTCTTCAACAATGCAGACAGTTTCGCAATTGCTTTTGATGCAGCCTGGAAGAAATTCAAATCAAATGAGCATTGCGCTGAAAAGAACGAAAACGAAAAGATTTCACTCGTATTAGAAACAATTAAAGATCATCCATTTATAAAAAAAGCTCCTGATAAAGCCCAACAGGTGGCAAAGTTCAGGGTACGGCTTCTAAAACTTTCATAAATATCACCTAGACTGATTTCAAAGGTATTTGAAGGTCATCCATATATTGATTCACATTGTTTTCATTAGTCTTATAAGATTCTTTATCTTCAAGTTTAATGGCATTATTTTGCTGATTATCAGTTAAAGGTTTACTCGACATGCAGCTTTCTATATCATTATTTTGTTGGCTAAGGTTATTTTCTTGAGGAGAGGCTGATCCAGATGTTTTCGGCAAAGACCTAATCGCATGATCAACAGCCAGTAAGTTCTTCAAATTCCTTAGTTTTTCCTCACTTTCCTGAAGAAGCTGCCTACTCAAATGCTTAGAGGAGCTTTCAAATATCTTCTTATTGCCTTTAATATTGTCAAAGCGCTCTTCAGCCTCCAATATCCTCAAGGTGAGAGTTTCACTCAATTGGCTTAACTCAAGCAATTTCTGGCAAAGTAACTGCTCAAAGGCTGAATTCTGATCATTTTTTTTCATCAGTAATTCCCTCCTAAGCGTAATCTTGCCGATGGTATCGGTATCTAGCATGCTGTCCATCTCATTAAATTCAAAAAATCAACTAATGATGACAGATACGCTCTACATTCCTCAAAAAGGATTACCATATTATAGAACAATTTAGTACTTTATAAGGCTTCCTATGACTATCATGAAGTGCAGTCTAAAGCATGTCAAATCGAGATGGTCTCTTTAAAAAAATTAAGCTATTGAGAGGCTCAAAATACTAATGGAATCAGTATCAGCTGAGAACAAAATAAAAGCTCTCCTTAAAACAGCAGAGAACAACCCAGAGCAAAAGATCCATTCATTACATGGAATTTTTAAAATAGATCTGAAATTAGAAAATATTCGATTATGGAAAGAAACCCTTAACAGATATTCAGAGCCATATAACCTTCTACTAGCATGTGAAAAGGAGGACTGTGAATTCAAGGACACTAATCTAACTTGGGTAGTTGGAGCTGCTATTCGACCATTCCTCTCCAAGAGCCCTATAGAAGCAATAAAAATGCTTCAACTACTAGGAGTTAAATCTGGTCTCACCCAAATTGCCTCCGAACATTGTCCAGGGTTAGGCACTGAAATTACATGGGCTTTTTACCTAGATAGACATGGGTGGTTAAGTGCTTCCCCTGCAATTGATCTTCCAATAAGAAAATTAAGCACATAACATTTAATAAAAATCATCAATAGTAAAGAATTTTTCAGAAACCCAAATACAAATTCCAATTATTGAGAATGCTGTTAAACAACTTTGAAATCTAAGCCTTACCAATTTATGATCTCACTACTGACCAAAGCTAAATTCTTTGCATCAAAAGGATTTTATCCCTTTAACTGTCCTATCCCGCGAACCTGACAATGTCGTTCATTCCTAGTGCTGCACTAAGATTTGGAGCCCTGAGCAAGAATGACTCACCAATTTCTTATGGTAAATCCCGAGTAGCCCAAAGTCCAACGATGAGCTACATACTTCATTCAAAAGCAGGCTCAATGCCAGGTCAACCGGAGTTGTTCAGTGCAAGTTATTTAAATAGCCCAGGGCAAGATGCCCCACTTAATGAGAATCAAATAATTAGAGCCTTTAAGCGACAGCAAAATTTAAAATTGTCCGCCCCAATTGGAACTAAATTCGCACGAGCAACTCCTTTTACTTATCAAGAATACTCACCGCATGATGATGCTACTCTGGAGATAGTAATTGAAGCCGCATATCGACAGATTTATGGTAACTTTCATGCTATGGAAAGTGAGCGACCAATTGACCTAGAAAGGCGACTAAGGAATGGCGATATAACTATCCAGGAATTCATAAGGAACCTAGCTAAATCTCCATTTTACAAATCACATTATTTTGAATCAGTAAATCAACAAAGGTGTATCGAATTAAATTTTAAACATCTTCTTGGTAGATGTCCAAATCATCAAGAAGAAGTGATCTTTCATATAAAACGAATTTTTAATGAAGGCTTTGAAAGTCATATCGATTCACTTATTGACTCAGATGAATATGAGGAAGTTTTTGGAGCAAATACTGTTCCATATCCACGCTGTTGGAACTCACCTCTTGGTCTACAAACCTCTAGTTTCAATAATTTCTCCCATATGACTAGAAGTTTCGCTACAAGCGACAATGCTCTACATACAAGAATCAACTCCTCAGAAAAATCTGGAGGCAAAAGCTTATTAATGAAAATACTCGCCAAAGGGACTTCTGAAACAATTAAAATCCCTCTGTATTCACAACAACTCATTAATGAAGAAGAGGAAAAAATCAACTCTCAAGTTGATCTCGAAAAACAAATTTAACAAAATCTATCAATTCTAAACTTTCTGAAAATAGAGATGAACTCATGCTAAATAACTACTAGTAATATGCATATATCAATTAAGCTAATAGATATCCCATCGATGGGACATCGTTAACATTCCACCAAGCTCTAAATCACATGTCTCTGTTTCGCCCACCTTCCAATGAAAGACCGGGTGATCAATCTTCTAAGACTCCATCTGGGAAAAAAGTTCCAATGGCTATGTCAATGATGGTCGATTCTATGGTTCGCATGATTCAAAAAGCCAATAACAATGAAACAGAGAAAGAAAACGAAGAATCAGCCGAAACTTAATGGATATTGAGCAGTTTATTGCTCAGAGCCAAGGAGAATGGCGTTCAATGAGAAGCGGTCATTCTCTTGCTTTCCAACAATTTGAGCAAGTTCTCAGCAAAATTAAAATCGAATTATTAAGTCTAGAAGATCCTAGTGTTCTAGATCTTTTAGAATCAAATACAAATATAAGAAATCAACCTACATCTCCTTTTAAAATAGAATGGGAGGCAGAAAGTGATTGGGAACCTAATGATGAATCCAGTGTTGCATCTGGCATTTCTATTTTAATACCTTTTCCATGCACACCAACAAAAGGTATAATTTTAAGGAGTCTTGGATATGCAGAAGCTATAAAAGCACTAACAAATTATTCATTTCTTTCTGACGGAACATTAACTCTAAGTACCAAATATCATAACACTATTGCAGAAGAGCGTATTTGGTTTGCCAATTCAAATTTAAGATGTCGTTCGTCGATTCTCCGCACCTCTAAAGGTTCGGGTATTCTTCAAACATCATTTGCCTCAGAAGTCCGTCGATTAAATTCTTAATATAGAAATATAAGATGGATAAAATAGATAAAAATACTATTTTGAGATTTGCAAGAATACTTGCTGGTCACTATAGCAATAAGCAACAATCTCAAAAAAAACCAAGGGCATTTGCTCATATAAATATTTACTTCCAACCATTACCTTGGTCAATATTGCAAGGACCTGGCTTTTATTCTGAGCAAAGCTTTGATTACTCTCCATGGTCACCCTATAGACAAGCAGTTCATGGAATTTCAGTCAAAGATAAAAGTATAATAATGAGCAATTTTTTTATCAAGGATCCAATCAAGATTGCTGGTGCTGGTTTTAATTCCAGCCTTTTATCTGTTCTTCAGAACGTGAATCTTGAACCGAGGCAAGGTTGTGCAATGAATTTTAAAGAGAATTCTTCAGGGAACTACCAAGGAGAAGTAGAGCCAGGAAAGAAATGTATAGTCTATAGAGACGACAAAAAAACTTATCTAAAAAGCAATGTAGAGTTCAATGATCAGAAGTGGAAAAGTTTAGATCAAGGTTATGAGGTAAACACAGATCATCTTATTTGGGGCTCTGAAAATGGTCCTCTAGAATTCGAAAAAGTGATTAGCTCAATTGAAATAATTAATGAGAACTGGACTAAATTTTTATGAGGAAAAATATTTATCTATTTACAATTCTAATAAAATTTTTTTCGCTTTAGCTCTAACAAAGCGGTTGCTATCATTTTTTGCAACCGCTATATGTTTACTATTAGATTCCAATAACTCACCTTTAAATTGATTCTCTAATGACATTAATGCAGAGTAGCGACAAACCCAAAATGGGGTTTTCTCTTCATTCAACCATTCCCCGATACATTCCTGATATTTTTTAGAGTTAAGCTCCATCAACGTTAAAATAGCAGAAGGTCTAAATTTCATAAAGTCTGGCCATTTACTATCTAAACAAGATTGCATGATTTCTTCAATTTTGCTCACCTGAAAATCGTCCCAGGCATCCACTAGTCTAAATAAAATACTAACAAAATACAGGGCACCATAGTCTTTATTAATCCTATCTAGAAAAGAAGCTAGGTTAAGCCAAATATCTTTTTTTTCTCTTAAATAAAGAGTCCTTAATGCTAGATAGGCTCTACTAAAGTCGGTTTGAAATAATTCCTCGACTAAGAATTGAGTACTTGGATGAGTTTCATAGCAATGAACAATATCCAAATCATTAGGGTCATCTTTGATCAATTTATCTAAAATGCTAAAAAGCTTAAGGTTATTTCTAATTTCTATTTCTTCTTTCCAAAGATTATTTAATGCGCGTATACGAAAAGACGGTGCAACTGGAGACCTTAAAACCGCAGGAAGTAATTCTACTTTACCCACATCAATAATATCTTGCACCGCACAGTGTCTATAGTTTTGATTAGGAAGTAGGAGATATTCTTCCAGCTGGCTCAACTGATCATATTTATTCTCTAATCTAGCGATTGCTGCAATTGAAGCCCCCCTAATATCAGGAGACAAAGAGTAGTCATTCACCAAAAGTTTGATTCTAGAAAGTTCTGATACTGCTCCCATTTTCGAAAGACTTTGAATAAGAGCCCTCCTGTTTTGCTTTGGATCTTCAAGAAGAGATCCAATCTTGTTTTGGTATTCAGAGTCTTTACATCCCAGTTCTGGCAGAGCCAAAGCAGCATTCTCTACAAGATAAATATCATCGCTACATAAACATTTTCCAATAATAGGAATCGCATTAATGCAGCCAGTTCGAGCAAGAACCTCAACCGCCTTTCTCTTTGCTATGACAACGGCTTGTTCTTTTGAATCAGATTTCAGCAAGTCTATAAGAACCTTCTCTGTATCAGGTCCAGGATATTTATATAAATGAAAGACCGCTTTGTAATAATCACTTGAAAGCTCTAATTGAGAACTTGGCGTTGAAAGTATATGTAGAGCCTCTTTCTTAGTTAAAGATGGAAGATTATCAAAATGACTTGTTTTCACTTAAGTTTTAATCCATTGGAGCTTGAAAAAGAAACCTAAAGGTGTTGAAAAAAATATTCTCCAAATATTGAGTTATTCAAAAATTCCCTTTGAAGGTTTTCAATGCTTTAAAATAAGGAAGAAACGAAAATCCTTTAACTAGGGTATCTCACTAAGCTTAGTATAGGGAAAAGAAATGCTAAAGGAATTCCCAAGGTCATTTATAAGTTTTTTACCAAGCATCCTTTACAAGGCTTTATCAATAGAAAATTTGCATCAGAATATTTAAAGAAAAGTCAGCAAATCAATCAACTTTGGCCAATGAAATCAAATTGAGCGAGGAAGAAGCAACTGAACTTGCCAATGAGCTAAAAGAGCGAATGCGTTCCGGGGAAATGCCTATAGCCGATAACAAGAAGGTTGAACTAATGATTGCTGGTCTTGGAGATAGCAGAGGACTCATTAGACGAACCTTTGCAGAAGGCCTTGGAATGGTTGGACAACCAGCTGTAGCTGGACTTAGAGATGCACTCCTTTCTCACACAAATGTCATTGTAAGAAGGGCAGCAGCTAAAGCCCTCAAATTGGTAGGGGATCCAAGTGCATTACCAGATCTGCTAACAGCCTTGATCAATGATCCAGATACAGTGGTTCAATGCTCTTCCGTAGGAGCAATGGCAATCTTCGGAGAAGAAGCTGTAACCCTTTTAATCCAAGTACTGACAAATCCCCAAAGCACCTCTATGCAATGCGGCCTAGCTTCATGGGGGCTTGCATTTGTTGGTGCCGAGGCTCCAGCCGCCCTTCGAAAAGCAGCCCAATCAAAACACTCTCCTGTTAGAGCAGCAGCTATTGCAGCGCTTGGCGAGCAGATTCACTCTTTAAATGATAAAGAAGCACGTTTTATTCTACTCAATGCTTTAGAAGATAACTCTAGCGAGGTCAGAGCAGAAGCGACAAAATTGATAGGTCGTTTAAATGAACATGATTGGGCCCAACCACTTCTAATTAAACGATTATATGATTCAAGCAACCAAGTGCGTAAAAATGCTGCTCTATCTTTAATGCAGTTAAAATCAACTACTGCTATAAATCATCTTCTATCAAGAAAATCAAAAGAAAAAGATATAGAAGTGATTAACGTCATAAAGCTAGCGATTAATCAATTGTCTAAGGACAATGAAGTTGAGCAAACAAAAGATTAAAATATTATTCATATAATTTCCCCACCAGCTAAAGCTTTTAATGATTCATTAGCAGCCAAACGCACCATCTCGTCTCTAGACAAATCATTAACAAGCTCACTTAAGCAAGTCTGAATAATGGGACTATTTAATTCACTAAGTGCTGAAATTGCTGCTGTGGACCTAAGGATATCTTCATCTTTAGCTATTCGAATTAACAAAGGCAAACCATCCTTGCCCATCTGCCTAAGAAGTGAGACAACTGAAAGTGTTATTTCAGGAGAATCATCTTTAAGTGCAATTTCTATAGCTTTAAATACTTCGGCAGGGAATGAGTCCTCACATGAAGCAGCGGCAATCTTCACAAGAACCTTCAAGCAACTAGTTCGCACTATTTTGTTCTCATTTTGAAGAAATAAATCCACCACATGAGGCAATGCAATATGTCCAAATAAGCCTAAGGCTTTTACTGATTTCCGTCTTAAAGCTACATCTTCATTAGCCAAATTTTTAATCAATCGTGCCATAGACTCGCTTGGCCAAGCAGAGAGCATTCTCAAACATGCTTGTTCATTTATATTCGGATTTGGATGACTTAGATCAACAAACAATTGCTCAAGATCCGATACATTATTTTTGCAAATTTCCTTTTCCATTATAATCTAAACATCTACAAAAAAGTAAGAGGGAAAAACTCTATATTCATGAATATTTAGCTCATACTTATTATTTAATGTTGAAATAATCTGTTTCTTCAAGAAAGCGCATTGATTAAATAATCAAGAAGTCCCTTGAATTCAGTTGCTGCCTGTTGACTCATATCTCTAGGCACACAAACACGATCACGTACATAAGTAAAAGCCTCTACATAGGCAACTGTTGGTAAAAACTGTGCTCTGATAACTTCTCTCATGCCAGCAATCCCCCATTCATCAAGAGGACCTGTCCCACCAGTAACCAAGCAATAGTTTACTAACCTCAAATAATGATGAATATCTCGTGCACACTTATCTTTATTCGCCTGTTCATAAGAACCTTTGTTATAAACGGCATCTACTGCTTCTGCGGTTAATTTATCTATGCCGGCAGCAAGCTTTTCAGCAGCTTCCATACGAGCAGGTGCCCTATCGAATGACCCCTTAACAGCCTCAAAATCGCTTGCGCTGGGGAAACGACCTGCAGAATCAGCTGCAGTCAAGACTGTTGTCACTACGGATTTCATCTTTTTCTTCCTATAAAGGAAGTGTGATTGGGATTAGAAGCTGCTTGAGAATCAATTAGCTAATGGCGCTAATGACACGATCAAAATAGGAGGCTGCCTCAGCAGCAATCTCCTGACATTGAGCACCTGAGCCAGAGTTGATTCCATCAAACATCTTACGACCAGTATTTGTTTCAGTCATAATTGCAACAGCCGCAACCTTCATTATCTCTACTGCCCTAACTGCATTTGCAATTGGCACCCCCAATGCCATGTAAGTCTCCTTCAAACCATTTAAACAACGGTCATCAAGCACTGAAGGATCACCTGCTAATAAGGCATAACTGACATAACGAAGAATAATCTCGCCATCTCTAAGGCAAGCTGCCATTCTGCGAGTGGGATAGCAATTTCCTCCTGGCTGAGTCATACCAGTGTTCTCGCAAACCATTCCTGCCACAGCATCTGCGGCTATACAGGAAACGTTTTGAGTGATAGCCAAAGTTGCATCTATACGCTTGTTTGCATCTGCTACATACTTACGAAGAGAAGCCAAATCCCCACTTCCTATTGGAGCTCCTTTGGCGTCAGCGCTAACTACAGCACGGGAAAATGCGTCAAGCATTGGCAAGTTGGTCGAGCCAGAATGGATAAATGACTAATGTGCCTCTGATCCGTAAGGAAAAGCACAACTACCAACTTACGCCCTGCATCAATTTGCCTAACGCAACACAGAAAAGACCGCAATGGTTCGTAACCGAAGCATTGCGGTCTGAAGCAATGCTGTTTTTTAAGCATATTTCCTAGAAAACATAGTCCTTACAAGGCTTTTCCTGTCCTCTATTGTTAATACTCTCCTTGATTTTATTTTTAAGCAACATTTGAAGTCAGCCTTTGATGAATGCCTGGGAGAATAAATAGCTAGAATTGATCATTGGTTTAGTTCAATGTCAGAACCCTCGCCACAAGAGCTTAAAGAATCTATCGAAGCGCTCTCCGCGTATAGAGATCGCCTACAAACAGAAGTCACATCCATTGCGCAGAAACTACAAATACCCAAAAGAAAAATTGACTCCACACTTGCAGAGCATTCCGAGCTCATTCGAATTGAAACCCTACTTTCACAACTCATTGAGCAATACAGCAGCCAATCAAATCATTCTCATTCCTGAAAAAATTAAATAACTTTATTAATTTAACTTTATGAATAAATAGCAAGTGAATCTTGCAATTTCTTTAAAAATTAATAACTATAATGAGTTAATCTTTATTCTTCTATTTTTAATTTTAATTATTTAGTTTTATACGCATTTTTATAATTGTGATGGCCAAATAGTTGAATTATTAGCCCAGGCGAAATCATTAAAAATGAGGAAAGGCACGCGTGATCGGTTCATGTACTGGCTATCTCAAGAGCTAACAAGACTCTTTGCGGAATAAATTTAAAAAAGTGTTGGGCGTTAAGGATTGCCTCTTCTAAAGGGCCAGACGCTTCATCGGCTTAGACGTTTGTTTCGGGTAATCCCTCGCAAACGCGTTAAGTCATTGATGGCGGTCCTTCCGCTATCTGCCTTTTCAGGCGTACTTGATCTTGGCATTGTTGCAGTTGCGGCTCGTCTGGCAGGAAGCCTTGTTGGACAGAAACTAAATGACTCAATTCCAGGCGTCAAAGTTTTTGGAGGATCGTTAGGAGAGCAAGCTCTTTGGCTGGTTCTGATATTTGTGATATTGAGCTGGCTAGGCTCAATATCAAAGTTAGTCCTAAAAGTTTTCCAAGAGAGACTTACCGCCCAAGTATGGCGAGACATTTCAGATAGGATTCTAGGGAGAATTATTGGACAGCCATACGACTATTACATCACAGCAAAAAATTCTGCTATTTCAGCCCAAATGATGGCAAATATGCAAAGAGTTTCAGATCTAATTATTGCTCCCATCTTAACAATCACATCAAGCTCAATTGTACTCATATTCCTTGCAATTGCGCTTGGAATAACTCTTGGTTTAAAGGCAATTGTCTTGCTTAGCGTGCTAGGAATAGCGTTTATGATTATATCATCAATGGTTGTGCCATATTTACGCCATGCTTCGAATCAAAGAGTTAGATTAGATATATTAGCAAGCTCACTCTTAAATCAAATATTTTTTTCAATAAGAGATATTCATTTAACTCACACTGGCAAATACTTTGAATCAAGGTTTGTCAAAGCTGGTGAGTCTGCAAAGTCCTACGAATGGATATCACGTCTTCTCCCAGATGTTCCTCGCTTTGTAATCGAACCACTTGCTATTACCTTTATTTTCTCGGCTGCATTACTTCCGCTAATTGGTCAACCAGAAGGGCAAGATCTTGCAATCACATTAATTCCATTTGTTACTACTTTTGTTGTGGCCTCTGTCAAAATAACACCACCTCTACAGGATTTGTTTAAGGCAATAACAAGGTTAAGAGGAGCATTACCTGAAGTTGATTCAGCATTAGGTTATTTGGAACTACCAACCCCAAAAAGAGCTTTTGTTTCACCTCTTAGCTTATCTCCAGATGGCGTTTTCCCAAGAAGAGAGATCTCATTGCACAATGTTGGCTATAGGTATCCAGAATCTGATCAAGCGGCTCTACGCTCAATCTCATTAAATGTTCCTGTTGGCTCACGAGTAGCATTAATGGGGCCAACTGGAAGTGGAAAGACAACTTTATCAAGCATCCTTCTTGCTCATTTAGAACCAACTACTGGGTCGATGAAGCTAGATGGAATACCTATAGTTGCAAATGATATTTCTGCTTGGCAAAGGTGTTGCTCTGAGGTACCACAAAATATCCATCTTTTAGATACAAGTATCATTGAGAATATTGCTTTTGGGACTAACGAAGATGAAATTAATTATGATGAAGTCTGGGATGCAATATATGCAGCCCAGCTCTATGATTTAATCACAGAATTGCCACACGGGTTATACACATGTGTAGGAGAGAATGGATTTAACTTGTCAGGAGGGCAAAGACAAAGACTTGCTTTAGCGAGAGCTTTTTATAGAAATACAAAGTTTCTAGTACTTGATGAAGCCACAAGCTCACTAGATGAAAAAACTGAAAGTGATGTCATTAATTCCTTAGAGATAGTTGGACGTAGATGTACTACCTTAGTGATTGCCCATAGACTAAATACACTTGCTAAGTGCGATCATATATACGAAATAAAAGATGGTTTGGTTGCATCATCAGGTAATTACCATGACTTATGCAATCCAGAACATCCATTAGGTTTAAGCGTGAAAGACGCTAAGAATTTTGACTTATAAAATATGTACCTTTATCAAATCATTACTTATCATTTGAAGTTATTAGAGCAATGAACATATTACTTCTTTCCACTGCAGATTGGGAACATCCTTTCTGGACAAACAAACAACATGTAGCCAGAACACTTGCTGAGAATGGCCATAAAGTAGTCTATGTAGATTCCTTGGGACTTCGTCAAATAACAACAAAAACTAAAGATCGCCAAAGAGTATTTAGAAGACTAAAAGGTGTTTTTTTATCTCCAAGGCTTGTCAGAAAAGGATTGTGGATTATATCACCTATTGTTCTCCCAGGTATACAAAAAGGTTTTTTTCGCTGGCTTAATCGATTTATAATGTCACTGACACTTTTATATGCTTATAGACGAATAGGATTCAAATGCAATGTCCTCTGGACATATAGTCCAGCAACAACTCTTTATTTAAATCCTTCTGACTTTGAACATTCTATTTACCATTGTGTTGATGATATTTCAGTCCAACCAAATATGCCTACAAAAGATCTGAGAATGATCGAGAAAGAGACTGCAAGAAAAGTCAATCATATTGTAGTTACTACAAATAATCTCTTCAAAAGGATGCAAGGTCATTGCTCTAATTTACATATCATGCCAAATGTCGTTGAGTACAAACATTTTGCGAACCCATCTGATTCATCTCTGAAAAAAGCATCTCGTTTAATGGAAAATCTACCTAGACCTATTATTGGTTTTGTAGGAGCAATAAGTAATTATAAAGTCAATTTTGACTTACTTCTTTCTGCAGTTGATGAGCATATAGATTACTCTTTTGTATTAATAGGTTCAGTTGGAGAAGGTGAATCGAGTACCAATGTTAGCGAATTATATCTTCGGAAAAATATATTTTTTTTAGGTCCTCAACCATACAAAGACTTACCTGGATTCATGAAACAATTTGATGTAGGAATTCTTCCATCACAGAGAAATGATTACACAATTTCGATGTTTCCCATGAAGTTCTTTGAATACCTAGCAACAGGAATTCCTGTAGTGGCCATGGAAATTCCAGCACTTTTAGAGTATCGCTCTTTAGTCACACTTTGCAAAGATGCAAAAACCTTTTCAGATGGAATTGCTAATGCCGTAAATTCTCAAAACAATCATTACGATAAAGAAAAAAGACAAGCACTAGCAAGAGAGAATACTTATTCTAATAGAACCAAGAGAATGTTAAAGCTACTAAAAAATTGAAGAGATGGAAAATAAAACAAAAGTTATAACTCACATCAAAGAGATTCAAAGCCCTAATCAACTTTTAATTATATTGCTTGCTATCCTACTTTTCGCCCAAGTTCCTGTATCATTTTTAGCCTTTGGAATTAATCTACCCAACAGGCCATTAATGCTATTAACCAGAGGGTTAATATTAGCTATTTCTATTTTTATTCTGAACAAAAATAGAAATATAAATGTGAATCAATGGGTGATTCTAATTAGTTCATTTTGGTCAATTTATATTATAAGGTTAATGTATGACATAAACCACCTTAACGTCTCCTTGGCAATTCCGACCTGGGAGCTCTTTGCTTGGAGCATAGGTGTTAGCTTTCTACCATCTCTTGCTATTTATTCATTAGCATCTAGCACAAAATATACACTAGATCCTTCTCCTCTGATTTTTTGGGGAATATTAGCTTTAGGCGCATCTGTTATTGTTTTTGCTATCAACTTTAATCCTACTGAAAGCCGTTTTTTACTTCCCGACCTCAATCCAATACCAGCAGGTCATGCTGGTACAAGCCTTTTTATTGTAAGCTTATCTTCTATTTTTCTTCAGAAAGGTTACCAATCAATCTTTTCATATCCATGGTTAAGGGGATTGAGTCTATTAGGAACTTTTATTGGGCTCTACATAACCCTTTCAAGCTCTACACGCAGTGCTTTTATTTCATTAATTTTAGCTTTAATACTGATATTAATTGTCCACAACCGCTCTGGTAGTATAAGAAGAAGAATCTTAAATATGATTCTTCTTTTCTCTAGTATTTTGGTTTCATATTTACTATTTAGCAAAAGTGGTTTAAGCTATAAGCTTCAAACCATTGGACAAGGCGAAAGCGAATTAAATAGGCTGGCATTTGCCTCATCTGGGTTAAGCTCTTGGCTAGAGAAGCCATTACTCGGACAAGGATTTGAAATGCATAGCCTTCTTCAGAGTCTTTTCCCAAGTCTAAATCACTATTATCCTCATAATTTCATTATTGAATCCCTTTTAATTGGTGGTTTATTGTTAGGTGGAATAATGGTTTCATTCATAATACTAACCACATTGACCTCTATAAATTTAATCAACTTGTCTAAAAATGATGTATGGATTGTATGCCTTTGGTTACAAGGGTTAGTTTATGTAATGTTTTCTGGCCATTTGGGAAATGTCCCTCTTTTTTGGTTTTCCTCTGCAGCTATATTTGGACGTTATCAAGCACTAATATCAAGGAATACCCCTATTAAATGAACTCAGGAAAATCTTCTTTTCTAGAAGGACTTAATGAAGCACAATCTCGAGCAGTTGAGCATTTTAATGGCCCTTTATTAGTAATAGCAGGGGCTGGGAGTGGAAAAACACGCGCTTTAACACATAGGATTGCACATTTAATAACAAGCTATAAAGTCGACCCTGCTGAGATTCTTGCCGTCACATTTACCAACAAAGCTGCAAGAGAAATGCAAGAAAGGCTTGGAATACTCTTAGCAATGAGATTGGCCCAGAATCAATTCGGTCAACCTCTAAAGACAATTCCGAAAGAAGATCAACGCCAATTAAGAAATCGGATATATCAAGAAATTACTAAGGAGCTATGGATTGGAACCTTTCATGCAATTTTTGCTCGTCTTCTTCGTTTCGATATAGAAAAGTTCAGAGATGCAGAGGGACTTAGATGGACACGTCAATTTTCTATTTATGACGAATCCGATGCACAAAGTCTCATCAAAGAAATCGTTACTCAAGAAATGAAGCTAGACCCGAAAAGATTTGAGCCAAAGAAGATTCGTTGGGCAATTAGCAATGCCAAGAATAAAGGTCTTTTACCAAAGCAACTAGAGAATCAAGCTGAAGGTTATCGCGGCAAATTAACTGCCGAAACATATGGCCTTTATCGCAAAGCCCTAGCAGCAAATAACGCCCTGGACTTTGATGATCTATTACTTCTACCCGTTGAGCTCTTAAAACAGAATGAAGCTGTCAGGCATTATTGGCATCAGCGATTCCGACACATCCTTATTGATGAATACCAAGATACGAACAAAACTCAATATGAATTAATCAAGCTTTTAGTTGCTAATGGAAACGAACCATGCTCATTTAAAAAATGGGAGAATCGATCAGTATTTGTAGTTGGGGATGCTGACCAAAGCATCTATAGCTTTAGGGCCGCTGACTTCAGAATCTTGATGGGTTTCCAAGAAGATTTTGGTGACAATGCTCCTGACGAAAGCACCTCCACGATGGTGAAGTTAGAAGAAAATTATCGATCCACATCCACAATCCTGGAAGCAGCAAATTCACTAATTGCTAATAACACTGAACGTATTGAAAAAATCTTGCGTGCTACAAGGGGAGAGGGAGAGCTAATAAAGCTCACACGTTGTGATGACGAAATTGCAGAAGCAGAAGCGGTTGTTCATCGACTACGTATGCTTGAGTCAGCATCTCCTGAATTGAAATGGAGAGACATGGCTATTCTCTATCGAACTAATGCACAATCACGAGCCATTGAGGAGTCATTAGTTCGTTGGAGTCTCCCATACATAGTCGTAGGGGGATTACGATTTTATGACCGACGAGAAATTAAAGATATTTTAGGTTATCTAAAAATATTACTTAACCCTGCAGACACGATAAGTCTCCTGAGAGTAATTAATGTTCCTAAACGTGGCATTGGGAAAACAACTATTCAAAGACTTACAGACGTAGCAAACCAACTAAATATTCCTTTATGGGACGTAGTTAGCGACCCTGAAGCAATCCGTTCATTAGGTGGGAGATCAGCAAAAGGTCTACTGCAGTTTTGTGAGCTGATAAACTATCTTCAAAGTGTCCTTAAAAAGGCAAAGCCCTCTGAAATAATCCAGCAAGTTCTAGAAAGTAGCGGTTATATAAAAGAATTAATTACAGAATCAACGGACGAATCGGAAGAGCGCCGTCGAAACCTACAAGAACTTGTCAATGCCGCACTTCAATACCAAGAAGAAAGTGAGGATGCTGATCTTGAGGGCTTTCTTGCCTCGGCAGCATTAGCCAGTGATGCAGACAACAAAGATACGGCTGCAGATCGAATCACCCTCATGACCCTTCATAGCAGCAAGGGACTTGAGTTTCCAATCGTATGTCTTGTAGGAATGGAGCAAGGCTTATTTCCAAGCTATCGCTCCCTTGATGATCCTTCTTCTCTTGAAGAAGAGCGAAGACTTTGCTATGTAGGTTTAACAAGGGCAAAAGAAAGGCTATTTCTTTCACATGCAAATGAGAGAAGAACATGGGGGGGAATGCGTGAACCAGCAACACCTTCATTATTTCTCTCGGAAATCCCAAGAGATCTTATAAAAGGTGATCTCCCCCTAGGTGGAGGAGCTGCAATCAGAAGGAATCAACGTCTAGATCGACTGACTAGAATAGATAGAACAGTTAATGAAAATATCAATCCAGGGAGTTCACCTGGTGATCCACACAATGCTGTTAGACGACTACACAATGCATCCAGTTCCAACAAAAAATGGGCTATTGGTGACAGAGTAAAGCATGTCAAATTTGGAGAAGGAGAAATAACTCATACTTTTGGAAGCGGAGAAAAGGTTTCAATTGCTGTCAAATTCAGTGGTATGGGCCCAAAAATTCTCGACCCAAGGCTTGCACCAATCGAACCATTGGATAGCAACTAAAAGCAAATAAGAAAAAAAATAGGGATGATGGCCTAAACCCTTTTTTCAAAACTATGGAGAAACCGGTTATGCCGGACATATTGATGCCCCCTAATTTGCCCATCGACCTACTAATGGCAATTAAGACAACTGCTAACAAATTAGGAATAATTCGCATTGCGCTTGTAGGCGGCATTGTCCGGGATGGACTCCTTGATCAACTAAATCTCAGACCATGGGAAAAGCCACGTGATATTGACATAGTCATAGAAGGATCTGCTATAGAGCTAGCAAGAGAACTAAAGGTTCATCTAGAAGCTGAACGAATTTCAAAGGTACGTATACATAGCACTTACAAGACAGTCGAGATGAAAGTCGATGAGGTGTTAATTGATATGGCTACTGCGAGAACTGAAAGGTATCCAGCTCCTGGAGAAAACCCTAATGTCACATCAAGCAAAATTGAACAAGACCTTGGTAGACGTGACTTCACAATCAATGCAATGGCTATAGATCTATCTGGATGGAATCTGATAGATCCTTACAAAGGCATAAAAGCATTAAAAAACGCTCAACTTGAATTCCTTCACCCAAAAAGTGTTGAGGAAGATCCAACAAGAATTATTCGCGGTGCACGTTATTCATCAAGGCTTCACTTCAAAATGACTCCAACAAGCATTAAACAAATTCAATCTTCTCTTGAGAATTGGCCATGGAATTGGCTACCAGGTGAGCCAGTAAATCTCGCACCTCCATCTTTATCTACAAGGCTACGACTTGAGCTAGAGCTTCTACTAAAAGAAGAAAGGTGGGACTATGCCTTGACATATCTACAAAAGTGGGGCGCTTTTGTTTTACTAGATGAAAGCCTGCAAAATGATCAGCGGTGGAAACGAAGAATGTTTTGGGCCTCAAGGCTCAAGATAAAGCCACTAACAGCATTAATTGCAGGTACAGGCAACTCACTTTCGGTTGCAGAAAGACTGCAATTACCCAAACAAGAATATCGTCTGATTGCTGAAAGCCTAAAGCTAAGAAAATCTCTCGCTTTAATTGAAAAAAATGATAACTACAATAATTGGCCTCCTTCTCGATGGTGCAATGAGCTCGAAAAAACAAATTGGAGTGTAGATGCAATAGCAATAACTATTTGCATAGGTTTACCAATGTGGCGACCTTTACTGAAATGGTGGGGAAGGTGGAGACATATTTCCTCTCCAATCTCTGCAAAGGAGCTAATGAATAAAGGATGGCAATCTGGGCCTGAACTTGGTGCTGAGTTGAATAGACTTAGAAAAGAGCAACTCGACAAGTTACTCAAGTAAAATTACACACCTTCAATTCACAACCAATCCATGAGTTAATCAAACAACTTCGCCAATTTGATGCCAAGGACCAATTTGGACTAGCTCTGAAGAGAGTTTCGAAGGGCAAGCAATTAATAATGGACCACATGTTTGAGGGTCAACTATTAACTCCATAACTATCCTATGTTTTGTACTCCCGTAACAAATTTTCCCAAGTTCTAATTCCACTAGTGGAGGATCATTTTTAACAGAATCTAATAATGATAATGAACGTCGATTAGCAGGAGCCAAGCTACTCGAAAGTCCATCTCGAAAGAGCTCAAAGGCTCCTTGAAAGGCAGGTATTTTTTCAGCAGAAATTTTTACTCTAATAGAAGGAAGCCCTTTGATAGCACGTTCGGTATTGCTAGCAATAAGCATTTCACCTAAATGCCCTAACAAACCAAATCCAGTTATATCGGTACAAGCATGTATCGATTTTGTCTGATGATTCTCCTGCAAGGACTTAATCAAATAATGCTGACTATTAGTCATTTGAGCAAGGACAGCATCTACGTCTTTTGGACAAACATATCCACCCATAGCCGAAGCAAAAATGACTCCACTTCCTAGTCCTCTACTTAAAAGTAGGCTATCTCCCGCTTGAAGGCCACCTTTCTTCCAACAAAGTGAGCGATCTCTTACCAGGCCATTAACAGTCAAAGAGACTTGTACACCAAGACTATATGGCTCTGGAGGTAAAACTCTTGCCTCAATGGTATGCCCACCCAACAATTTAGCCTCTTGAGGCTCTAATGCCGATTGAATTCCATGTAAAACCTGAGCCAACAACTCTTGTTGAATATTTTCTGAAACAGCAGGTAGCGTTATCACAGCCTGAGCCGAACTAACATTCGCTCCACTTGCCCAAAGATCAGAACAAGCATGCAATGTCGTTAGACGTCCGTTTAACCAAGGGTCACTAACTAAAGCTGGAAATCCATCAACACTTTGAAGGCAAATACCACCGTCTAATGAAGTAGCGATCAATGCTGCATCTTCTGGTTGATCACCTAGCAAGGAAAGCCCAGCTCGTTGAAGAGCATTTGCTAAAGGTTGTGCTGCAAGCTTTGCAGCACAACCTCGACATAAATTGTTTGTATCTTGTTGATTAGACATCAGAGTTATATCACCAACAAAAGCAAACTTCTCCATGAATTTCCTATCAATAGCCTCTTTCAAACGCCATAGCCATGGATGTGGACCTACTACTAACCCACCCCAAAAAGCCCAAGCCACTAAACGACCAAGATGATCACGACCACCTAATAATTGCAAAGCTTTAGGTTGAGGATTCCAAGGGAGAGGGGACAGTCCTTGAGAGTCTCGCTCCAAGTTTCTTGCAAGAGGAGTAGCAGACCTCACAGCCCAAACTCCCGATGCAGGACGATAGTTATTTCTAATTACGCCACAGTCACCCACCGCAAAAAGTTCAGGATGGTCAACAACCTGAAAAGTGTCTTCCGTCAGAACCCTTCCAGACCGATCCACTGATAAGCCACTATCTTTCAACCATCTAGGACCATGGCTACCAGTACATAAAAGCCCTTGTCCTGACAGATTATTACCTCTATCCACACGAGCAATTCCAGCTCGCAAAAGTGCCACCTTTAATTGAGGAACAGGTTGTCCAGGTAGGGATTGTATTTGAAGTCGACGTTTAGGCCATCTTTGTCGCAATGCCAATGCAACCTCGACACCCGCAAACCCAGCGCCAACTATGGTAAAAGGTTCTGAATTCTCACTCAACGCCCCACTCTCTTGCTCGGCAATCCAAGACAATGCAGGTTCAAGAGGCTTAATTGGAACAAAGGCTCCTTTACGGATTAGGAGTTCATGTTGATCCCCATGAAGTGTTTCTGATCCAACATCAATACTGAGTCTGTCAAAGAAAATAGGTGGTCGATTCGCAAGGAATAAGCAGTTTTTGAAGATATCTATGCCAATAATCTCAGCTACAACAATGGCAACACCGGCTTGATCTGCTAATCGGCGAAGGTCAATAGAAGTCTCATCAAGCTTATATTTACCAGCAATTAAGCCAGGGATCATACCTGAATAAATTGTTGTGCTATTACGATTAACTAAAGTAATCAGACCCTGTGGCCTCAAATCAGGGTACATGGCCCAGCGAAGTAACATTAAGGAATTAGTATGACCTCCACCAGCAAGGACAAGATGATCAAACAACATATACTTTTATTCCTGATTTGAAAGAAGAAAGGTTTTTGCTAATTGTAAAAAGTTGTTTCTCATAGCAATTATTTTAAAAAAAATTAGAGCATTATCAATCGACAAATGGACATTGGAATATTCAACGACCTGCCACCTTTAACACTGTTTTAATTGTGCGGAAAAGTATTACTAAGTCCAAGAAAGTGCTGAAATTTTTGAGATAGAACAAATCATATGAAAGCTTTAATTCAGAGTCTTCAATACTGGATGCATAGGGAGCACAAACTTGTGCCCATCCACTTAACCCAGGTCGCATCCAATGCCGTTTTCGATAATGAGGAATTCTCTCCTCGAGCTCTAGTTCCAGCTCAGGCCTTTCTGGCCTTGGCCCTATAAGACTCATATCTCCAAGAACAACATTCACTAACTGTGGTAATTCATCAAGCCTGGATCTCCTCAACCAATGACCTACTTTTGTAATACGCAAGTCACCAGGCACAGTCCAAGAAACAGGGACGTGGGAAGAAGCAACCTTCATTGTTCGAAGTTTCACAACTTTAAATGGTCTTCCCAGCCAGCCGCTGCGCTCCTGAACATAAAAAACTGGCCCTCGGTCTTCTAACCAGATCAAACAAGCAGCAAAAACAACAAGAGGAGCAGTCAGACCTAAAAGCAACAATGAAAGTAAAACATCAGCAACACGTTTCAACTGTCTTTGAGGACTAAACAAAGTATTCCCAGGTATTTCCGAATAACTAACCCATGGTTCCGGTAGCAGTGTTGGAGGCAATCTTTCCAATTGTCGTTCTGCGAGAGCTAAAGGAGTGGTCAAACTGCACTCTCGTGGATCTCTTTGTTCAAGCTCCTCAAGCAAATGCCGGTATTCAGGGTTTAGTCGCAAACTAGGTGAGACAGCTAGAACAAGAGGACTTGGCTGCAAGACAGCTTCATTCGACGGCAACCAACGAGGCATAATTCTCGTTGGAGTTACCCTCCAAGCATGAAGAGCTTCATAAGCTTCCTCTTCAGGTGCAACAACAACAAGTTTGGGCTCCTCTGGCAGTAATGCTCCTCGTCGCAAACCAATACGAACCATCAAAGACCAAACCGCCGTAGAAAAGAGCCATACCGTCTGAGTGCTTCGATAAACCAACCAGACATCCAAAGAGGGATTAATAACCCAACGCAAAATCGCCACAAGCATCAATGTGCTTAACAGACAAAGCCCCAACCGCTGAAAGAGTGTCCACCCAGAAAGCTGGGGCCAACCAAGCACTGTATATGTCCCCAACAACCAGCCAAAAAGCAAATACGAAGAGGTAGTTATAAGAATCCAAGTGACTTGACCTTGTAAAGACTGAGCCCAAATGCTCACTAATGTAAAAAGCACAACAACCATCCCCAACAGATCTAGGGCTGCACATAGCAACAGATTGCGGCGAGGATTGCGCAAGGACAAACTAATCAATCAAGTTCAATTCGATGAGATTAATTATGGTCAAAATCGATATTAAAGACCTATCTAAAGGGTTCTGATCATTCGGCGCAACCATATCCAAGAGGATTGGCTTGTTGCCATGACCAGGAATCTTGACACATTTCTTCCAAAGTCCTTTTGGTCTGCCAACCCAAAAGTTCTTGTGCAACTCGTGGATCAGCTATTGAGCAAGCAACATCGCCAACTCTCCTATTAGCAATTCGATATGGCACTTCTCTCCCAGTTGCTTGCTCAAAAGCTCGAACTACTTCAAATACGGAATAGCCACGTCCGCTGCCCAAATTCAAAATGAGCAATTGTGGTTTTTCTCTTTGTAGAAACTCCAATGCAGCAGAGTGACCTTCTGCGAGATCAAGCACATGTATGTAATCCCGTACAGCACTGCCATCAGGAGTAGGCCAATCTGCCCCGAAGACCTGCAACTCTTGGCGTCGTCCAACTGCAACCTGACTTACAAAGGGAAATAAATTATTGGGCACACCACTAGGATCTTCCCCAATTCGTCCACTTGGATGTGCTCCAACAGGATTGAAATATCTCAAACAAGCTATTCGCCAACCAGGTTCACTATTAACCAAATTCCCTAAAAGCTGCTCCACTGCTGCTTTCGTATGCCCATATGGATTAATAGGTTGAACTGCAAATGTCTCTGGAATAGGGACCTCCTTAGGCAAGCCGTATAGCGTGGCAGTACTACTAAAAACAATCGTGCGGCAACCATGGCGTTGCATTGACCTCAGCAAAGAGTGGCTTCCGGTCACATTGACATCCCAATAATCCAAAGGGCGGTTAAATGATTCCCCTACTGCCTTTAGTCCTGCGAGATGTACAACAGCTGTGACAGGCTCCTCCCCTGCCGAAAAAGCCTTGTCCAAGTCTTCCTTGCTACGAATATCCCCTTGTAAAACCTTTAGCCTTTTGCAGTCTTTAAGTCCTACCAATTCCGCCACTCTCCTAAGCACCACAGAAGAGCTGTTGGAATAGTTATCAAGAACAACAAGATTATGGCCAGCCTCTAACAAAGAGAAGCAAGTGTGGCTGCCGATAAACCCGGCTCCGCCGGTAATCAACAGCTGAGCCATAAAAAAAAAACTCTTTTAAAGACACGATAGGGGTTTGTCGCCGTTATCCCGCAAGATGGCAGAAGCGCTAGATCGTTGAATGGAGAAATTACAAGGGTTACGAGGCATGGTTGATCTGTTGCCAGATCAAATAACCCTTTGGCAGAAGATCGAAGAGACTGCACGTCGTCACTTCAAACAAGCAGCCATTTCGGAAATAAGGACACCTTTACTAGAAGCTACAGAATTATTCTCACGTGGAGTCGGTGAGTCAACAGATGTAGTCAGCAAAGAGATGTACTCATTTCTTGATAAAGGAGAAAGAAATTGCACTCTCAGGCCCGAAGGAACGGCCTCGGTTGTTAGAGCAGCTATCCAACATGGGCTAATAAGCCAAGGACCACAGCGACTCTGGTATTCAGGTCCGATGTTTCGATATGAAAGGCCTCAAGCTGGCAGACAGAGGCAATTTCACCAAATTGGGGTGGAATTCTTAGGGTTTGTGGAGCCACGAAGTGATATTGAGGCAATCCAACTTGCGTGGGATCTTTTAAAAGATACTCAAGTAAAAAATCTGACCCTTGAACTCAATTCTCTAGGGGACTCAAGCGACAGGAAAATGTATAGACAAACATTAATCAAATGGCTTGAGGGACATTCTCAGCAATTAGATGAAGATTCTCAGCATCGTTTAAAAACAAATCCCTTGCGAATACTTGATTCGAAACACCCTTCAACCAAAGCTCTCCTTCAAGAGGCTCCAATACTTAAAAATTCTCTTTCAAGAGAAAGCCTTGAGAGGTTTGAAAAAGTTCAAATAGGGCTAGATGAACTAGGGATTCCTTACACAGTCAACCCTTTTTTAGTGCGTGGTCTCGATTACTACAGCCATACAGCCTTTGAAATTACAACAACTGAACTGGGAGCTCAAGCCACTATCTGTGGTGGAGGTAGATACGACGATTTAATAAAACAATTAGGTGGTCCCTCAACTCCTGCCATTGGTTGGGCAATAGGGATGGAGCGCTTGGCCTTACTGATAGCCCAGTTTGCAGAGAAAAAGACACATAGAGAGCAAAAGATATATGTGGTGAATCGTGGAGAAAGCGCCGAATCCTTTGCCCTAATGGTTACTAGGAATTTGCGTTTAAAAGAAAATATTGTTGAGATTGATTTAAGCGGAGCCTCATTTAGTAAACAGCTCAAACGAGCTGACCGTAGTGGAGCTCGCTGGGCCATCATTATTGGCGATAGCGAGGTCCAACAAGGCAAAGTAATCCTCAAAGATCTGCGATCAGGCCTGGAAAAGATTGCAAAAGAAGAGCGCATCAACTTAGATACTTTGTTGAAGCGATTCGTTTAAGTAAGTTTCCAACAGAGCACTGTAATTATTTACGCGATGACGCCTCCACCAGAAATACGCAATATCTGCTGCATAGGGGCCGGCTACGTAGGTGGGCCAACCATGGCTGTCATTGCTGATCGCTGTCCACAAATACAAATAAACGTAGTTGACCTTAATGAATCTCGAATTGCTGCCTGGAATGAAAAGGATCTAAGCAAGCTTCCTGTATACGAACCAGGACTAGATGAAGTAGTTGCACGTGCCCGTGGTCGGAATCTCTATTTCTCAACCGAAGTCAATGCAGCGATCTCAACTGCAGACATGATATTTATCTCCGTAAATACCCCTACAAAAACCAAAGGCCTTGGTTCTGGCCAAGCAAGTGACTTGCGATGGGTAGAAGCCTGTGCAAGGCAAGTGGCGCTTCATGCTCAAGGTCACACCATTGTTGTCGAAAAAAGTACCTTGCCTGTAAGAACAGCAGAAACAATCCAAGCAATCCTCCAAGCAGCTCAGCAACCTTCAACTAATAAACCCCAACGTAGTTTTGTGGTGTTATCAAATCCCGAATTTCTTGCAGAAGGAACTGCGATTAGCGATTTAGAAAGTCCAGACCGAGTACTTATAGGTGGAGAGGATGATGAAGCAATAAATGCACTCGCTTCGATATATAACCAATGGGTTCCTACTAAAAAAATTCTTCGTACCAATCTTTGGAGCAGTGAGCTCTCCAAACTCACTGCCAATGCTTTTCTTGCTCAACGCATTAGCTCAATCAATTCCATTGCCGCTATATGTGAAGTAACAGGTGGGGATGTACGTGAAGTCTCGATGGCAATTGGTGCTGACAGTCGAATAGGGAAGAAGTTCCTAAATTCAGGTCCCGGCTTTGGTGGAAGTTGCTTTAAGAAAGATATTCTCAATCTCGTCTACCTATGCAAACACTTTGGCCTTCCCGAAGTCGCAGACTATTGGCAAAACGTAGTTACTTTGAACACCTGGCAACAGACTCGAATTGCTCAACTAATAGTCAAGCGGCTTTTTGGTACTGTTACAGGCAAAAGGTTAGCTATATTTGGGTTTGCATTTAAGGCAGATACAAACGATACTCGTGAAGCTCCTGCAATAAATATTGCGCTGGAATTACTTGAAGAGGGAGCACAGCTAGCTATATATGACCCTCAAGTCAAATCCAATCAAATTGAAATTGACCTACAACTACCAGCGACTTCCTGTCCTGACATAAAAGCAGGGCAAACACGAGCCGCACTTAATGGAGAAGGTACTTGGTGGATATCAAATAGTGTGGAAGAAGCAGCTACAGGTTCAGATGCAATTTTAATTCTTACAGAATGGGATGCATTTAAAAACCTAAATTGGAATAATATTGCCCCTAAAATGAGACAGCCCGCTTGGGTATTTGACACAAGATCTGTAGTGAACCCTCAAGAAGTTAGATCAACAGGTCTCAAGCTTTGGCGTGTTGGAGATGGAGCTTCTTGAAAAAAACTATCCTCGTTACAGGTGCGGCAGGGTTCATAGGCGCTGCCCTATCCCAAAGATTAATCTCAAATGGTGAGCGAGTTATCGGAGTTGATAATTTAAATAACTACTATGATCCTGCTTTAAAAAGAGCACGGCTATCCCAGATTGCACTTAACGCAAAGAACACCTCATGGTCATTTCATCAATTTGCCATAGAGGATGAAACGTCATTAGTAAGTTTATTCAATAATGAGAGGCCACAAGTCGTAGTAAACCTCGCTGCTCAAGCAGGGGTCCGGTACTCTCTGGAAAATCCATCAGCATATATACAAGCTAATCTTGTCGGGTTTGGTCATTTATTAGAGGCATGTCGAAATTTTGATGTCGAACATTTAGTTTATGCCTCTAGTAGCTCGGTATATGGAGGCAACCAAACTTTGCCTTTTCATGAACGACAACCTGTTAACCATCCGGTCAGTCTTTATGCGGCCTCTAAAAAAGCAAATGAATTAATGGCCCATTCCTATAGCCATCTTTATGATTTGTCCGCTACAGGACTTCGATTCTTTACCGTCTATGGTCCTTGGGGGAGACCAGACATGGCACCAATGCTATTTGCACACGCAATACTTGCAGAAAAGCCTATAAAAGTTTTCAATCATGGGAATATGCAAAGAGATTTCACCTATATCGACGATATAGTAGAAGGAGTTTTACGCTGTTGTTATAAGCCTGCTACCGTCAACAAGTCTTTTAATCCATTCGATCCAGACCCGGCAACAGCTAACGCTCCACATAGAGTGTTCAATATAGGTAATTCTGATCCGATAAAATTAATGCAATTTATTGAGCTCCTTGAGAATGCTCTAGGCAAAAAAGCAATAAAAGACTTCCAATCAATGCAACCTGGTGATGTAATGGCTACAGCCGCTGATACATCGGCTCTTGAGTCCTGGATTGATTTTCGACCATCCACTCCTTTAACAAAGGGTATTAAGCATTTTGCTCAATGGTACAGAAGTTTTTATGACTCTAAAGATTAAATTTTTATCCCTGGATCATCTACTTAGACTAGACAATTATGATTTATATCTCTACATCGGAGTAAAGTCTTTTTAAACCCTTATACGTTGCGGATGTTATGCCGCGCTCAGTAATTAAAGCAGTAACTAACCTGGCAGGTGTGACGTCAAACGCAGGATTAAATCCTTCAGTACCACTGGGACAAAGCCGAATTAGCTCTGGTTCGGAGCTTAATGGTGAACTCACGTATTGTCCTTGAATATGAGTCACTTCCATTCCTGAGCGAATCTCTATTGGTATATCAACCAGTCCATCTCTTATAGACCAATCAATCGTTGATGCAGGTATCGCAACATAAAAAGGAATGTCATTATCAAAAGCAGCCAAAGCTTTTAAATAAGTTCCTATCTTGTTGCATACATCTCCTGAACTTGTGATGCGGTCAGAGCCGACAATTACAGCATCTACTTGGTGGTGTTGCATGAGGTGTCCGCCTGCATTGTCAGCAATTACAGTGTGAGGAACTCCTTCTTGCGAAAGTTCATATGCCGTAAGACTAGCCCCCTGATTCCGAGGTCTAGTCTCATCAACCCAAACGTGAATATTGAGTCCTGCACGATGGGCTTTGTAAACAGGAGCAAGCGCGGTCCCCCAATCAGCAGTAGCCAGCCAACCAGCATTACAATGAGTAAGTAGATTTAATGGTTCTTTTTGTCGCTCTATTGGCCGAGAATATGCAAGTTTTTTCAGTACTCCTAACCCATATTCTCCAATAGCCTCACACATTCTCACATCTTCTTCAGCAATTAATTCGGCTTCTGACCTCGCAGCCTCAGCCCTATCACAAACTGGCAGTGTTTTCACTTTTTCAAAAACTCGACAAAGAGCCCAACGAAGATTTACTGCAGTCGGGCGAGTTTCAATAAGTCGTTGAAAAGCAGTTTCCAAAGACTCAGAACTTGGATCCTCTATTAGAGCCAACATCAAACCATAAGCACCTGCAATACCAATTAAAGGAGCACCTCGCACAACCATATTGGCAATCGCTTCAGCAACATCATCACAATCACTTAAAGAGCATGTAATGAAATTGTGAGGTAATCGTGTCTGATCAATCACGCCAATTGACTTTCCTCCATCCTCTAGCCATATAGTTCTCCAAGCTTTGCCCTCTATATTCATAGTCTGGAAAGGCGATTATTCTCGAGAAAACTATATAAATTCTATAATCTCATATCACAAAATCATGAAACCAGATTCCATCTAAGACTCTTACATTAAAGGTGTCATTCAAAAAGAAAATTTAAACCAAAAAGACATCCCCCAAGAGGAATCTATTCGGGAAATAAGGTCCCTTCAAAAAGGTGAATAGTCAGATAACAAGCCTAAAAACAATGAAGAGTTAACCAGGGTTTTCAAACAATAAATAGTTTGTGGTCTCTCTTTTCTCTATCGAAGTTTACTTAAATCATCCATATCTTTTTAAATCAAAACGACTTTGCTAGAAGATAGAATATTAATAGTTGAAAAAGTTTATTTGTCTGATCTAGATCCAAATAATCTAAAAAATGCCCGACTTGGAGTCTTGGGAGGTAGTGGCCTCTATGAGATGGATGGGCTGGAAAACATACAAGAGGTACAAATCACTACCCCATTTGGAGAACCTTCAGACAAGCTTCGTCTAGGGAACCTGGAAGGGATGGAAGTTGTATTTCTTGCGCGACATGGAAGACATCACAATTTCGCTCCTACTCAAATTCCATATCAAGCAAATATCTGGGCCTTACGCTCACTAGGCGTACGTTGGATCTTATCGCCATCAGCTGTGGGTTCACTTCAAGAACAAGTTCGACCTCTAGACATGGTTATCCCAGATCAATTTATTGATCGCACACATCAACGCCCACTAACCTTCTTCTCAGATGGTGTAGTTGCTCATGTAACCATGGCAGATCCTTTTTGCAATACACTATCTCGCCTGATAGCTGACGAAGGCGAGGTTCTTATGCCTGAGGGTCGACAACTACACAGAGGAGGTACTTATCTTGCAATGGAAGGACCAGCCTTTTCTACTCGAGCCGAATCGAATCTATATCGTAGTTGGGGCTGCAAAGTAATTGGAATGACCAATCACACTGAAGCTCGTTTAGCGAGAGAAGCTGAAATCGCCTACGCATCTTTAGCAATGGTCACCGACTACGACTGCTGGCATGAAGGACATGAAGCTGTAAACGTAGAAATGGTGTTAGACAATCTTAAAACCAATGCACAATTAGCTACAAAAATAGTACAAGCAACAATTAAAAAGGTTGCGGCTCTGAAACCAACTAGTCCTGCGCACAATGCTTTAAGAAATGGTCTTATGACACCTAAAGAAAATGTCCCCAATATGACTAGGAGCAAGGTTGATATATTCACTCGTAATTACTGGGGAGAATTTGATCAAAAGAGCCCTTAACATCAAATTCAAATTAGAAGAAAAAATTCCCCAGCCTCCTAATGAAAGGAAACCAGGGAGAAAGAAAAAAGAAAACCTAATCTGATGAACTTCAGGGCAAGTAATTCATAGTGTTATATGAGCCATACATAAAAAGCCCAAGAACAAAAATCACAGCCAACCCACCGGTTGTAGCGACTACCCAAAGGGGAAGTGCCCCTTCAGTCCATCTGCGTTCCCATGAAACTGCCGGACGGCCATCAGGAAGCCTGTCAGGTATACGTCCATCTGCGCCTCTTAGTTTGGTGCTCATGATTCAGAAAGCTCAGTTAAAGAAGTAGCTAGAAAACAAAATTCCCATGACGAAAACCAGCAACAAGCCTAAGTAAAGACTTGTGCGGTTTAACTCAACCGGCAATTTGTTTGGATTGGGGTTTACTTGCATTGCTAGTAGTGGTGATCGATCAGCGACGGATAAACTGCATAGCTGCAATCGCACCTAGGAAAAATACCGTGGGAACACCCAAGGCATGAACTGCAAAAAATCTAACCGTAAAAATCGGATAGACCCTTTGAGATTGGAGAGGGGCAGTTGATTGTGTCATTGTTTATTTCAGGCGCAAGTCGAGTTGAGACTTGGACTCAAAGCGCTGACTAACTACAGGAGCCTTGGCCTCAGAAGCCTGAAAGTATGCATCTGGTGTTGGAGTCCCGAATACGTCATAGGCCAGGCCTGTAGACACAAACAAGAATCCAGAGACAAAGATCGCTGGGAGAGTCACGATTTGGATTACCCAAAACTTGACGTCGGTAAGGATCTCAAAAAACGGGCGTTCCCCGGTTGAGCCGGCAGCCATAGCCTCATGCGTATCAGCCCATTGATCCTATCAAGGCTCTGCATAAAGTATGCGAATGCTTGGCAGGCTTGGTTACAGAGCGTTGTGCATTTGACGAAAATTAGGCATTTAGCCCACCCAACGAAGCAAAACTCCTCTTTCTCCAAGAACAAATCCCTTAGCTTGACCTTCGTCAAACTTGGAATCAAACAAAATTCGAATGAGATTTGAAGGCTGACGATCACCAACAGGGTCTATGACCCAATCTTTACCACCATCATTACTAACTAAAAGGGTCCCATTGCCACCTGCGACCCAAACACCTCCTTGTGGATCCCAAGCTAAATCCAAATAGTTGTATCCATTGACAATTGGGAGAATCGGGCGCTCCCAGCTTTCTATATCCCCACTGTCATCATTAAAACGAATCTCGGCGCCTCTAGACAACATCCAAAGTCCACCATCTGGCTTATAGCCAATACTTTGAACTCTCTTGCTACTAGCTCTTTGATGAGGCTGCCAAGCTTCCTGGCCAGGTTCCAAAGTCGCAAAAAAGTTCCCAAGGCTACTAACACTTAAATAACCACCATCTTCACTACGTCTCAGGTCTCGTACCCCTCCAGAAGCATCACTTACTTTTCCTTCCCAAGCCTCTCCTCCATCAACTGTTCTGTATACAGCACCTGCCGTAGTTGCTAGCTCAGCAGCATCCTTGCCAAGAGTAGAAATTAAATAAGGGTCTCCAGGTAATTTGCTCCCAAGATCCAACCTTGTCCAATTTTGCCCAGCGTCATTGCTGTGCATGACTAAGCCTGGTTGTCCAGCTATCCAACCCTCATCCCCCTTAAAATCAATACTTATTAAACGAAAATTTTCTTCATCCGGAAGTTCTAGGCTTCTTTCTTTCCATGTAATACCACCATCGCTAGTTTCAAGTATCAAGCGATTGGTACCTACCAAGAAGCCATGGTCAGCACTAGCAAAACTTATATCTAAAGGATTGGCATCAGTTGAAAGCTGCACTTCTTGCCAAGGACTCGAGGAAGCTAAAGGCAACCGAATCGAAGTACAGCCACCCAACCCAAATCCAAGAGCAATCACCAAAAAGAAATTTATGGAATTTAAAAACAAGCGCTTCATAGAAATCAATGTGTTAGTTCAATGAATAAAGAGAAAGGAAGCAAGCAAGAGCAAGTGCTAGGCCACCAAAGATCAAAACATTTTTCTGACCTGAAGTGAGGTTGTTAACACCAAAGCCATAACTGAGATTCTCTTGGAAGCCACTGGGAGCAGAAGCAGGACCAATATCTTTAAACATATTGCTCCTCTCGCGGCAAACTGGGCATCTAAAGGTTGACTGGTCTAAATCAAAAAAAGAAGTTCCACCAGGAATGCCCAGTTTATTCACACCCTCCTTTGGGTCATAGATATAAGAACAGACACGACACTCAAAACGATGAGTACTTAAATCACTTGTTAAATCAACGGGTTCTTTGTCTAATTGGGACATTTCATCAATAGCAACATTGTGAGTTGAGGCAAAACTCGCCCCTTTTTCATAGGTCTGATCTCATTGTTCAGTGCAAAAAGGATATGTAAAGCAACTCTATCGGCGTAAGGACTTGTCAGCGAATGCGAGACTAGTAAAGGAATTGATCATTCAAATGTTTGCCTTGCCAGGTTATGACTCGTTTCTTGGCTTTCTGCTGATAGCAGCAGCTGTGCCAATCTTGGCATTAGTGACAAATAAACTTGTCTCTCCCAAAAGCAGTGCTGGAGAGAGAGAGCTTACTTATGAATCAGGAATGGAACCTATTGGAGGGGCCTGGATTCAATTCAACATCCGCTACTACATGTTTGCTCTTGTGTTTGTCATATTTGATGTCGAAACTGTTTTCTTATATCCCTGGGCAGTTGCATTTCATCGTCTTGGGTTACTGGCATTTATAGAAGCGCTTATTTTTATTGCCATCCTTGTAGTAGCTCTTGCGTATGCATGGCGTAAGGGCGCCCTTGAGTGGAGTTGATCCCTTGACTAATTCACTTTCAACAGATGCAGTACGAGATCTAAGAAAAGCAAGTTGCGGTCCAGTCGGTTCCCCAACTGTGACTAGTGATCTTAGTGAAAACATTATTCTCACTAGTCTAGATGATCTACACAATTGGGCTCGACTCAGCAGCCTTTGGCCTCTTCTATATGGAACAGCTTGCTGTTTCATTGAATTTGCAGCCTTAATCGGTTCTAGATTTGATTTTGATCGCTTTGGATTAGTTCCTCGAAGCTCTCCTCGCCAGGCTGATCTGCTCATAGTCGCTGGCACAGTAACTATGAAAATGGCTCCAGCATTAGTCAGACTTTATGAGCAAATGCCAGAACCAAAATATGTAATCGCAATGGGAGCTTGCACAATAACTGGAGGAATGTTCAGTGCAGATTCAACTACTGCTGTTCGCGGAGTTGACAAACTTATTCCTGTTGATCTCTATCTACCTGGATGCCCTCCAAGACCAGAAGCAATTTTTGATGCCGTCATCAAGCTTCGTAAAAAAGTTGGGAATGAATCTATTTCCGAACGTAAAAAAATCTCCCAAACCCATCGCTACTGCACGATTCCACATCAAATGAAAAAAGTAGACCCACTTATCACAGGTGCCTACTTAAATATCAAGTCCTCACAAGCCTCTCTAGAGGCAGGATCAGAAAAACCGTTTGCCCCCACTTCATCGCAGACACAAGAAGCAACAAGAGACCTAGAAACACTCTCCTAAAACTCAATAAAAATCATGAACGAGGATTCTTCCAACACCCAACCTTTAGCAAAAAAAGAACCTCTACCTGGCCCTATCAGTCAATGGCTAAGCAATGAAGGTTTTGAGCATTCCTTACTAGAACCAGACCACCTAGGAATCGAATTAATAGCGATCCCGCCTATTTTGCTTTTTAAAGTTGCTAAAGCACTAAAAGCTCAAGGTTTTGATTACCTGCAATGTCAAGGTGCATATGACGAGGGGCCTGGACAAAACCTGGTGAGTTTTTACCACTTAATTGCAATGAGTGAGCTTGTTGAAAGCAACACTGACCAACAAAAAAAGTCAAAGCCTCGGGAGGTTCGCCTAAAAGTATTCTTACCTCGTCAAGGTGAACTTAAAGTCCCTAGTCTTTATGAAATTTTCAAAGGTTCTGATTGGCAAGAAAGAGAAACCTACGACATGTTTGGTATCAATTTCGAAGGCCATCCTCGCCATAAAAGACTTTTAATGCCGGAAGACTGGAAAGGCTGGCCATTACGCAAAGACTATGTGCAGCCTGAGTTCTATGAAATGCAAGATGCCTACTAAATATCTCTCTTATATTTTCGATAAAACCTCATTATTGCTAGAGAAAGACTCCTGGGATCATGCCTCAAAGTTGCTGTTGGCCTTCCTCCTTGCAATTGAGCCTGCATAACGTCATATCCCTGCAAAATGAGTGCTCTCTTATCACAAATAACTGGCTCTGCCCCTCTGTCTCGATAGTAATCAACCAATGGAGAAGGCTCCATATCATCTTGAGCAAGAACTGAATTAAAAATTCTATGAGTAACCCCAAGGCTTGCAAGTTGAGCTTCTATAGCCCTCAAATGCCCAATAACATCAAGTCCATCCGTTTCTCCTGGTTGGGTCATCAAATTGCATATGTATAGCTTTGGAGCACTACTGCGTTGAATTGCTTCAACCAATTCTGGAACAAGCAGATTTGGAATTAAAGACGTATAAAGGCTTCCAGGGCCAAGCACAATCAATTCTGCATTAGCTATAGCCTCTAGAGCTCTTGGAAGAGCTGGGGGCTGTTCTGGCAAACAACCCATTCTCACTATTGGACTTGGAGCCTTACCAATAGCAGATTCACCTTCAATTCGTTGGCCATTCTCCAGCTCGGCCCATAGGCGCACATCAACATTTGTGGCGGGAACAACTTGTCCTTGCACCGCAAGTACTCTGCTGGAAGCGGTAATAGCAGTTTCAAAGTTTCCTGTAATTGCTGTTAATGCAGAAAGAAAAAGATTCCCAAAACTATGACCTTCAAGACCACTTCCCGCTGAAAATCGATATTGAAAAAGCCTTGAAAGCAAAGGTTCTTCTGTAGACAATGCTGCTAAGCAATTGCGAATATCTCCAGGAGGTTGGACACCCATTTCACGGCGTAAAATTCCACTACTTCCTCCATCGTCTGCAACCGTAACTATTGCAGTTATGCGACTGCTATATCTCTTTAGTCCACTAAGCAAAGTAGATAACCCAGTCCCTCCACCAATTGCAACAATATTTGGGCCTCTATTTAATTTACTTTTAGCCCTTAATGCATCGACCAAAACTGTGTCTTTATCGGGCGCTAAGGCCTCCTGAATCGATCCAAAGCTTCTACTCTGACCCCAAAGTAATAGCCCTGCCCCAAAACAAAGGACTAGTGGGCCTGTAATGCTTCGAGGCAAAAAGGTCGTTATTGCTCCCAGAATCCAGACAAGGATCTCAATAGTCCAATAAATAGGCTTCAAATCAGCCCAAATAGCAGCGCCTAAAAGAGCCATTAACAATCCAAAACCTGAAGTAAGCATCCAGCGCTTAACTACAAGACCTGGCAAAAGCCATCGAACTGCTCGGCGCGATCTCGTAATCAAATCCTTCTGATGGACTCCTTGACGAGTTCTTTTACGCCGCCTCAATGCTCTGCGCCGTCTGAGGCGAATATTGGAGGATCGAGAATTCGACGAGCTCAAATGTGTTATCGAAGCTTGACCATAGATCGTTTGAGAACTCTAAAGAAACTTCCCTAGTTACACAGCCCAGGCAAGATAAGAGAGCCCTTTATCAAGTTAGTAGTAATCGTGCCTCAAACCAGGCCCGTGGTCGAGATGCAAAACCTAACAATGCAATGGGGTTCAAATCCCATCTTGAACAAGGTCAACTTGCTAATGAATCCTGGCGAGCGACTAGCAATTGTGGGTCCCTCTGGTTGCGGCAAGTCAACTATTCTTCGTCTATTAGCTGGGCTTCAGTTACCTACTGGAGGAAACCTACATTTGTTCGGGCAAAATCAAGAATATCTTCGACTCGATCAACGCAACCCACCTGATGTAAGACTTGTTTTTCAGAATCCTGCGCTTTTAGCCTCTCTAACAGTGGAAGAAAATGTAGGGTTTTTACTGATGCAAACTACTTGCCTCAGTAATCAAGATATTCGCAATCTTGTTATGAAATGTCTTAAAGAAGTTGGCCTATACGACGTTGCTCACAAATTCCCAGGCCAACTGAGTGGAGGAATGCAGAAAAGAGTTAGCTTTGCTAGAGCATTAATCCATGATCCTTATAAGGAAAAAGAATCTATGCCTTTACTGTTATATGACGAACCAACAGCTGGACTTGATCCAGTTGCATGTACACGAATCGAAGATCTGATTGTTAAAACCACTACAGTTGCACGTGGATGCTCAATTGTTGTGAGTCACGTAAAAAGCACAATTGAGCGCTCCGCTCAAAGAGTAATAATGCTTTATGGAGGTAAATTTCAATGGGACGGATCAATCCAAGATTTCAAACAAAGCACTAATCCCTATGTAACACAATTCCGCAAAGGTAGTCTTCAAGGGCCCATGCAACCTGAAGACAATTAAACTCATGCGCCGAAGTATTCGAGATGCAATTGTTGGACTTTCTATCCTAGGAGGGATAGCAGGTTTCGCAGGATCTTCGCTTTGGCTTAGGGGTATAAAGCTTGGTGAGAAAAACTGGTATGTAACTGCAAATTTTTCAGACGCAAGTGGGCTCGCAGAGCGCTCCCCAGTGACTTTTAGAGGAATTCTCGTAGGTTCAGTGGGAAAAATCACCTTTTCTCCCCAAGCAGTCAATGCAACTCTGGAAATCCAAAAAAGTGACCTTCGTCTTCCTAAGCCTGTATTTGCAAAAGTTGTCACCAGCTCTCTTTTAGGTGGAGATGCTCAAGTTTCATTGATAAGTCTTGGCAAAGAACTCCCTCTTAATTCACCATTACCTCAGTCAAAAACGTGTCCTCAAAGCAAAGTCTTGTGCAACGCTGAGACAATTAGAGGCGAATCATTAATGAGCATCTCTACCTTGACAGAAGAACTAGAAAAAATTATTCAACAAGCAGATAAAGAAGATATTGTTTCTAGTGTAGTTGAATCTTCCAAACAATTTGATCAGACCCAGAAAAATCTTGACGACCTAATTATTCAATTCAAAAAAGAAATATATAGGGCAGAGCCCATTATCACAAACCTAAAAAAGGCAAGCTCACATATCAACAATATTCTTGCCGCCATTGACAATCCAGATACCCTGGAAGATCTTCAGAGAACAGCAAGCTCTACAAGATCTATCACAAAAAAAATTGATAACTTTGGAAGTGATTTCAGCCAAATACTAGAGGACAAGGAATTAATGTATGCCATAAGGAGTCTCACTATTGGTCTTGGAGAATTATTTAATGAACTTTATCCAGAAAAGATTTAATCTAACAATTCTCTAATCAGCCAACTGTGCCAATTGCCTCCATTGCAATTGCTGCTATAGCTTGATCACTAGCTTTTGGAAGTTGAACATATTTTCCCCCAGCTGCCTCGGCCAAATCCTTACCCATACCACTCCCTATAAATTTACGTTCAGTGTCTATAACTAACAATTTGATTCCTAAACTGCGATAGCGACCAGCAACATCAAGCACTTCTTGTTTTAGATCTACAGGCTCCTCTCCTTCAATCTGAGGCTGACCCAGAGAAGTTCCCAAAGGGACATTTCCGCGGCCATCTGTAATGGCCACAACAACTACTTGACCAAGGTCTCCAGTTGCCAGAGCATTTGCTCCAACACGAGCAGCTTGAGTCAACCCATGGGCAAGAGGAGAACCCCCACCGCATGGCATCGTCTCCAAACGACGTTTGGCTGCAGTAATTGATCTTGTTGGAGGCAACAAAACCTCTGCTTGATCTCCTCGAAATGGAATCAATGAAACCTCATCTCGATTCTCATAAGCCTCTGTAAGCAATCGAATTACAGCCCCTTTTGCACTCTGCATTCGATTTAGCGCCATAGATCCACTTGCATCTACGAGAAAAATGACTAGGGCTCCAGCTTTTCGTTGAAGTAGCTTTGCTCGCAAGTCAGCTTCTTCAACAATGACTTTCCTTCCAGGTTCTCTTTCTCTACGAGCTTTCTGATATGGAGCAGCTGCTCTTAATGTTGCATCAACTGCAATGCGACGAACAGGCCCTCGAGGGATAATTGGCTTTACATAGCGGCCACGATTATCACTAAGGACAGCTGATCGACTACCACTATTGCCACTTTTTGACTTCGCGGAAGCAAAAAGCAACAAATCAGGATCAATCACACATGCTTCTGGATCCATCATGAACTCCTCTGGCACAGGGGGGGTTTGATCCTCAGGGGTATCATCTTCTTCTTCTTGCTGATCATCTTGATCAGATGTGTCTTCTTCAGGCTGATCTGGAGGCGGGGGTTCTTGCTGATCTTCTGGTGGCGGCGGTTCAATTTGCTCTTCCTGAGGCGGCAACTGCAATGCACGTGGAGCAATAACAAGGCGTACAGCTACCTGCAAATCATCTGCATCGACCTTGTCATGACCACATAAAGCTGCATGAGCCTTTGCTACACGAACTGCATAAAGTTCAGAGCGATGTCCCTCTACTCCCCCGCGAATAGCCTCCGCAACAAGATACTCAATCTGATCATGACTAATCTGGACATCTGGAAGCCACTGTCGTGCTAACAGAAGTTGTGTAGCCAAGGCCTCTGTTTCTTGGGCCCAAGCTGCCGCAAAACTACTACTGCATTTCCCATGTGCAAGAACGGCCTGAGTTATTTCCACTCGTTGTTCATTGCTAATTAATTGATCTGCAGACAAAACAATTGCAAATCGATCTAAGAGATGATCCCTAATAGCACCTTCTTCAGGGTTATAAGTGGCAAGCAACAGAGGTCGACAAGGGTGGCTCAGACTTAAACCTTCTCTCTCGACTCGATTCTCTCCCGAGCCGAATGCCGCCAACAAAAGATTAACTATGCCCTCATCAAGCAAATTCAATTCATCCACATAAAGGACACCTCGATGAGCTTCAGCCAGCAATCCCGGCTGAAAAATAGGACTCCCACTTGCAAGAGATGCTGGAACATCCACAGCACCTACTAATCGGTCTTCAGTAATTCCAAGAGGAACTTGGACAAAAGGCGCTGGCACAACTCTTCTTGGTATCGACCCATCCGTTTCTTCTCCATACTTCGATTTAGCTCTCTTATCAATTAAAGATTTGGTTGCTTGATCCCATTCATCTGGCAATTGGGGGTCAAGGTTTAAACCAATTGGGCGTAATGACTCGTCATTAGATTGATTTTCTGGATTATTGGCAAGGTCAATCACTTCAATAGGAGGGAGCAATGCATGCAACCCTCTAGCCAGAACCGACTTCCCAGTACCTCTCCCACCAGCAATTATTACGCCTCCTAAACCTGGATCAACTGCTGCCAAAAGAAGAGCAAGCTTTAATGTCCCATGACCAGTTATGGCCGCAAGAGGGAAAGCACGATCAGCCATATCTTTAACTTCCCTCTCTCCAGACCATGAGGAGGTAGAACTAGAGGTTGATCCACTTACAGCCATTTAATGCGCCCGATCCAGTTACTTTTATGCCAGTCTCGCTGATAAAGACATAACCTCTTCAAACTTCCCAACACCAAGCACTCTTGCAATAGCTCTGGGAGCAAATCTGCCCAGTCGAGTAGGTAAGCCACGTGCAACCCTTCTGGCAGCAAGGCCAAAGATCGAAAAGACCATCACAGATTGGCTTCAAACATCATTGAATAGAGCTGATTTAATTGAAAATCACAACAAGACTTTGCGATGGCGATGGTCACCATTATTTGAAACAGAGCCTATTGGCGGTCCTCCTGGACAACCTATGTATATAAATGCAGCATTAATCGTTGACGGAGCCATGCTTTCAGCACTTAGGCCTTCCAAAGAAGCTGCTATCAAATTACTCGACAGATTTCTTCTATTAGAAAAGGAGTTTGGACGAAATCGAAATTCAGGAGAAGTTCCGTGGGGGCCTCGATCATTAGATCTTGATCTTCTTGCCTGGGGCTCACTACAGGTAGAAAATGAAGTACTAACACTTCCTCATCCTCGGATTATTGAACGAAGTTTTGTACTTGTGCCGCTAACAGCAGCTCTTACTAGACAAAGCAACATTCCTAAGAAGATTCCCCCAGATAAAGATTGGCCTGAATAAAAACCAAGCAAAATGTCTAACATGATGACTCCATAAGCAGTCATGCTGAAGGATCATTCTTGACTCAAATGACTCCATTGCTTCCCACTGAACCGGCTTCAGTTCTAGAGACCAAAACTTCTATCGAAGCAAGAAAAATCCGATTTGAAATCAATCGAATTCAGTTACCAATTGGAATAGAAGGTACCTATGGGGTTATTCGCCATCCAGGAGCCTCGCTAGCTGTACCAATTACTGACAACGGCTTAATTGTTGTACTTAGGCAATACCGCTTTGCTGTCGGAAGAAGAATTTTGGAGTTTCCAGCAGGAACACTTGAGGAAGGAGAAGATCCACTTACTTCAATGAAAAGAGAGCTGGCGGAAGAGTCTGGCTATTCGGCTAATCAATGGGATTCTCTTGGGCAAATGCTTCCATGCCCTGGATACTCTGATGAAGTTATCAATCTTTTTCTGGCAAGAGGTCTTCAAGCATTAAAAGAAAAACCTTCAGGAGATGAAGATGAAGATCTCGAAGTACTGCTTATGACAACAGAAGAACTAGATAAAACTCTCACAAGCAATGATGAGCCTCTTGACGGAAAAAGCATTGCAGCATGGTATAGAGCTAGAAAACTCCTGAATTTTGGCTAAGGCCGCCACAAAAAAGTTTTAAAAACCAACTTTTCCTCAGGCAATGCTTTGAGATCTTATTAATTAATAGCTCAAATATGAGATTCATTTGATTGAAATAAAAGCCCCTTAAGTGAATCAATTACATAATTCTGCTCTTCAAAACTTATCTCAGGGAAAATCGGCAAGCTTAAAACTTCATGGCAAAGCCTCTCTGTAACTGGCAAGCTTATCTGATTAGGATTAAGATCCTTATAGGCAGGTTGAAGGTGTATAGGAACTGGATAATAAATGATCGTATTAACTCCTTGGTCTTGAAGACTATTTTTAATCCATTCCCTTGGCTTACTAGATTGAGAGGGGTAACACTCAAAAGCATCACTGGAAGGGAAGTCACTATTAGTAGCAATCTCATGAGTAAAAGGACTGATAATTCTTACTACAAATTGATTCCATCCATGCTTCATATGAATTGAATTTATCGTTTCAGGAAGACAAAGTCCTGGAATATCTTTCAATAATTCTAAATATCGGGCTGCAATTGATTGTCGCTGCTTAACCCATAGATGGAGCTTTGGTAATTTGACATTTAGAACAGCAGCCTGTAAAGCATCGAGTCTACTGTTATATCCAAGTTGAGTATGAACATATCGACGAGGCATACCATGAACTGCTAATTCACGAACTCTCTGAGCGAGTTCCGAATCTTCTGTCGTCACAGCACCTGCATCGCCAGCTGCTCCAAGATTTTTAGTAGGAAAAAAACTAAAGCAACCTAGATCTCCCCAGCTTCCGACTGGCCGCCCGTCCCAAAAAGCACCACTCGCCTGAGCACAATCTTCAATTACTTTCAGGCCATTTGTCTTGGCAATTTTCATCAACTGGTTCATATCTACTGGGCATCCAAATAAATGCACAGGCAAAATTGCCTTCGTTTTATTGTTTATTGCTTGTTCCATCTCATTAAGGTCAATCAAATAATTATTTGGGTCAACATCAACAAAAACTGGTTTAGCTCCCACCGCACTAATTGCTTCTGCTGTAGCAAAAAAGCTAAACGAACATGTGATGACTTCATCTCCTGGACCTATTTCCAGAGCTCTCAGAGCCAAAATTAGGGCGTCAGTGCCACTATTACAGCCCACTGCATGGGAGACACCAACGCTCTTCGCAAAGGACTCTTCAAAAGCCTGAACTTCTGCTCCGCCTATGTACTGACCACTGCGTAATACCTTCAAAATGGCTGTATCAAGATCAGCTCCAAGTTCAGAAAGCTGTTTAGAAAGACTAAAAGGGGGTACATGCATAAAACGCACCTTAGATCTTGCTGTTAACCACTTTGGCCACTTAGCGATAGAGGAATCAGCCAAACCATGGAGGCTCTCCTCCAGGGTGCCATTTGATATTGCATCCAATAGAAGGTTTTTGGTCAAAAGTTAGAACCTTGTCCTCCAAAACTGAATCCAACGCCAATCGGAGATCCTTTCCTGTAACTTTCACATTATTTCCTGGACGACTGTCATCCAGTTGGCCTCTATATTGCAGTCTAAAAGGTCCATCTTTCTCCGATGAAAAAAGAAAAAAATCCGGAGTACATGCAGCCTTAAGAGCCTTAACAAAGCACTGGTCTAAATCTAAAAGATATGGAAACTTCCAATAATTTCTAACCGCTTGCTCCAGTAGATTTATAGGTGCATCCTGAGGGTGCGTAATTAAACTATTGCTAGCTATGGCAAATATCTGAACTCGATTTCCATATTTCTTGTCTAATTGAGTCAACTCCGCCTCTATATGCCTAACAAATGGACAATGAGCGCACAAAATCATTAATAGCAATGGCTTCTTAGACAATTTATTTCGATCAATTCTCTCTAAACCGCTTCGTTCATCACCACTCCTAAGTTCAATTCCTGATACTACAGCTAAATCAAAAAAAGGTAATTCAGTCCCTAAGGGGAGCATTGTCGAAGGGGTTAGGACCATAATTCAAAGGGGTCAAAAAGCCCATAATCAATAGATCTTGATAGTGATACCTAGATCTTGATCGAATAGAGGGCACTGAATAGGAGAGAATCATAAAAATGTACCCATTGATTTGGTCAGATGCTTCTCGATCTAAGCGGCAAAAAAATACTCGTTACAGGCATCGCAAACAATCGTTCTATTGCCTGGGGTATTGCTCAACAATTAAAAGCTGCAGGAGCAGAGCTAGGAATCACTTACCTCCCAGATGAAAAAGGAAGATTTGAATCAAAAGTCCGTGAACTAACCGCTCCCCTAAATCCCACCCTTTTTCTTCCCTTAAATGTCCAGGACAAATCTCAAATCGAAGCGGTTTTTGCATCGATAGCTGAAAAATGGGGCCAGTTAGATGGCCTGGTGCATTGCCTAGCATTTGCAGGTAAAGAAGAACTGGTTGGTGACTTCAGTGCCACTAGCGTTGAAGGTTTCTCACGCGCTTTAGAAATAAGTGCATACTCACTCGCACCACTTTGTAAGTATGCAAAGCCTCTATTTAGTCAAAATGCCGGAATTGTCACGTTGACTTATTTGGGCGCTGAACGCGCAATCCCTAACTACAACGTTATGGGAGTAGCAAAAGCCGCGTTAGAAGCCTCCGTTAGATATCTATCAGCAGAACTAGGTCCAGAGAAGCAAGTACGAGTAAATGCAATCAGTGCTGGTCCTATTCGAACCTTGGCAAGTTCTGCAATAGGAGGCATTCTTGACATGATTCACAACGTTGAAGAAAAAGCTCCCTTAAGACGGACTGTTACACAAACTGAAGTTGGTAATACAGCAGCTTTTCTTCTAAGCGATCTTTCTAGTGGTATTTCTGGGCAAACAATTTACGTTGATGCTGGCTATTGCATTAACGGAATGTGATTTAGCTGTCAGCATGTGCTTACTCAGCTTGAGAATATGACTTCATCGCGAAAAGGAGAAGTACATCGGATCACAAAGGAAACGGATGTTCTAGTTCGTTTATTCCTTGACGGTGATGGTAGTTGCGAGGTGAGCACTGGAGTGGCATTTCTTGACCATATGCTTCAACAAATTTCCAGCCATGGGCTCCTAGATCTAGAGATTATTGCTCGCGGGGATACTTATATCGATGACCATCACACCAATGAAGATGTTGGCATTGCCTTCGGGCAAACACTCTCAAAATCGCTAGGTGACCGAAGCGGTATAAATCGATTTGGACATTTCACTGCTCCATTAGATGAAGCATTAGTACAAGTTGCTCTGGATTGTTCAGGACGACCACACCTCAGTTATGGACTAAATATTCCTTCACAACGTATTGGCAACTATGACACCGAATTAGTAAAGGAATTCTTTGTCGCTGTTGTAAATAACAGCGGATTGACTCTCCATATCAAACAATTGGGTGGCACCAATTCGCACCATATTGTCGAAGCATGTTTCAAAGCATTTGCAAGAGCCTTGCGCATGGCAACGGAAAAAGATCCTCGTAGAGATGGGAAGATCCCTAGTAGCAAGGGACTACTAGAACAAGCCGGCTCAATAGAAAATAAATAATTTTAATTAAAACCAGAAGCTCGCGACTGACTGATCTTTACGCGAACATTACAGCCATCTGTCTTTGTTCCAGTGAACAAGTCTGTCTTGCACAGTTCATCAACCAATGCTCCCGAGTATTTCGATCGACAAGACTGGGCCAGTGCATATTGCAATGTCGAAGAAGAGCTTAATGATTATGTTTTAGAGCTTGTCAGTGGGAGTCTCCCTGAACAACTATCTGGAACCTTATATAAAAACGGTCCAGGAAGACTAGAGCGTTCTGGCCAATGGGTTCATCATCCATTTGATGGGGATGGAATGATTACAGCTGTGAAAATTAAAAATGGGAAGATAACTTTCAGCAACCGTTTTGTTCAAACTGAAGCTTGGAAAGAAGAAGAAAAAGCGGGAAAGTTTATCTATAGAGGTGTTTTTGGTACACAAAAGTCCGGGGGACCATTAGCCAATGCTTTTGACTTGCGCCTCAAAAACATTGCAAATACTCATGTAGTCCAACTTGGCAATGAATTACTGGCTCTTTGGGAAGCGGCTGGCCCTCATGCACTTAATCCAAACAACCTTGAAACATTTGGATTATCCAACCTAGGTGGTGTACTTCAACCTGGGGAAGCCTTTAGCGCCCATCCTCGTTTTGACCCAGGCCATCATGGTCATCATCGAATGGTCACATTTGGAGTAAAAACAGGACCCCAAAGCACTATTAGGTTAATGGAATTTGATAACAATGGTACTAGTCCAAGCAAGTTAATAAGTGACAGAAAAGACATCTTCAAAGGTTTTGCATTTCTACATGACTTTGCAATTACTCCCAATTGGGCAATATTTCTACAGAATGCCATTTCATTTAATCCCATCCCATTTTTAATTGGACAAAAAGGAGCCGCCCAATGTTTACGGTCAAAGCAAGGAGATAAAGGAAAGTTCTTATTAATACCTAGAGACTGTGGCGCCTATGCTGGTCAATCACCTTTAACCTTTGATGCTCCTCAGGGTTTTGTATTTCATCACTTAAATGCATGGGAAAAGAATCAAAATATCATAATAGAAAGTATCTACTATAAAGACTTTCCTTCAATTGCCCCCCATGAGGACTTTCGTCAAATTAACTTTGATCAAATTCCTGAAGGTCAACTCAAAAGCTGTTCAATCAATATCCCGGATAAAGAGATAGAAGTAGTTCAAATAAGTCCTCAATGTTGTGAGTTTGCAATGGTAAATCCTAGAAATCAAGGTCTTCAAAGTCACTACTGCTGGATGGCAGTTGCAGAACAAAAGACTGGAAATGCACCTCTCCAAGCCATTAAGAAAGTCAATTTAAGTAATCGGGACGAATGCTTTTGGAGTGCTGCCCCTAGAGGTTTCGTAAGCGAGCCAATAATGATTCCAAATCCAGCAAGCAAATTAGAAGACGAAGGTTGGATCATTGTTCTTGTTTGGAATAGCCAAAGAAAAGCGACAGATCTAGTAATTCTTGAGGCAAGTGATCTTAGTGAAAGAGCCTTGGTTCATTTGCCAATTGCAATACCTTATGGACTCCACGGTAGCTGGGTATCTTCTAAAGACCATCATTAAACTCTTATAAATAGTCGCTAATTATCAATTCTAGTAAATAAAAGCTTACATTTTAAGAAGCTTCTTAAGTCCTGGTTCCAACAATGAAAATGCAGCCCCTCTATGACTGAAAAACTTTTTTTGATGCTTTAGCATTTCACCAAAAGTTAGGCCACTTTGTATTACTTCAAAAATCGGATCATATCCAAATCCATTTTCTCCTCTAGGAGCATCAGTTATAACACCATCACAACGTCCTTCGACTTCTAACAAAATCTCATTCCCTGGAGAAGCTATGCAAATTGCTGCACTAAAACAAGCCGATCGATTATCTATTCCCTGAAGTTCCCGAAGCAAACGATTAATTCTTTCTTGATCATTATTTGCATACCTAGCGGAATAAATCCCTGGAGCACCACCCAAAGCATCGACACTCAAACCAGAATCATCCGCTAAGGACCACTCGCCAGTTGCATTGGCAACAGAAACAGCCTTTAAACGTGCATTCTCTGAAAAAGATTTGCCAGTTTCTTCTACTGATATGTCATCTGGCTGAGAAATTACCTCAAGTGGAAATGCTGAAAGAAAATGACGAAATTCTTTTATCTTTCCAACATTTCTACTAGCAATGACAAGCACCTTATCCATTTCCTATCTTTTATTCAGTGAGATTTTGCAAGTTCTTTAGCCCATTCAAGGTTTGTTTTAACTAAATCTTCACTTGGAGCTTCGCAATAAATCCTTAAAAGTGGCTCAGTTCCTGAAAATCGCAACATCAACCAATGATTTTTACCCAATCGTAATTTCACACCATCAGTTCGAATAACTTCTTGTACTGGATGATCTGCAACTAATGATGGTGGATCCTGTGTCAACAAGTCCTCCAAACGTCTTCTCGAAGCCATATTTGGCAGCCGAAGATCTATGCGTTCATAACTACTATTTCCAAAACGTTGTTTAATCGAGTCCAAACGAGCCCCCAAAGGTTTACCACCTTCTGTCAAGGCTTCTAAAACAAGCAAAGCAGCAAACAATGCATCTCTTTCTGGCAAATGCATGCCAAAACCCATCCCACCTGATTCTTCTCCTCCTATAAGAACATTCCCTGAAAGCATTTCAGCAGCGATGTACTTAAAACCAACAGGGAGTTCAAGCACTTCACGTCCTAAATCTTCAGAGACTAAAGCCATAAGGTCAGAACCACTTACTGTTTTAAGGACACAGCCAGGTAATTGCCTAACGCGTACCAAGTGATCAATAAGCAAAGGCATTAAAAGCTGAGTACTGCAAAAACGACCAAATTCATCAACAGCCGCTATACGATCTCCATCTCCATCAAAAACAAGTCCAATTGCTGGTTTGCCAAACTGACTAGACGCCTTAACAGAACTAATCAATTCACTCACATATGGTCTCAAGGGTTCAGGAGGATGTCCACCAAAAAGAGGGTCACGCTCAACACGAATTTCCTCTACAAGGTCAGGTCCTCCTTCCTTAAGCAGTTCACCTACACAACCTGCGGCAGAACCGTGCATAGAATCGACAATAACTTTTAGACCAATTTGTTTAAGCTTTTCGGCCAACTGAGGAAGGTTGAATTGTCTAGCTAAACCATCAAGGTGCTCTTTTCTGCAATCAAATCGCTGATTCAACCTCTCTATAGGAGGGGTAATCCCTCCCACCGCAAGCCTATTCTCAACAGCCTCAGTGAAGTCACCTTCAACTGAACCTCCGAAGGGGCCTTTAATTTTGAGCCCAAGCCACTCTGGTGGATTATGACTAGCCGTGACCACTAGTGCCCCTAACGTCTGACGCTGAACTACTGACCAACTACATGCTGGAGTAGGGACTGGTGTTTCAGTCAGCAACGGCTCTAGCTCACATCCTCTTACGGCTGAAGCTATCGCTTCAGCCATTTCCTGTGCCAAAAATCGACGGTCATAGCCAATGATCACTTTTCGGCTCTTAATGCCAACGGGCGCCCGATATAACAACTCTTGCGCAGCTGCAGTTGCTACCACTAACAACCTTTCAATAGTGAAATCAACTCCAAGCACTCCACGCCAACCATCTGTGCCGAAATGAATAGGCGATGGAACTAAAGGCAGTGAATTTGACTCCATGGAGAATAATTAGATGATTTTGATCTAGCAGAAAGACACCGTAACGTCGGCTGATGGTTGACAATCCTTTAGGCGTCAAATTAATTACTGACCGACTACTGCAAAGTTGGGTTCGTTGTCGCAGGAAAGCTTGGCTTGATTGCTATGAGGATAGAGAGAAAAGACTTTGGACAGCACACCGAACTCTTCAGTTAGATCACCAATACAGAAGTTTTGCTGCCTTAATGCCACACAAACCAGGTAAAGGAATAGAGGCATGTGTTCAAGGAGAGAATGGAGTAATGGGACTTCGTCTCAAAAAAATTACATCGACAGGACAATTACTTGAAGCTTATCCCCCACTACTAGAAAAAATTGGAGGTAAAAGTATCTGGGGAAATTTTACTTATAGGCCCGTAATCGCTCGAAATGGGAAAAGATTAACTCGCGAACATAGACTGACCTTAGCATTTTCAAGTCTATTGCTAGAGCCTCTGCAACAAGCACCAATAAGGGAAGGTCTTGCTATTTCTATAGCAAATTATGGTCTTGAAAAAGAAAAGGTTAAACTAAATCAAAAGCTACAAAAAGAGCTAATTGAATCTCTTGCTAAATTAACTAAAGATTTAAACAAAAAATACGCTCCATCAATAACTTTAGATCGACGTAAATGCTCATTATGCTCTTGGAGAAGTATATGTAATTCGGAAGCTGCGAAGAATGGGGAGCTAACTGAAGTCAGCGGAGTAGGAGGAAGCCGTAAACAACTTCTACAAAATTTAGGCATTAATACTATAGAAGAATTGGCTGCATTTAATCCAGTTAAACTGTCTATGCAATTAAAAGCGCTTGGAGGACAACACCAAATTATTTCCAATGAGATTGTTGCTCAAGCCAAGGCCCAATGTTATGGGCTAGTAGAAAGGTTAGATCCAACCAAATCCTTGCCAGAGTTAGATAAAGCACCCGGAGTTTTGCTCTATGATATTGAATCAGATCCAGATGCAGGCGAAAACTTCTTACATGGATTTATGCAAGTTGATAGAAATGCAAAAGGGGAATGGAGTTTAAAAGCAAAAAGTTACCGACCAATTCTAGTAATACCTGAACACAACGAGGAACTAACCTGGCAAAGGTTGAAGAGAAAAATATCCTTATATAAACAATACCCAATTCTTCATTATGGAGAGACAGAATTTCAAATACTATATGGAATCGCTAAGCGCCAAGGTGCTGATGAAATAGAACTAAATGAACTACGATATCGTTTAATTGATGTTCATTCTCGCGTCCGTAAGTATTGGCGTTTACCATTAAATAACTATGGCCTCAAAACAGTTGCTAATTGGCTAAATTTCTATTGGAGTCAAATTAACTGCGACGGAGCAAAGTCACTACTCTGGTGGAGAAAGTGGAAAAGAAATGGGTTCAAAAAACGAGGGCATATAAATTCTTTGAGGTGGATCTTTCAGTACAACCGAGACGATTGTTGTGCTACATGGAAAGTTGCAGAATGGCTTTTGAAACAAGATAGTTAATATTTAATTCCCAAAAGATGGGGGGACAAAACTATCTGGGACACTCAACCTAACTTTCTTAGAATCATCTGAGATAAAAAGTTCCTCTTCTGATAAAGCATGGCGACGTACGATTGCAAGTCCAATACTCCTCCCCAAGCCTTGATTGTTCAACGCAGAAGTAACTACACCTGCATTTCTATTTTCCACTGAAGTAGACAAAGAGGTTTGCAATATCGTTCCTTCTTCTATAAAACCATCGGCCTCCCAATATCTTAGTTGCTGTTTTAATTTACCTGCCACTGCTAGTTTTGCCATTGTCTCTTGACCTAAATAACAACCTTTTTTTAAATCAACCAAATTAGACAAACCCAATTCAAAGGGATTTGTCTCACCATTAATCTCACCAGACCCTATTGGGAGGCCTGTTTTTAATCTCCAAATTTCAAATTCATCAGGGCTTGCAGGTTTAAGAGAAGCGAAACAATCAGGCAAAGAATCGTCATCCCTTAACCATTTAATTGTATTAGCATTACTAAAGACTTGATTCTCAAGGATCTGAACTCTGCGAATTTCTTTTAAAGGTTCAAGTCTTACCTTGTCAGCAGGGAAAATAACCTGATCAAAACCTTTTACCAAGTCATCAACATCTCCAGCAAGAACAACTACATCTACACCTTCTAGATCAACTCTCATTTCTAACAAAGCTCTTAATCGTCCAGTTGCTGAAAGCCAGCAACCAGCAACTATCACTCCTTCATTAACCCCAAGAAGTTCAGCAGTTGTTTGTCCATGGAGAAATTCACGAGCCCCTGTACCAGAAACTCTCAAGAAAGGGAAAACCTGATTCCAAAACAATTTTTGAAAGATGTTCATTTAGATAGTTCCAATGAACGGTCTGCAACTTCTCTAAGCGTAAAGAGACTAATGAGCTCCAACCCTCGTTTTTGAAAAGAACTCAAAGCACCTTCTTGGCGATCAATAATAGTGACAACTCTTTTTACCAAATATCCCGCTTTTTGAAGTTGATGAACTGCTTTTAAAGATGAGCTTCCAGTAGTCACAACATCCTCTAAAACGGTCACCAAAGCTCCTTCTTGAGGCAAGGGACCTTCCAACCAACCCTTTGTCCCATGTCCCTTTGCCTCCTTGCGAACAATTAATGCATCCAAAGGACGGTTGAATGTTGAGGCAGTTATTGCAACTCCACTAACTAGTGGATCCGCACCAAGAGTCAATCCAGCGACAGCCAAAGAAGATTCTTCGACATGGTCAAGAAGCATTCTGCTAATTAGTGAGAGGCCAAAACCGCACAAAGATACAGGTTTGCAATTGACGTAGTGATTACTCTTTCCTCCTGAGGAGAGAGTGAAATCTCCATGTCGATACGCATTCTTTGCGAGCAGGTCAAGAAGGTTCTCTTTATCTCGCTGGGTGGAATAAGAAGAGGAATTCATGTTTGGGTATTACATCAAGTATGTATTACGTAGTTTGGGATGAGTACGATTAATTATCATTCCAGGCAAGACCTTCAATCAAATTGAAGGTATCTGGTAGATCCATCAGAGGGGGGTCTAGCAATCTGGTGAATGCAGCGAACTCATAATTCGCCTAAGGCGAGTTCGATCCTCGCGACCCCCATTCATTCTCATTAATGCGACTATTTTTTCTAGGAATATTGGTTGCTCTGCCAGCCTTCTTCGCCGCAGGAGAGGTCTCTCTCCTGCGATTGAGACCTAGTAGGGTGCAACGCTTAGTTGAAGAAAAAAGATCCGGAGCACAATCGATAAACAGGCTTCAGCGACGTCTAAGAAGAGCCTTAATGGTTTCTCAGCTAGGGGTAACTTTGTCTCTTATAGCCCTCGGCTGGCTTGGCAGAGGAATTGCTGCACGTTGGTGGCCTGATGATGCTGCAAGTAGTCGGCTCTGGGACGTCATCCTTTTTCTACTGATCGTTCTAATTGCATCCTTATTTTCTGGATTACTTCCGAAAGCTCTTGTCCTGAATCGTCCTGAAACGGCTGCACTTCAACTTGCACCGATTTTAGAGACGGTCATGAAAACACTTTCACCTCTAATTTCTCTCATTGAAGCAGTCGCATCTACACTTCTGCGCCTACTTGGCCTAAATGCTCACTGGGATTCCCTGGTGCCTGCCTTATCAGCAGAAGAACTTGAGACTCTTATTGAAACTGGAGGAGTCACTGGCCTTAAACCTGATGAGAGAAGCATTCTTGAAGGAGTTTTTGCTCTGCGTGATACACAAGTTCGTGAAGTTATGGTGCCACGCTCAGGGATGGTGACTTTGCCTAAGGAAGTAAACTTTTCTGAATTAATGAAGGAAGTTCACAGAAGTCGACATGCACGTTTCTTAGTAACTGGAGAATCACTTGACGATATTCGAGGCCTACTTGATTTAAGGCAACTTGCAGAACCAATCTCAAGAGGGACTATGAAGGCTGACACCCCTCTTGAGCAATATCTTCAGGAAGCCCCAAGGGTTCTTGAAACAAGTACTCTTTCAGAACTATTACCACTAATCAAAAGTGGCCAGCCTCTTCTACTAGTAGTTGATGAGCATGGAGGAACAGAGGGGCTGGTAACTGCTGCTGATCTAACTGGTGAAATTGTTGGAGATGAAATTCAAAACAACAAAAATGAACCTGACCTTCTTCAAATTGATGGACAACCTAATAAATGGGTGATCGCTGGTGATCTAGAAATTATTGAGCTCAATCGCCAATTACATCTGGATCTGCCAGAAGCAGATGACCATCACACTATTGCAGGATTTCTTCTAGAAAAATTTCAACATGTTCCTTCCACCGGGGAGGTTCTGTTACATGAAGAAATCAAATTTGAAATTACTGAAATGAAAGGGCCTCGAATTGAGAGAGTGGTTTTGACCTTATCCACAAATAATCCTGGGAAGACTAATAATCGATAATCAGAACCAACTACACATGCCTTGCAAATGATCACCCCAATGATTCCAGTCAAAGTTGGGGTAATTGGAATAGGGAACATGGGCTGGCATCATGCCAGAGTTCTCAGTCTGCTTAAGGATGCAGAATTAATAGGGGTTGCCGATCCAGATCAGGAGCGATGTGATCTTGCGACTGAACAATTTGGCTGCACTTTTTTTAAAGACTACAAAAATTTATTAAATGAAGTCGAGGCCGTATGTATTGCAGTTCCAACACTTCTACATCATCAAGTCGGCCTAGACTGCCTAGAAGCAGGGAAGCATGTATTAATAGAAAAGCCTATTGCAGCAAGCCAAGACGAAGCCTCTTCTCTTATAACAGCAGCCAATAAAGCACAGAGAATACTTCAGGTAGGACATATTGAAAGGTTCAATCCTGCCTTCCGAGAATTAATCAAAGTAGTCAAAAACGAAGAAGTAGTTGTCCTTGAAGCTCGTCGCCATAGCCCTCATGCAGATCGAGCAAATGATGTGTCAGTAGTACTGGATCTAATGATTCACGACCTTGATCTCGTCCTGGAATTAGCTAGTGCTCCTGTAGTCAGACTTGCTGCAGTTGGAGGGCGTAGCGCCCAAGGGCCTATTGATTACGTCAATGCAACTTTAGGCTTCAGTAATGGTGTTGTAGCAAGTTTGACGGCAAGCAAAATGAGCCATAGAAAGATTCGGAGCCTAAGTGCTCACTGTCGAGGAAGTCTTGTTGAAACTGACTTTCTAAACCATACACTTCATATTCACCGTAGAGCTCATGAGTGGTACTCAGCAGACCATGGAGAGTTGCTTTACAGAAATGATGGCTTCATAGAAGAAGTAAGCACTACTTCCATAGAACCCCTATATGCAGAATTGGAACATTTTTTGCAATGTGTTCACGGTCGAGAAACTCCAGCTGTAGATGGAGAACAAGCCTCTAGAGCACTTCGGTTAGCCGACCTAATTGAACATGCTGTAGAGAATCCTGGAACAGGACTATCTTTAAAAGAAGAAATATAAGAGTGCCTATTCAAGAAAGGATCTGCACATAAAAAATTATCTGGCCCTGATGCCAGTGTTGAAGATTTAGAGCATTCGCTTCTTGAGCGTTAATCGCTTACAAAAACTTTTAACCTCAAAGAGGCTAAACCCAAATGCTTAACGGAACCCCACTGCTGCTTGCCATACAAAAACAAGCAAGAAGATAAAAATGGGAATTAGTGGAAGAACATCCACCGTTGGGGCATAGGCCTGATATGCCTCAGGCAACTGAGCCAACAAGTCGAAATTCAAGGCTGCCATCCCAAGGAATGAATTCATATATGAGAGAAACCTACCACGTGTGATGTGCCATGGAGTCTCTATGCCAAGGAGCGAAATCCTCTGAAAAACAACCATCCAGAATTGCTTGGCTCATTGAATTAGTAAATCGAATGAGCTGAGCAACGTTATGAAGGCTTAAAAGAGTTAGCCCAAGCAACTCTTCACTCCTGATCAAATGATGCAGATATGAACGAGTGTGACTAAGACATGCCTCACAAATACAAGTTTCATCTAAAGGCCTGTGATCATTACGAAAACATGAATTGCGCATATTCCACCTCTCACCTCTTATAAGAGCAGTGCCATGTCTTCCCAAGCGAGTTGGCAGAACACAATCGAAAAGATCTATCCCATTGGCTACTGCAATAGCCATTTCGCGAAATGTCCCTATGCCCATGAGATACCTAGGTGAACTCTCTGGCAACAACGGCGTAACTTCACGAACAATCTTATGCATTGCATCCACTGGTTCACCAACACTCACTCCACCTATTGCTATTCCAGGAAGATTAAAACTAGAAACTGCCCTAGCACTTTGCTCCCTTAAATGAGGGAAACAACCTCCTTGAACGATTCCAAAAAGAGCCTGGTCTCCTCCTTGATGCGCAGCCACACATCTCTCTAGCCAATCATGAGTTCGTCTACAAGCCAGCTCTACATCATTTTCACTTGCTGGATAAGGAGGACATTGATCAAATGCCATGACTACATCCGCGCCCAAAGCCCTCTGTATTTCTATGGATTTTTCAGGAGTTAGCTCAATTTGACTTCCATCACGAGGGTTGCGGAAGGAAACGCCTTGGTCATCTATCCGGTTCAACTTGGCAAGGCTAAAAACTTGAAACCCACCTGAATCAGTAAGTATTGGAGAACTCCACCCCATGAACTTGTGCAGCCCTCCACACTCAGCAACAACCTTCTCCCCAGGCTGTAAATGCAAGTGATATGTGTTTGATAAAACCATCTGTGCCCCAGTAGATCGAAGCTGATTTGCAGTAAGTCCTTTGACCGTGGCTAAGGTTCCTACTGGCATAAACCTTGGAGTGGAAATAGAACCATGAGGAGTCTCAAAGACTCCTACTCGTGCATGAGTATTAGGACAGGTCGCTTTAATTTTGTAACTAAACACTTGCAGCTGTGAAAAACATCTGCGGCCTTGTGAAGATGCCGCACTCTTTAAGAACCTACGTTGGACTTGATCAAGTCAGGAGGAATCAGTTCTGGCTCACTTAAAATGGCTAAAAGACCTTGCTGGGGCTTGGATCTTTTATTCCATTCTCCCAAGCTGTCCTTGGCCCAAACCACGTTTTAAGCGAATTGCTCGCTTTGCACCAGTGATTGGATTAGTCATTGGAGGAATGCAATCACTCCTATGGCTAATCCTTAGAGAACTCGACTGGCCTCAAAATGCATCCACCCTTTTATCTATATCCTTTGGAATTTGGATAACAGGAGGACTTCATTTTGATGGGCTAATAGACACAGCTGATGGACTTGCTGCAGGGCAAAAAAGACTTCTTCATGCAATGCGTGATAGTAACGTTGGGGCTAGTGGTGTACTCGCATTAGTAAGTGTTCTATTTGTTCAGATTTCTGCAATCATTAGCCTTGACAAATTAGTTCCAATCGCATTTCCAATAGTCACCTTTTGGGGAAGATTCTCCTCTCTTTTAGCAATCGATCATTTTTCATGCCTGTATACAAATGGTAGTGGTCATGCGCACAAGCAAAACTGGCAAGGGAAAAAAGAATTTATACCAGCTTTTCTATGCCTTTGTGTGACTATTCTAGTCATTATGTTTACCCCAATGGAGACAAGCTTTCGTACAAAATTAATTATTGCTATTAGCCTAGGTATTATTCCTTCTTTTGTAATTCCAAATTGGTTAGGCACTCGCCTAGGAGGGCATAGTGGAGACTCTTATGGAGCTACGGTTGTAATTGTTGAAACCTCTACGCTTCTTTTGCTATCAATATTTTTCAAGATAATTTAAGAACAAATGCATTACCTTTTTCAGGGAGATTAGGCTCAAAATTCTTAGGGGGAACTATTAACTCAAGCGATCCACCCATCTGCTCCGCCAACTGACGACCAAGAGCTAAACCAAGCCCACTTCCCAAATTTTCAAAACTAGTTTTGCCTCGAAAACCTTTTTGAAAAATGAGTTCACGTTCCTCAGAAAGGATTTGACTTCCCTCATCCCAAACACAAAGCCCTTGATCTGTTAAACAAAGACCTACCGCGCTAAATTGATCGCTATAACGAAAAGCATTTTCAAGTAAATTTGCAACTATTTCGGCAATAACACCATCTTCTTTAGGCCTCAATTGATCTGCCCAACTAGGCCAATATGAAGGAGCAAACCATTGCCTTCCTTGCAAGTCTGCAGTTGCGGAAGCTCTATTTATTAGAGGCTCCAATAATGACCTAACATTTAAAGATGATGTTTTCTGCAGAACTGGGGGTAATAACAAAGGAGTTAAATTAGTTCTTGCAGAAGGTAACTTATCCTGACTTAATTCATCTAAAGCAGATATGTATTTATTCAACTGAGCTTGCTCAGACATAAGGCCTTCCACCAAAGTGCGATGACTACTATCAGGTCCAAGTCGACGCAACAACAATTGTGCATAAGTCCGTAATGCTGCTAAAGGATTACGTAATTGATGCACCATCGAACTGATCTGCTCTCGCTGTTTACTCAGCTCATCGATCAGTTTTATTCGATCAAGCTCAAGACCAAGACAATTTGCGAGAGCAAAAGCAGTTGCCTGCAATCGCTGATCAAGCGCATCGGACCAAGCTTTATTTGAGCGAAAACGCTCAACCCTAAGAACTCCAAGCAAAATTGTTCCATCTTGGAGCGGATACCACCGTCTATCAGGAGAAGGAGCTCTAAGTTCAGGATCAGCTTCAACTGGTTGAAAAACTTTTTCAGGGCTGGGCCACTGCCCGACGGCCTCCAAACTTGGTGATTCTCCATCCCTTGATTGAGCAATATAAACAACCAAATGCTCTATTTCAGACTCAGCTTGAAAGCTTTTGAGCTGCTGATTAACGAAATTAAGGAATCGGTCCGACAACTGCATAGCAATTGATTGGCAGGTTGGTCCTTGGAGGAAGAGAGAATGGTTGAAGAACTTGAAA
>CACEWU010000005.1 GCA_902563335.1 uncultured Prochlorococcus sp. | reverse complement strand
GAAGCCATGAGGAAATCAAATGAACACTATCAATGGCGAAAAGTGGTAAATAGTCCGTAAACATAAGGCTACTTAGTCTAAATAGAGACTCCTATTAAGACCAATTACTAGTCTCGAACGAGAGAGATGAGACTAGTAATTGACTTTTATTTGTTAGGCATCTTCCATAAAAGGGAATTCGTAAATATTAGAAGTCCAAATTAGAACTTTCCGAAATTGAAAAAATCCTTTTTTCAATTTTTAAACAGTTATTGGTAGCTCATCCAGACGTGCATAACGAATTAAATATCTACTTTCGAGATTTAAGTAAATGTTATGTCCATTTTTTGTCCAAAGTTTATATTACTGTCCCAATAGCTTGCAAGAGCTGACATAAATTGCTTGCGTACCTGTGTATAGAACAGGTACGCAAGCAATTTTTTGTATTATATCTTTCAATCTTATTAACAACTACTTCAATTGAGACGGTGTGGCCCTATGCATCACCCCATGTATCGTTTGCTTCCTTAATCCTTCATATGTAGCATTTTTCAAGAGTTATCGAACATTAGATTTCTCTTCTGAGACTTATTATAGGACCACTTACGAGACTTATCTGAGAATCGTGTAGTGGTAATATGTCATTTTTTTGCTCTGTTTTTTCGAAATGTAATTAATTGGCCATCGAGGATTGGTTTTCCTAGGATTTATATGATTTCGAAGCCTGTACATATTGTCAAATGAGACCTATATTTGGACTCATCATAAGACGAGATTTAGACTCATGATATTAGTTTGAGTTGATTTTTTTTAACTGATTCTCTTTGTTTTGGAGACTATCAATGCGGAACATTCATTTCAAAGAGGAATTACAAGGGAATTTGAGAATAGAAGTAAATTGTTTTGATCTAGATAAGAATGGTAATGGCTTAGCAGTTTATAAAGGTTGGACTCTTGTCATTCCAATGGCTTTACCCCATGAATTTGTTCTGGTAGAGCTAGATAGGATAGTTAGTGATAAATGGATTGCGGAGTTAATTAAAATTCTTATTCCATCTCCAGACAGAGTATCACCACCCTGTGATATAGCTAGTGAATGTGGCGGATGTTCACTTCAACATCTTTCCTACCAATCTCAAGTTCTAATTAAACGTAATTACCTGTACAACAAGTTAGAACAAATAGGAATTAATAAATCAATATTATTACCTATAAAAGTAGATAGTAACTTTATGTATGGCTATAGAAACAAGGCAGTTATTCCAGTTAAGAGAATGCCTAATGGCAGACTCACTATGGGATACTACAGGTCTAGGAGTCATGAAATAATTGATTTAAATCACTGTCAGATTTTAGACAAAAGATTAGATAAACTGATACCTATTATAAAACAGGACTTGGAAAATTCGCAATTGCATGCAGACCCAGATCTCATTTTCAAAGACTCATTACGCCACATAGGCATTCGTATTGGTGTAAGGACAGGTGAAATATTAATTACTTTTATTTGTGGATCTAATTCAATTATAGGGCTCTATGATATTGCTAAAAGTTGGTTCAACCGCTGGCCAAATTTGATGGGCGTAACCCTAAATATACAGCCACAAAGGAACAATATACTCTTTGGTTCAAACACTATTGTTCTTCAGGGAAAGGATTTTATCAGGGAATATTTTTGTGACTTACATTTTAATATTTCTTCGACAAATTTTTTCCAAGTAAACATCAATTTAGCAGAATATATAACGAGACTGATCTGCTCATGGTTTCAAAAAGAACATAATATAAATAATATAGTTGACTGTTATTGTGGAATCGGCACTATATCTCTTCCACTAGCATCATGTGGCTTTAATGTTAAGGGCATTGAAGTGAATAAGCACTCTGTAATGCAAGCTAGAAAAAATTCTTCATTGAACAATATTCAAAATATTGAGTTTATATATGGTGATGTCGCTGAATTATTAAAAAAGTTTATTCCATGCTCTCAGGCCATTGTCCTGGATCCACCTAGGAAAGGTTTAAGTAACGAAGTTATTAATACTATATTAAAACATAGACCAAATAAAATAGCTTACTTATCATGTAATCATCTAACACTTACTAGAGATCTACGTTCTCTTATCTCTACATCCTTATACAAAATCGAATCTGTTCACCCGATTGATTTTTTCCCGCAAACTATGCACTTAGAATGTTTGGTACTTATTTCGATTACTCAGCCCTAAGTTCTGATCCCATCTTTTCCTGAAGGGTCCTTATGATTTTCTCATGTATTGGAGCAATATCATCCTCTTTTAATGTTTTATCTTTAGCTCTGTATTTTAATCGATATGTTTGACTGCAATTATTAATTGGCAGAGTATCACTTTCATATAGATCAATCAAATCAACACTTTCTAGCAAGGGCTTTCCAACTTTTTTTATGAATTTTGTTATTTCGCCACATTTTTTGTCTTTAGATAATATTATTGATATATCCCTTTCCATTGCAGGGAAGACTGAAAATGGCTCGAATGTTGTAGTCCAGTTGCTCGTACGAGTGGCACTATCTAAAATCGTTTTTAGTTCTATTTCAAATAAATATGTAGATTTAGGAAGTGAATATTTTTCTAAATAACTTGGATGTAATTGTCCAAATATACCCATTGGTTTTCCCTCTAATATTAATGTAGCAGATCTACCCGGATGAAGTAAGGGATTTGTTCTTAATGTTATATCGCTTGTTTCTAGCTTAAATGTTTTAAATACTAATTCTAGTTTTCCTCTGGCTTCAAAATAGTCAAGAGGAGAAAGCTTTCCAGATGTTTTCCATCTTTCAAGCCTTCTGTCTCCGCTGAGAATTCCGCTGAGCAATGTTTTTTCTTGAACCTTATTTGAGTCTGAGTCTTTATAATATATATTTCCTATTTCATATAACCAACATCCGTCTTGCCCTGATTGAAAATTTCTTTGACATATATTTAGATGTTCGTTCCATAGATTTGTTCTTAAGTGACTAGTTTCCTTTTGTAGAGGATTACTAATTGCTATTCTTTCGTTATCAGAATCACTTGTTCCAACTAATGATAATGTTGTAATTTCTTGAAAACCTATAGAAGCAAGTATATTTCTTAGTTTGCGTTCTGCATGCTGCGAAGATGTTAGATAGCCAGGCTTTATTGGATCTGGTAAATTTGATGAAAATTTATCATATCCAATTAAGCGAGCTACTTCCTCTATTAAATCTATTTCTCTTACTAAATCATTACTTCTCAAGACAGGTGGTATTACTAGCCAACCGCTATCTTTAGCTTCCAATTTACATCCTAGGCTTGTTAGTACAAGCTCAATTTCTTCATTCTCTATCTCTTTAGTTTCTATCGTTTTGGTTTGATTTAAGGATTCTTGTGCAATAGGTTTTACGGTGATTTCTTCGTCTGCGATGTTCATTGGTCCAAGTACTCTTCGAACAGAATCTCCCTGCAGAAGAATAGGACTAACATCTTTCTTAATTTCTTGCCATTGCAATTGGTTTTCTACTTTTCCTCCACAAATATCGGTAATTAGTTCTGTTGCTCTGATTGATGATGGTATGGTCATATTTTCTGCGAGTCCTTTTTCAAACCTTCCACTAGATTCAGTTCTACATCCTGCAGATCTAGATGTATTTCTCACTAATGATGGCGAGAATACAGCTGCTTCGAGAAAAATATTAGTGGAATCTGATTTAACTGAGCTTTCTAGGCCCCCAATGACCCCAGCTAGAGCAATAATCTTATTTTTGTAGGTAATAACTTGAGCTGCTTGATCCAATGATATTTCCCTCGAATCAATACCTTTAAATTTCTCTCCCGATTTAGCCATTCTAATTCCTATCGATTTTTCAATATTTTCTCTGCAAATATTATTTTCTAAAATATCAGCGTCAAACGCATGTAGGGGTTGTCCTTGTTCAAGCATTACATAGTTTGTAATGTCAACCACTGCATTAATAGACCTTATTCCAGAACTTTCTAGCCTTTTTGTTAACCATTGTGGTGAACTAACGTTGTTATTTACGTTCCTTATAGATGTCAAAGCATATATTCCATTCTCAGGGATTAATTTTGTTAATTCATTTGGTATTTCTGATTTTTTAAAGTTTCCATTTGAAATTTTCGGAATATTTAATTTTGCTTTAGTAAGTGCTGAAACTTCATTTGCTATACCAATCATTGACATTCCATCTGGCCTATTTGCTGTAATTGCTAACTCAATAATTGTGTCATTATACTTAAGGAATTCTGAAATAGGATTTCCAGGTTTCGGAATATCTGAATTTATATCTTCTAGTATTGCTATCCCGGAGGAGACGTCTTCTATCCCCAGTTCTTCTAGTGAACATACCATTCCTTCACTTTTAACTCCTCTGAGTTCACTTGATTTAATTGTTATTCCTTTAACAGCTAATAATGTTCCTGGGAGAGCGACCGGAACATGTATGTTTTCAATTATGTTTGATGCACCACAAACTATTTGAGCATCTTCTGGCTTACCAACATCTATAACGCAAACCTTTAATTTATCTGCATTTGGGTGTGGACTTATTTTTTTTACATGGCCAACAACTACTCCTTTTGTAAGGAGTGCCTGATCTTCAAGTGATTCGACTTCAAAACCAGCCATGGAAAGCTTCTCTGCGAGGTCTAAGGCTGTCACCTCGACTTCTACTAGATCCTTTAGCCAGGAGAGAGAAACCCTCATAAGGGATAGATCACATCCTCTTGATACTACGAAGCAGCCTTCCGGCTTTTACTTAGTACCGGCTTGCTAGTAGTATTTGTCTTTCTAAGTACGCTTCGCAACTGCAGCGCTACGTCCTTAATATGGCTAAAAACAAGGGCGTCCGGATAGTGATCACCTAGAGTGCACTGAATGCCGGTCCAATCCCGCCAAGCGCTCTCCCGGTGTGTCTCGTTACACAACCGAGAAGAACCGTCGGAACACCACCGAAAGGCTGGAAGTAATGAAATTCTGCCCGCACTGCAACAAATCCACTCCTCACAAAGAAATTAAGTGAGGTTTCCTAGAACCTCTCACAACCTAATTAGACCTTGCAATGAGTAGTTCATTTTTTAAAAAACGATTATCTCCTATCAAGCCTGGAGATCCAATTGACTACAAGGATGTTGACCTTTTGAAAAAGTTTATTACAGATCGAGGGAAAATCCTTCCAAGAAGGCTCACAGGTCTAACCGCTAAACAACAACGCGATTTAACAACGGCTGTAAAGCGTGCACGAATTGTTGCACTCTTACCTTTTGTTAACCCTGAGGGTTGATTATATAAATCTTATTCAATGTAGTTGTTATTATTTGAATAAATAAAAAAATAAATTTCTGTAAAAATAATAACTAAAATAAATTATAAGCTTAAACTCTCTTAATTTCTTATTTTTTTAAATGCTTCTAGAGGAGCAAATTGAATCTATTTTAAATATATATAGTCATGGCGAAAGCCTATTCGGAAATTGTATTGACCTTACTTCTCTCAAAACATATACGATAGACGACGATTCTACTACTGATATAGATGATGCAATTTCTCTTGAATACACAGACGCAGGAGCAGTGATTTGGGTTCACATAGCAAATCCAAGTGAATATTTTGAATTAGAAAGCCCATTAGATATATATGCTCGTCAAAGAGCTACTTCTATTTATCTAGCAGATTCTGTGGTTCCAATGTTTCCATTGGAACTAATTACAAGAGCATTTAGCCTTTTACCTGGTAAGCAATCCTTAACACTAAGTATTAAGGTTGTTTTAGGTGATCATGGTCAAATCGAATCTTATTGCATATGTAAATCTTTTATAAAGCCAAATTATAAACTCACATATGATGATGCAGATGATTTGATTGAGTTGTCTCCGCCAGAAGAGAAAGAACTATCAGATCTATTCGAATTACTTAAATTGCGTCAGAATTGGCGTAGAGACAGGGGATCTATAATTTTGGATAATTTGCAAGGAAGATTTGTTGATTCAAATACAAATCCTCGACTAAAGGTGATCGAAATAACAAAAGCCAGGACACTAATCAGTGAAGCGATGATTTTGATTGGTAATATCGTTGCTATTTTTGGAAAAGAGAATAAGATCGCATTACCTTATAGAGGGCAAAACCCATCCAGGTTTAATTTTAAGAGTAACATTTTAAACTTTGAAGATCCAATCCTATACAAATCACTCATAAAGAGTCAACTAAATAGGGCTGTCATTTCTACTAATCCTATACCTCATTCAAGTTTAGGTTTGAATGAATATACACAAGCAACGTCACCTATCAGAAGGTATTCTGATACGCTTGTACATAGGCAAATAATTAACCAGATTGAAGGCAAAATAGTTTTATCCCAAGAAGAACTAACTAATATCCTTGATGAAATTAAAAATCCTATCCGAGAGGCAAATAATATTGCAAAAGCAGATCAATTAAAATGTCTAAAATCCTGGTTTAATTCCAGATCGGACATGATTTTTAATTGTAATTTCATAAGATGGATAAAGAAGACAGAAATTATTAGCCTTGTAAGAGTGAATGCTATAGAAATGGATATAGTTTGTAAATTAGATACGCAATTTGAATTGAGATTTGCTCAAGAGTTATCCTTGCAGTATGCTGACAATAACTTCTTTGAGTTAGAAAATGATATTCTTGAATTTAAAATAATAGACCTGAAATAACCGATTCTATGGCAATGCACTATAATATAAATATATCACTTATAGGTATTTTAATTGCTAATATAGAATATAGTATCTATTTTAAAACATTCTTGCCCCCTATAAACAAAACTACTACAACTCCCCAGTAACAAATTATGAATTATACTATAACTACGCCGCTTTATTACGTTAATGATAAAGCTCATTTAGGTAGCACCTATACAACAATTGCCTCTGATGCTTTTGCCAGGTATCAAAGGTTAGAGGGGAATAATGTAACTTTTATTACAGGTGTTGATGAGCATGGCCAAAAAATTCAGCGTACAGCATATGGATTAGGTATAAGCCCAAGAGATCATTGTGACATGATTTCACAGCAATATAAACAACTTTGGGATAAGTGGGGCATTTCAAACGATCGATTTGTCAGAACTACCTCTAATCAACATAAAGAGCTTGTACATGTGTTTTTTAATAGAGTCAATAATTCAGGAGATATATATTTAGGCCAACAGCAAGGTTGGTATTGTGTTGGTTGTGAGGAATATAAAGAAACAGATCCAGGTATTAAGGATCCATTCTGCAGCTTACATAAGAATAATTTAGAATGGCGTGATGAGGTAAATCTATTCTTTAAGTTATCTAAATTTCAAAAAGAGATTGAAATATTGATTGACACTCCAGGTTTTATCCAACCTACAAGTAGAAAAAATGAAATATGCAACTTTGTATCTCAGGGATTAAAAGATTTCTCAATTTCTAGAATCGACGTTCCCTGGGGAATACCTGTTCCTGGATATCAAGGACACACATTTTATGTCTGGTTTGATGCCCTTGTTGGATACCTTTCAGCATTAGTTGGCGACAAATGTATATCTGAGTTAGAAGAATTACATGATTTAGGATGGCCAGCCTCTGTTCATATTATCGGTAAGGATATTTTACGCTTTCATGCAGTATATTGGCCTGCAATGCTTATTTCAGCAGGACTCAAATTACCTAAAAGAGTATTTGGCCATGGCTTTTTAACAAGGGAGGGACAAAAGATGGGTAAGTCACTTGGTAACGTTTTAGATCCAAATCAATTGTTAGATGAGTTTGGGACAGATGCTATACGTTGGTACCTCTTAAAGGATATTCAATTCGGCAATGATGGTGACTTTCAGAACAAACGATTTCATGACTTGGTAAATAACGATCTTGCAAACACTATAGGAAACCTACTCAATAGAACAATTTCGATGTCTCGTAAATGGTTTTCCGATAAAGTGCCTCCTTTCTCACCTATAGAAAAAATGTCTAACTCTCTAGAATTGTGTGCATTAAAAAAAATATCTCTCTTTAGAAAATCAATCGATCAACTGGAATTTCACATTGCATCGCAAGCAATATTAGATTTGGCAATAAATGCTAATGGTTATTTAAATGAAAAAGCACCTTGGAAGCTTATGAAGGATATTAACAATTTAGAAGTTGTAGCAAATGACCTTTACTCGGTTCTGGAAACTTGCAGAATAATCGGACTATTGTTAAACCCTATATTACCTGAATTAAGTAATAGGATCTTGGTTCAACTTTCTTGTGAGGATGATCTTAATAGTTGGAGTGATAATCTGAACTGGGGAATGCTTATTAGCGGCAAAAACTTACCAATCCCTACTCCAGTAATTCATAAGATAGAGTCTTATTAAATGAATTATATAAAAAAAATTAATGCATTATTTTCTTTAATACTTATCAATATAGTTTTGACTTCATGCTCTAATAGTCTGATTAGACCAAATAAAGAATTAAGAAAATTTACCTTTAACGAGTTAAATCTAAAGCAAAATCACGCAAATGGCGAACCCGCATGGATATTTACCAGTCCACAGGCCAATTATGATATTCAATTGAGCGTTGTTCTGGCAGAGGACCCTATTGGGTATCTCTTTAAAAATCAATCTCGTGAATATAAAATAACTGGCGATAAATTAAATCTCTACGAGGGAGGAGAACTATTAGAACTTAAAGGAAATGTTCAGATACTTAAACTAACCAATAATTCCTTTTCTATTAAAGGTAGTCATATGAAATGGGACACAAAAGGATCTAAAATTTCATTTCACGGCAAAACAGAACTTTATTTGTTCGACTCCTTAAATACGACAAACAATCTAAACCCCTTCTATTCAATAGAAGCAACAGATGCAGTATGGGACCCTGAATCTGGCTATTTCTATGCTTCGGGTCCAGTATTTGCGAAGCGCTCAAATAATAGTAACCTAAATCAAAATATAATAAATGCCAATGCAATTGAAGGTAGCACAGCCAAACACTATCTAGATTTACTCGATTGTAACTATAAAAAATCTACTTCAATAAAATCAAAAGCTAAGAGATGCCAATTAATTTTTAGACGAAATAATTCAGTTATTCAAAGTCAAGAAACAAATAGTATTGATAAATCTATAAGTAAAATATATTTAACTTCAGATGACTCATACGTAGATACAGTTATTTCGTTCCCTTTGAACAAGTAAAATCATGTTTGTTTCTCAATTAGATGTTCCTTGAGTTTTTCTGACCAGCCTATAATCCATTGCTCGTCAGATTTACTAAAACACCTTTTAGACCAACCACCGACGATGACCCATCCAGAACTATTTAAAGGATAAATAATAATAGAGGGTAAACCTTTAACTATTGGATCGAATTCTGCGCTACCTGGGTACATACTCGTATTCACCAATGAGATTATTTTTCCTGTCTTACTAGACCTTTTGCATATATCACCTGGTATGAATTTGTTTGAAGTTATGATCCCTCTTCTAAGTATTATTTTACCTTCCCAATATACAAGTATAGTTGAAGCTGGCGTCGCTGTAAGTATTAGATGACTTCCCCAAGCAAGCTCATTCTTTGACGAGTCATCTATATTTTCTTTTATAAAGAGCCCATTTTCTCCCATAAGTTGAACTTTAGTCGATTTGTTAGGGACGACATCTAACCATAATATGCCTAATAGAAGTAGTACTATTGATCCCGTAGCTGCAAGAACTTCTGCCCTTTGAAAACTAGGTGTAACAATATCTACAGTTATTGCATTGAGAACAGCAAGAATCAATAGAAATATACTGCCTATAATAATTGAGACCGATGATGTCTGCATATTTAGAAAAAGGTCTTGATCATATATTTCTTTGATTAATCTCTTAAATAGTTGGTCTACACATCTTATATGTAAATCCTTGCAAAATTGATAAATACAGTTTAATATTAAGAATCAAGTTTTGAACTTGGTCAAGTGGATAATGATGTTGGAACTCATCGGGATGGATTAGTACTTGTTACAGGTCCCTCATGTGGTGGTAAAAGTAGATGGGCAGAAAGGCTCGTTATGAAATCAAAGTCTGTTTGCTATATCGCTACAACTATTCCTCAAGAGTGTGATATTTCGATGCAAAAGAGAATTCAAATTCATAGAGATAGAAGACCAGCCCATTGGAGACTTATAGAATCAGAAGGGAAACTTTGGGAAGATATATTGTTATGTTCTGAATTAGATGTGATATTGATTGATTCCCTTGGAGGGTTTGTTACTACTCACCTTGATTTGCCCAGCAATGAGTGGAATGCCTATGAAGAGTTGTTGTTTGAAAGTATAAAAAATTATGGAGGTAAGTTGATTTTGGTTGTTGAGGAGGTTGGATGGGGTGTTGTTCCTTCATCTAGGATTGGAAATATATTCAAGGATAGGGTTGGACTTTTATCACAAAGATTAGAATTATTATCTACTAGTAGCTGGTTAGTTTTACAAGGAAGAGCTTTGAACCTTAAGAAATTAGGAGTAAGTATATGATTAGTAATCAATTTCACAATAGATCATTATATATAGTTTTATTTGAACCAAGAATTCCTCATAATACAGGTAGTATAGCTAGAACCTGTGTTGCTTTTAATCTTCCTCTTGTTTTGATAGCACCTTTAGGATTTAGTTTAGAAAATCGTTATTTGAAACGTGCAGGTTTAGATTACTGGCCATATGTAGATCTTAGTGTATTTAATTGTTTAGACGATTTTCTAATTCAATTTCCCTCTCCAAAAAGACTTATTGGTTGTAGTAAAAGCTCAGATAATAGTCTTGACAAATTTAGTTTTCAATATGGCGATATTCTCTTATTTGGAAGAGAGGATATCGGTCTTCCTGATCTAGTAAGGGAAACATGTCATCACATTGTTTCTATACCAATGGTTGGAGCTGCAGATGATACTGGTAAGGGAGGTGTTCGAAGTTTTAACTTATCAGTAGCTTCAGCAATTATTGCGTATGAAGCTGTAAAACAATTACACTTATTAATCTAATTACCTTCCTAGTCCCATTAGAATTTCTAATTTTTAGAATCATTTTATTTATATGACAATTATTTATAACTATTATTTCTAGTTCATATAGAACTATTATGGATTTTGATTTGTATATTTGTTTAGATTACTTTTACTAGAAATAAATATTAGCTTAAAAGACATCATTCCATTTTCTTGCTTTTTACATGCTTTGCTCGCAAGTGTCTCTCCATTTGTTATCATTATAGATAATGTCAGAGTAGCTCAGCTGGTTAGAGCACGGCACTCATAACGCCGGGGTCGAGAGTTCAAGTCTCTCCTCTGACATTTATTTAATAAAACACGAATTAGACATCTCATATTTCCTCTTAATATAGATAAAGGCTAATCTCTCTGTTAAATAATATTCCATTATCTTTTGGTTATGCTTTACTATTTAATAAGTTTTATTTATATATTTGGCTTAAATGACTAAATGTGAGTGAAATGTAGTCATCAATTAATATAGCTTTTATTCTTATAAGTCATTTTATTATTTATTCACCTCATTTCAATAGCATTAAGACGTTCTCTAAATGATCTAGGCCCGTCATCAGAGGGATCTACGTAGTTTTTTTCTTTATCAATACTCTCTGAACTATTTGATCTGCGAATGTTCCTTGGCAATACGCCTTTAAGTGGTTTCGCTGCTAGCCTAAGGGTCCTGTTTTCAGGATCCCTCTCTAACGGCTGAGCCTTTAATTCGCTTCTAACTTGGTTGAGAAGGCGGAAATGGCTCGTACTGCAGAATTTGCGGTTCAGAGCCTGATCCCATGTCATGAAAGCACTTGGCATTATTTTTCAAGAATCATAATAAATTTGTAAATCCTAATCCATAAGCTCAAACTACTCAACTAAATCTTAGGCGTGATAGGTTTTGGTTGTCTTTAGCGACATTTTGGCGTCAGTCTTAGATGCCAAAGCATGTACTTACTTCATTACCTATTTTCATGACTTCAAATGGTTGCCTCAGAGTTGGACAAAAGGCTCCTGACTTCTCAGCAACAGCTGTGATTGATCAGGAATTTAAGGACATCAATCTCTCTCAGTTCAAGGGTAAATATGTTGTCCTGTTTTTCTACCCTCTTGATTTCACTTTTGTCTGCCCTACGGAAATAACTGCATTCAGTGACCGATATACTGAATTTTCATCAAAAAATACAGAAGTAATAGGTGTTTCAGTTGACAGCCAATTCAGCCATCTTGCTTGGATACAAACACCACGTAATCAAGGTGGCATAGGAGATATCAACTATCCTTTAATAGCAGATCTTAAAAAAGAAATAGCAACCGCATACAATGTTTTAGATGAAGTGGAGGGTGTTGCTCTTAGAGGATTATTCATAATTGATCCCGACGGAATAATAATGCATTCTACAATTAATAACCTACCCGTAGGACGTAATGTAGATGAGACTTTAAGAGTATTACAGGCATTTCAGTATGTTCAAGCTAACCCTGATGAGGTCTGCCCTGCAAACTGGACCCCTGGAGAAAAGACTATGAAACCAGATCCAATTGGTAGTAAGGAGTTTTTTAGTCAAATAGACTGAACTATTCTTTATAAAATTCTAATAAATAAGGTCATATTTATATGACCTTATTTTATCTTAATCAGTATTCTCTGATTGCATAAGTAGTTGTTTTAAACCTTCTGAAAGATTTTCTTCCATAGCTATTCTTTTGCCATCACTAACTACTACTCGTGTAAGTGTTGGTAAGCCACCTTTACTCGCTTTTAGATATACAGGTTCTACATATAGGAGTGCCTTCCCAAGAGGAAGAACTAGTAGATTTCCTTGAATTACCTCCGAACCTGCTCTGTCCCATAAGCTAAATTGCTGACTGATTTTGGGATCTTGGTTTATAAGGGCTTGGATCTGTTCGGGACCTAGAATGGTAGTTTGGCTTGGAAATCTAAGTAAGACAAGCTTGCCATAATTTTTTCCATCACTACGTGCTGCTAACCACGCAGCGAGATTTGGCCTAGCAAGTGGAGCTAAGGGCTGTAAAAGCAAAAACTCAGATTTCTCATTTGATTTTAATTGGGCTGTTATGTGATAAGGCTCTACTAAAACCTGTTGACGACCATAGAGCTCTTTTGGAACTTGCCAAATATCATCTCCATTATAAAAAGTACGCGGATCTGTAACATGATATCTCAGGAGTTGTTGTACTTGAATATCAAATAAGTCTGTTGGAACTTTTAAGTGGTTTCTTATACCTATTGGCATAGAAGATAGTGGTGCAAATAATGATGGAAAGATATTTTTCCATGCATTAATTATAGGATCATCTTTCTCACTTATATATAAAATAACACTGCCATTATATGCATCTACAATTGCTTTTACTGAATTTCTGATGTATCTTAATGGGTTGCCGTCTGGCAGGTTTGATGAATAAGGATATGTCCTGGAACTTGTATAACATTCAACAATCCAATATTGCTTCTGGTTAATGTCATATTTCTTATATTGGTTGTTCAAGTCAACAGATACTAAATATGGATCTCCAAGTACATCTAAGAATGGAGCAATAGATTTGACTCGATTTTTAACATCTCTTTTAATAAGTAATTTCGATTCTTTTGTTAGTACACCTGTATTGAGCAATCGTGGTTCCTTTAAAAATATTGCTGCAGATATTCTTTGCCAAAGGTTAGTTAAAGGAACACCACCAGAGCCAGAATAATGGTTAAATATATTTTGATCACCTTCTGGGTAGTCTAGTTCTTCAAGTAATGTAGGGGCTACTGCATAGGGCGACTTAAATGTGCCATAGTACAAAGCAGCTCTTTCTATAGGGATTGATTTTCTTACATTTTCACTAGTTATTCCTAGTTGTTTACTACCTTCTATATTTGTCGATTTTCCTAAATCACTGATGAAATAATCTGGGAGGCCGTCTTTTGCCTTTGTATTTACTGGGCTTACTGTAAAACCATAGCCATGTGTAAAGACGAAATGCCTATTTAACCAGGTACGTGAACTGTCAGGTAATTCTTTTTGATCTAATTCTCTGGCTGCGATCATCACTTGTTGGCGTTCTTCTGAGTTTGGATTAAGTTTGTATCTGTCAACTGCAGCATTGGAAAATTTATAATAAACCCTGAATTGTTGAAGCTGACGGTTTGTAGCTAGTAATGGCTGGCTATCCCATAGACGTATATTCCTTAATGTACTTGATCCTAAAATTACGTCACTATCTGTAAGTGTAGGATTTGGATTTATCAATTTAGTTTCTATTCTATCCAGTTGAAATGCCTTCCTTGTAGCTTTAATGGCGCGGTCAATGTATTGAGATTCTAGTGCAAGCTCTCTAGGTCTCACTATTATCCATTGAAGTAAAGGCGAAAGTAAGAATTCGAGAATTATGCATAATAGTGATGTAAAGAATGCTGTAGTTCTGAATATTCTCTTTATTTTATTATTATAAGGAATTAAAATCAGTATCCCGAAAGCAAGGAAGAATATTGCAGCTGAACTTCTTAATGGTAAATTGTAATTAACATCTAGCCAACCTGCACCTGCAAAACTCTCCTCTGTTGACCATAGATATTGGAACCTTGAGAGCCAAATTAATGCTGCTCCAGTTAGTACAATCAAAAAAGCAAATGGTCTTAAAATATTTCTTTGTCTTTTAGATAGAGAAGGGGCTTGCCAGTCCGATAAACGATTAGACTTAGTTAAATGTACCCAATAAGATGTAGAGACTGTTAGCGTTAATATCTGCAGAATTAGAAGAAAAGCTAATGAGATGGCAGGGTATTTTCCTATTCCAAAGCTTATATCAGAAACAAATAATGGTTCTTTAATACCTGAATCATTGATTGTTAAACCTAAAGCCCACACCCCCCAACCTTTAGCGACAGTTAGTGCAAATAGTGAAGCACCAAGAATTTGAATTAGTCTTATCCCTATTTTGCTTGTTGTTATTAGTATTAATGCAAAAACTGCTATGAGGCCAATATGCAGTTTCCAATTTGCCTCCAATGGTTCTGCCCACCAATACCCTAGAGAAAATGGTTTTGATAGTGATATCCATGCAAATCTACTTACTAACGACAAATTAACTATTATTATAGAGTAAGTAGCTAATATTGATAATCCATAAAAACGTATTATTCTTCTGTTCTCTTTTGTTTCTCTATCCTCAAACTCGCATTGAGTTAACCAAACTTTCTGCCAGGCATAACAGACAAAAATTATTAATAGTGAAATGACAAATCCTATAAGTTGAAAAATCGTTCGACGATTAAAGATCTCAAGTAAATCAAATTGGTTGTACCATAGCCATTCTATTTGAATCCATGAGATAGTTGAGACTAATAAAAGCCCTAGAAATATACCTCCGAACAGTTTTATGAGTCTTGAAATATTCAATTTAAGGATGGCTTTGGTTTTTGTACATAGTTGTTATAGCTAGTGTAAGATGAGTACATAACCTCTTTAAGGTATATGGTTTAGTCCAGCCAATGTCAAGAACCTTTTTGATTCAAGTGTTTCTTCTTCTATCAACACATCTACAAGCTTATCCATTAGTTCTCGCTTCGGCCTTAGAAGACTAAGTGCTTTTTCCATTGCAGTAAAAGCAAGTCTTCTAACTTGCTGATCAATAGCTTTGATTGTTGTCTCTGAATATAGTGTTTTACGATTTATAAGATCTCTACCCAGAAAGACTTCCGGAGATTCATTTTCCATAGATACAGGGCCCAAACCTGAAAAGCCAAACTTTGTAACCATCTCTCTGGCTAGATAGCTCACTTGATCAAGGTCTCCACTTGCACCTTGTGTGATTTCCTGCTCTCCAAAGATTATAATTTCTGCAGCTCTTCCTCCTAGACTAACTACAAGTTTGGCAAATAAATTTGCCCTAGTTATTAAACCGGAGTCGCTAATTTCTTCATCTGGCCAAAATCTTGTAAATCCTCCTATGCCTCCACTTCTTGGAAGAATAGACACTTTATCCAGACGATCAGCCTTTGGAGTTAATGCAGCAACAAGAGCATGTCCAATCTCATGATATGCAATTAATCTCTTTTTAGAATTATCTTGCAATGGAGAAGCAGTTATTCCAATAGTTAGTCTTTCCAACGCTGCTTCAAGTTGCTCATTCCCAATAAACTTTTTCTGATTCCTTGCCGTAATTATTGCTGCTTCATTTATTAGGTTGGCTAAATCTGCCCCCGAGAATCCTGGCGTCCTGAGTGCCCAATCACTTAGAGAAACCTCTTCTGAAAGAGGTCTTGAACGAGCATGAACAGAAAGTATGTCTGTCCGGCCTTTTCTATCTGGGAGTCCAATAAATATTCTCCGATCAAATCTGCCAGGTCTCATAAGAGCAGAATCAAGAACATCTGCTCGATTAGTTGCTGCAATTAGAATCACGCCTGAGTTATCAGCAAATCCGTCCATCTCTGTAAGGAGTTGATTTAGTGTTTGCTCTCTCTCATCGTTACCCCCGCCAATACCAGCTCCTCTTTGTCTGCCAATGGAGTCAACTTCATCAATAAAAATTATTGATGGAGATTTCTCTTTTGCATTTTTAAATAAGTCTCTTACCCTACTAGCGCCTACACCGACAAAGAGTTCAACAAACTCTGAAGCTGCTATAGAGAAAAAGGGAACACCGGCTTCGCCTGCAATTGCTTTTGCTAACAATGTTTTACCTGTACCTGGAGGACCTATTAAAAGGATTCCTTTTGGTATTTTTGCCCCTAGCTTCAGAAGACTTTCAGGGTTTTTTAAAAAGTTTACTACTTCCAGAAGTTCTTGCTCAGCTTCTGCTAGGCCAGCTACATCTTCAAATCGAACTACCAAATCTTCTTCCGCTCTCACGCTTGATTTTGTTCGACCAAAACCCATTGCTCGGTTTGCAATATTTGCGGATCTTCGAAGAAGAAATGTTAAACCTATAATTACTATCGTAATAAGAGCAAAATTGCTAGCAAGCCCTGCAATGGCTGCTTCAGATCGAATGTCTTTTACTGTCAATGCTGTACCACTTTCCTGCGCAGTACGAAGAATTAGTTGGTCATTACGTAATATTGAAACTCTGGCAGAGTCTCCATTTTTATAGAGTACGAGAACTTCTCTTCTTTCAGGTATCAAAATAATTGAGTCAATTTGGCCAGAACCGATTTGATTAAGAAGTTCGCTATAGCTAGGATTTTGTGATTTCTTATAGAAATCAATTATTTTTCTTGATGGTCCAATGTTTGTTGTTCCCATATAGAAACTGTCTTTGGTTGCTAAGATTGAGTCCTACTCTTTACTAGCCCTGGGCTAGTTTCGGTATTTGTTTAGTTACAGCCTAGCGATTTGACGCAGAGCCGTGTGCCATTAGATGATAGTAATTATTCTAATGTCTAGGTTAAATGGCTGTACCAAAAAAGAAAACCTCCAAGGGGAAACGGAATCAGCGTAGTGCTATTTGGAAAGCCAAAGCTGCTACAGCTGCTCAAAGAGCTTTGTCTATCGGGAAATCGGTGCTTAGCGGTAGAGCCCAAGGATTTGTATACCCAATCGAAGAGACTGAAGATTCCGAAAATTAAATTAATATTTAGTTCACATAAATGTAATTTAAAAATAAACATATCTAATGCATATGTTTCGATTTTTATAATTACCTATTTTAGATTCAACAGTGACTAGGATCCAAGTTTAAATGCTTCTAATACCACAGCATAGATAATACCAATCCTGAAGTTATCAATAGCAAGCCAGAATAGAGGCCATTGATCACCTTTTACATTTGAACGGAGCCTAATCATTATTTCTATCAATGTTACTAAGCATAAAACAACTAGAGGTCTCTGCCCTGTCTTCTCAAGGAAGTAGACAGTAATATTTCCACCCATATAGAAGCCAAGAAGAAGTGCAATTAACCCTATACTTCTTCTTTTCCAAGAAGTTACTATTGAATCAAGGAAGTAATTAGAGGCTTTGTTTTGAATTTGATTTAATTTTGTATTTTGCGATCTCATGTCTAGGTCAAATTGATTAGTAGCTCTAGATATTTGATAGAGATTATCCTTTCAGAACATGATGGACCTTGGTATATATTACATGGATTTTCTTCGTCTCCTAGGTGGTTTGAAATAGCTTTTACTGATTGTAGTTGATCAATTGGCATGTTTTTATAATTATTAGAAGTAAGTATGTGAGTAATATTAGCGGATTCCGCTGCTTTAATACCAGCAATAGAATCCTCTATTACTATTGCTTCTTTGTGACTAACTTTTGATTTAGCTAATGCAATTAAATATCCCTCAGGGTTGGGCTTATGGAATTTAACATCGTCTGCTGTAATAAGACCATTAAACGGCATATCTTTTTCTGAAAAAGCCGTATTTATCAGGGGATCGACTGCTTTCTTACTACTTGAGGTCACTATCCATTGATCAATTCCTTTAGACTTGGCTTCTTCTACTAACCTTTTTACACCTATCCTTAGGGGAATTTTTCCGGTTATTGCTATCTTATGGTAATGCTTCTGCTTTAGAGCATGAAGATTAGAAATATCACCTTTTTCTAATTGTAGACCAATTGACAGTCCATAAGCTTTTATACGATTACCTCCTCCCTGAACCGTGAGAAGTTTTTCATACGTCTTCTGATCCCAGAACCATTTGACTTTTGCCGCAACAAACGCTTGATTAAAGGCCACTCGATGACCTTCCATTTCTGTATCTGCAAGTGTTCCATCAACATCCCAAAAAATTGCCTTAAGCCTTCTCATGATGTTTTTGGGTGAATTCATTGGATTATTATTGACATGGGAAACCGACTCCCATTTCTTATTCACCTTATTACTCCGTTTAACTAAATAATTAGAGTGTGGCAGCTACCCAGCCCAATTGAGATAAACCCTTTAGAAGGCATAGAATTTCCTTTGGTTATAAGGACACTACTTGCTAGAAGAGGGTTTACTGATTCAAGTAAAACATCTGAGTTCTTAAGTTCTGAGAAACTTCCTAATCCATATGAACACTTTAAGGATTTAGGAATAGCTGTTTCTCGTTTGCAATTAGCTTGTGATAGAAAAGAACCAATAGCTATTTGCGGTGATTATGATGCTGATGGAATGACAAGCACAGCTTTAATTATGAATGTGTTGAAGTCATTAAACAATAAATCCTTTGCTTTCATTCCATCTAGAGAAAAGGAAGGATATGGTTTAAATAAGAATATGGTCAAAAATATTCATTCACAAGGAATTAATCTGATTATTACAGTAGACAACGGGGTTAATGCTAAAGAAGCACTTAATTATGCCCATAGTCTATCGATTGATGTAATAATCACAGACCATCACAAATTACCCTCTCCCTTACCTAAATGCTTAGCTTTAATTCATCCAGAAATTACACCAGAAAGTTCGTCATATAAGTCACTTGCCGGAGTAGGAATAGCATATTTATTAGCTAAGGAGCTCAAACTTAAGTACACAGAAAATGATAAATGTGATATCGCCATGGATTTATTTTGTATAGGTACTGTTGCCGACATGGCTCCTTTGAAAGGAGCAAATAGGGAATGGTTAAAGGAAGGATTACAAAAACTGCATTTGACAAAATGTGAGGGTTTAAGAGCGCTGCTACTTCTAATAAATATAGAACGTGAAAAAATAAATACTGAAGATATAGGCTTTCAGATTGCTCCTAGGATTAATGCTGTTGGTAGGCTTGATGAACCAAGTTTAATATTAGATCTATTCTCTGAGCAAACTCCAGATAAAGCATTTATTTTGGCTAGAAAATGTGATCATCTAAATCGTCGTAGGAAGGAGTTATGTGATGGAATAGAGATTGAAGCGCTGGCATTATTAGAGTCTGATCAAGATGCAATTGACCCTTTTATTTTGTTAGCTCAAAACCATTGGCATCAAGGAGTTATTGGTATAGTAGCTACCCGTATAATGCAAAAATATAATCGTCCTACAACTCTTTTGACAGGGCAAGGAGATGGATTATTTAGGGCTTCTGTTAGGGGTCCAGAAGGATTTAGTATTATTAATGCTTTGGATTCATGTTCTGAATTACTAGAGAAATATGGTGGTCACCCTGCTGCTGGAGGATTTACTATAAAAGCAGAAAATATTTCAAAATTACATATCAGATTAATTAACTTTGCAAAGGAATTCTTCGGTCAAAATCATCACATGCCTCAGCTTAAGCCAGAAGCACATCTTAGATTTGAGGAAATAAATTTTGAACTATGTAATTTCATTGATAAACTTGAACCATTTGGAGTTGGCAACCCAAAGCCAACTTTTTGGACAAGGTGTTGTGAAGTGGTTGAATATAAACTATTAAAAGGAAAACACCTAAAGCTAAAACTACGTCAAGATGATACCCTGATTAATTGCATTCAGTGGAATTGCACATCCAGAGAAAACCTATCAAAGTATGTTGATATTGTTTATCAAATTAATGTTAACTATTGGGAGAATATTTCCAATATACAACTTGATATTAAAGGAATTAGGAGTCACACAGAAAGGATTGAAATTCAAAAGGCAAATAGGCGCTATGTATGTGAACTTTCCGATAATTCAAATTTATCAATAGAAAATGATAGAGGGAAAAGGCTGCATTTTCAAATTGTACAATCAAATTCCCAAGCTAAGGTATTACCTAATGATCAACATCCATATATAAATCAATTAATATCAGAATCTATGATTGGATTTGGCTTGCAACATTGAATATAATTTTACTTTGATGATATTTAATTCTTGTTAGCTCAATGTATGCATAAAAAGTAGAGCAAATGAATATTAGTCATTTGCTCTACCAGAGAGTGAAATTTTAATCTGGTCTGATGGTGTGGTTAAAGAGACATGGTGACTGAATGATTTTCTTTTTAGAAAATCATTCAGTCACAGGCTCCTTGCTGAGATTTATATGCCCCGTCTATAGAAGACGAGAGCAATGATTGCGGGGCCTGCCAGGATTACGGCTGCCAGTGGTATGAGGTTTCCCATAATTTGGAATCTTGTAAGTTCCTAGAGTGTACTTTGAAGTTGCTCTAGTGGTACCTATAGTAGAAGAAAACAGTTCATATTTCCTGATCTACTCTCCTTCTCTGTGATGGGTTGTCACAGCTCATGTCATCCAAGCTAAAAAAACTTCATTGGCAGTGCATATCTCATTGCGGAGCCTGTTGTCGACTTACTCCTTCAGAGCGTTCAGAGGCCCTTGAGGTGCTTAATGAAGATCAGCAACGGGCCTATATGGATTTAGTAGGTCCTGATGGGTGGTGCCGTCATTACGACACTGGCTCACAAAAATGCAAAATTTATAATTCTAGACCAGATTTTTGCAAGGTTTCATCTTTAGTAAATCTATTTAAAATAAGTGAGCAAGATGTAGATAAATTTGCAATTTCCTGTTGTCGTCAACAAATTAGATCAACATATGGATCCAGGAGCCCCGTTATGCGTCGGTTTAATCAGAAAACCCGTCATGGATCTAAGATTGATGGCTGATCAAAATAAAAATAAGCAAATTCTGTCAGAAGATATACCTATTGAAAGCCCTAGCTTTGTATCTGTGCTTTTCGGCACCTTTGCAACTGTTTTTATCGCTGAATTAGGGGACAAGACACAAATTGCGACACTGCTTTTATCTGCCCAGTCTGGGAAGCCTCTCGTAGTGTTTTTTGGAGCAGCCCTAGCTTTGATCTGTTCAAGCCTAATTGGCGTTCTCTTGGGTAGATGGCTTTCGAAGAAGATTCCAGCAGAACGTTTTGAATATATGGCTGGAGCGATGATGGTAGTTATTGGTATTTGGATAGGATCTCAAGCAGTGCAATCGTTTTACTCAAGTTTTAAAAGTGCATAATTATGCTTTTCTCTCTCTTAATCTCGACGTTCACAACAGTCTTCCTTGCTGAGCTAGGAGACAAAACACAACTCGCAACAGTAGCTATAAGCGGAACTTCTAATCGACCACTTGCCGTGTTTATTGGTTCTTCAAGCGCTCTTGTTCTTGCAAGTCTTATTGGAGCAGTAACAGGGGCCTCGATGTCCTCAGTTGTGCCTTCGGATTTAATTCAAGTTATTGCTGCATCAGGTTTCTTGTTTATAGGGATTAAGCTTTTATTGCCACTAATCACCCAAAGTGACCCTCAAAATGATACTTTGTAATGAGCAATTCAGAAGTTCTCTTATATAGTATCAACTTCTGGGTTTTCCTTTAGTATTTAAATACTATCAAATTAGTTTAATCATCTGTAGAAACACCACAAAATCATTCATTTGATCATGTTCACGGTCTCCAAATTGTTAGATCATTTACCATCAGAAGGAACTCTTGAGACTAAAAAACTTGAAAAAATTCTAAAACTTACTAAAAAGGCTGATAGAGAGCGTCTAGAAATTGCTTTGAGTGCACTCTCTAAACTAGGAATAATCTCCCAAAATGAAACTGGTTTATTAAGTCGTATAGAAGATAACTCTTTATTAGAGGCACGGATAAGATGTAGTAGTAAGGGTTATTGTTTTGCTATAAGAGATGATGATGAGGATGATATTTATATTAGAGATCAAAATTTAAATAATGCTTGGAATGGAGATACTGTTTTAGTAAGAATAACTAGAGAGGGAGTTAGGAGAAGGTCTCCAGAAGGTTCAGTTCAATGTATTTTAGAAAGAAATACAGAAAACCTTCTAGGAGTTGTTGATAAAGAAGAGGGCAATCTTATAGCCAACCCTCTTGATGAACGAATACTTACATCGATTAATTTACCTGAAAAGGATATATCCTACCTAGACGATGAAAACAAAGATTCAGTAGTTGAGATTCATATTGATAGATATCCCCTAGCACAATATCCAACTGAAGGACATGTAGTACGGCCACTTCCCTTAAACGGAGGACCATCAGGAGATTTGGATTTATTACTTACTAAATCTAATTTGCAGATAGGATCAACTTCTCCAAGAAGTTCATTAAAGCAACCTATTGAAAAAAATAGGGTTGATCTTACATCGCAATCAGTTTTGCTTTTAACGAGTTGGACAGGAGCTAATTCGCCATCTCTGCCAGCAATACATGTCTCACCTCATGATGGCGGTATCCGTTTATGGATTCACTCACCCTCAATAACTGAGAGAATTACTATAGGTAGTAATTTAGATTTATGGCTTAGAGATAGGGCAGAAGCACATTGCTTAGCAGATAAGTGGGAGCCTTTTGTAAACGAGTCTTTGGATAAAGCCAGTAGATTTGAATTAGATAAGGTGAATGATGCAATAAGCGTATGTCTTGATATTGATTCATGTGGTGAAGTTAAGGATTGGGAATTTATGCTTACAAAGATATCTCCAAAGGCAGAAATTTCAAGTAAAGAATTAGAATCACTAGCCTCTAGAAAACCTAGGTCAAGGGCAATTCCAGCTCAATTAAAAAAGATTAAAGATCATATTACTCAACTAGAGACACTAATATTTTGCTCTGAATTACTTTCAAAGTGTGAAAAGAATAAAGGCTCAATAGAGTTAGATTTGCCAACACCAAAAATTGATTATTTATCCGATCTACTTTGCGAGGATCCAAGTACAACATATCATCAATGGAAACAACCTTTGAACAAAGAAGACCCACAGTCATTGTTAAGCCCATTAATCAGAATCGCTAATGAGATATGGTCTGAGCATTCTAAACAACTGAAATTACCAGCAATATTATTAGAGACTCAATCAGTAGATACTAATACACTTAACGAGCTAGCAAAGATTGCTTTATCTCTTGATTTAGAGTTAGAGTTAGATTCAGATGGTACACCTTCTGCATCTGAACTATCATCCGCTTTTTCTAGAACTCCATGTCGTAGGGTCTTAGAGAAACTCTTACGTCACTCTCTGCCTGATCAAGTACTTAAATTAGCAGAATTGAATACGTCATCCGATAAGGAAGAGCATAGTGACAAGTTCAACTTAAACCACAAGTATAAAAATTCAGCTCCTTGGTGCTGTGCAAATCTACATTACTCTGATCTTTTAAATCAATATATTCTAGTCAATTTGTTAAAAGAAGGAAAAACTAGGCCTTCTACCAGACAAAAATATCAGGTAAACCTTGGTAAAAGGAATTGTTGGATGGATATCAAATGGGATATTCATACACGAACTCATCAAAATAGCTTACATAAATTATTTAATCAAACGTTGATAAATAGACTTAATAGCAGGAGAAGGCAGTCTCGAGAGTTACAGAATAGTATCGTTGCAATGGCACAGGCTAGAGCGGCAGAGCCTTTTGTAGGTAAGGAGGTTGAGGCAATAATTACAGGTGTACAAAGTTATGGTTTTTTTGCAGAGTTACCCCCATCTATGGCTGAAGGACTTGTGCATGTCAGTTCACTTAATGATGACTGGTATGAATATAGATCTCGACAGAATCGATTGGTCGGACGCAAGAGTCGAAAGGTATACCAACTTGGCAATAAAGTAACTTTGAAGGTTATAAAAGTAGATGTATTACGAAATCAAATCGACTTAGAAGTTGTACATCCAATAAATAAATCTGATGATTCTTTGCTTTTGGATAATAGAGGAGAAGAATTATTAGAAAACATTGAGGATTCATCTCCTTCCTCAAATAGAGAATAGGAGATGAAATCTTATATCCTTGGAATTACTGGTGCTTCAGCAATGCCTTTGGCTGAAAGATCATTGCAATTATTACTGCAACATAAATACAATGTACATGTTGTTTTGAGTCGAGGTGCATATGAAGTTTGGAATTCTGAGATAGGTGTAAAGATACCTATTGATACCAATAAACAGAAATTATTTTGGAGTCATAGACTCAATTTAAGTACAGATACTTTATCTTGTTATAGATGGAATGATAATTCTGCTCCAATAGCTAGTGGTAGTTATAAAACAAATGGAATGGTAATAGTTCCTTGTACCATGGGAACTGTAGGTCGTATCGCTTCCGGTTATTCATTAAACCTTATTGAAAGATGCGCAGATGTTCAGATAAAGGAAGGTAGATCTTTAATTATTGCACCTAGAGAAACACCCTGGAGCCCTATTCACCTAAAGAACCTAACTACACTTGCTGAAGTAGGTGTAAAAGTCTTTCCCCCGATACCGGCTTGGTATTCACAACCAAGATCAATAGATGAAATGGTTGATTTTCTAGTTACAAGATTATTCGACTTGCTAGATGAGGATTTATATCCAATCAAAAGATGGACCGGAAATTCAAAATGAATATGATCCAGAGGGTATTATTAATTCCGGCTATTACTCCTTTAATAGCCGTTCTCTGTGTATCAATATTAAATCACTCCAAAACATCTCAAATACGTATATTAACCTGGAAGTCACCTTCAATTAGTATAGGAATGTTGATGACTCTAAGTTCCTCTAGTGGCTTTATAATAGCTTCTTCTGCTGGTTTGATTTCAACTGCTAGGAGGCAATCTTTAAGTGGGAAAGTCTACCTTGAAACAGATGAATATGAAGATTCAAATCCAATAGATCAGCATAATAATTCCTCTTACAATGAAAACTATGAGGATAATTTTTATACAAGTGATATATCCCCTGAAAGAAGTTTAAAAGATCCAGCTCCAACTATATCTGTCCCTTTTAGAGTTATTAAATCGCGCACAATAAATCGATCCATCGATGATTATGATGATCAATCGTACTCAGAACTTGATGATCAATATTCTTATCCAGATGAACATTCCTCCGAAAAGGAAGATAAATACCCTTATGGTGACTATTTAAATGATAAACGGCAACCTGAATATGATAATAACAATAGTGATATCCAAGAGCATCAATCAGAAGATGATTGGACTTCCAATTACGTTGATGATTGGTGATAATAACCTGAATAGAAATCATATAGATTAATTCACCTCTTGTTTTAGGTTTTTACCCAAGTTACTATTCAACTATACTTTGTATAAAGTAGTCTTCAAATGAGCCATGCCTAAGGATGATCAAGCCTCATCTGTACCTAATCAGGCTCAAGCTCTTGAAGCAACAGAACCACCCAAGAATGTCAAGCCCCCAAAACCAGAAGATAAGCCCTTTCAGGAATTCATAAGAGAAGATCTGTTACCAGGCCTTCAAGCAGCCTTAATAGATAGAGGGATTACACCAACAATTTTGAAATTCGTAGAGGACCAGCGTCCTGTTGTAGGTGGAAAGTGTTGGATGGTTGTTGGAGAAATTCCTCCCGGCAGGAGATTCTGGCTTTCTTTTAGTAAAGAGCAGATCAGTTCATTAAAAACAATTTCCCTTGCAGAGCCTGGTTCTGAGCCAAGTCTTTTGGAGTCTTTTTTAATTGATGAAAAGCGCTCAACTCTTGTTTTATTGATCTCGAGGCTTCTACAAAGGCTTAATGGCCAAAAGTGGCTGAATGCAAATTGACGTTACTAGTGGAAATCCTTTGAGATGGAGGCTTAAATCCTTTCTACCAATAACTAAGAAATACATCATCCACATGTTCGTCCAATAAACCTGCATAATCCTTATATGCACGATATTTGAATTTGGTACTTTTCATCGAAAAAATCCCAGAAAAAGATGTGGCTTTAGACTCTTTCGGTTGCCATTGGCAAACTACCCTTGAATCACTACTTGCTCGAGGACGCTCTGCTGGAGCTGATTTTGTCGAAATTTTTCTTGAGAACGTTGATCACCTTGGCTTATTAGCTGAGCAGGATTCAATTACCAGTGTGAGTCCATCCTTTGGGAAAGGAGCTGGAATTAGAGTCTTCTTAGGAAAAAGAGATGGTTTTGTAAGCACTAATGATTTATCAGCGAATGGTCTTTCTGAAGCTCTTGATAAGGCTTTGGGCATGCTTTCGTTACAAGTTCAAGACTCATCATTATTTAGTTTTGAAGGCTTAGGTGATCTCACTGATTTTTCAACTCAAAAAAAATTATGGCTAGAAAACTGTCCAAAATTAAAGGAAGCAACGCAAACAATTCTTCTTGCTACCGACCTCTTAGATAAGAAAGGCAAACATCTACAAGCTAGAAGAGGTAGTTATTCAAGAATTTGGCAGGAAGTACTTGTAGCCGCATCAGATGGTACATTTTCTAAAGATATTCGTCTACACCAATCAATTGGCGTAAATGTTCTAGCTGCTGATAGGGAATTTCGATCAAGCATAGGTCGTAGATATGGAAGTTCAGATAGGCCAAATGATCTCAGAGAATGGGATCCAGATTTAAGTACTAGAGAAGTTTGCGAAAGTGCAGATAAGATGCTTTATGCAGACTATGTAGAAGCTGGACAACTTCCAGCTGTTCTTGCAAACAAATTTGGTGGTGTAATTTTCCATGAGGCTTGTGGACATTTACTAGAAACAACTCAAATAGAAAGAGGTACAACACCTTTTTCGGAAAAAATAGATCACCAAATAGCAAATACTGCTGTAACAGCTATAGATGAAGGTTCAACAGACGGGGCCTTTGGTTCACTATCAATGGATGATGAAGGAATGAAACCACAAAAGACTATCTTAATAAAGAATGGAGTCCTAAAAAGTTTCTTGAGCGATAGAGCTGGAGAATTACGAACAGGTCATCCTAGAACTGGAAGTGGGCGTCGTCAAAGTCATACTTTCGCAGCAGCTAGCAGGATGAGAAATACATATATAGCACCAGGAAAATATAATCCAGAAGATCTTATTTCGAGTATAGACAATGGACTTTATTGTAAATCAATGGGCGGTGGAAGTGTTGGTCCAACTGGCCAATTCAACTTTGCTGTAGAAGAAGGATATTTAATCAAAAATGGAGAGTTATCTAAGCCTGTGAAGGGAGCAACATTAATTGGTGAAGCAAAGGAAATTATGCCTCGAATATCTATGTGTGCTAACGATCTAGACCTTGCAGCTGGATATTGTGGTTCCGTAAGTGGAAATATAAATGTCACAGTTGGACAACCTCATATAAAGGTTGACTCTATAACCGTAGGAGGACGTTGAGCTTATTATGAATTCCTTACCTATTGACATGAATAAATTGACAGTCAACTTGTTGGATAGGATGAATAAATATGTTTCAAAATACTCTATAAAACAATGGGATCTAGGTGCAACAGCTAGCACAGATTCTTCTGTTCAAGTAGATCACGGAATAGCTAAACAATTGAAAGGTTCACAAAGAAGTTCTGTAACTATTAGAGTTTGGAATAATCAAGGATTGGTTGGTATTACAAGTACTTCTGATCTATCTGATGCTGGTTTACAGAAATCAGTACATGGAGCTTATGAAGCTAGTCTGTTTGGCAATCCTAATGAATCACCTCAGTTTTCAGAACTCTGTAAAGCTCCACTTCCTAAGTTAGAAAGACCATTAAAGAAGTTATTAGGAATTCAGAATATACTCGAAATTCTGATAGAGGCTGAATCATCCTTGCTCAGTACTCATAAATCGATAAGTAGTGTGCCTTATAATGGTATCTCCGAAAGCAATTATCAGAGAATATATATTAATAGTGAAGGAGCAAATCGTAGTCTAAACAACACACAAGCTAGTCTTTATCTTTACGCTAGAGCAGAAGAATTAAGAAAGAAACCACGTAGTTCAGGTTCTGTACGCTTGGCTCTTGGTGTAGAAGATTTAGATATAGATGGCTGTATCCTTGAAGCCTCAAAGAGAACTATTAGTCATTTAAATTATATCCCTATACGTACTGATAAATATTTAGTGTGCTTTACACCAGAGGCGATCCTTGAGTTGATTTCTTCATTTAGTAGTATGTTTAATGCTAGGGCTGTAATTGATGGAGTAAGTCTAAGTGAAAGAGACTCTATAGGTAAAAAAATTTCATCCCCAATATTCTCATTATGTGACAACGCCTTACACCCTTCTAACATAGGAGCTACAAGCTTTGATGGAGAAGGAACACCTACTCAAAACATTACTATTATTGAGTCTGGGCGGATTAAGAATTTTCTACATTCTGAGGCAACTGCTAGATCATTCGGAGTCAAGCCAACTGGACATGCTGGTATGGGAGCAAAGGCTTCAGTTAGTCCTGATTGGTTTGAAATAGGTAGATCAAAAGAACATAAGAATAAAACCAATAATTTAAATCATAGAAATTCTAATGAAGAATTTGTTTTAATTGAAAGTCTTAATGCTCTACATTCTGGTGTTAAAGCTAGTCAAGGTTCATTTTCATTGCCATTTGATGGTTGGTTAGTAAGGAATGGAGAAACTATTTCAATCGAAGCAGCAACTGTAGCTGGAGACATTATTCAAGTATTGAATAACATTGTAGAGATCGAAATGGATTCAATAGTAACGCATAGTGGTATCTCTCCTCATGTATGGGTAGATGGATTATCTATTACTGGAGAAGCATGAAGATTGTATTTTGGGGTACTCCTTTATATGCGGTTGATAGTCTAGAAGAATTAATAAACTCAGGTCAGGAAATTGTAGGAGTCGTTACCCAGCCAGATAAAAGGCGTAAACGAGGTAAAACTCTTTATCCATCTCCTGTCAAGGAAAAGGCAATGGAATATTCACTAAACATATTTACTCCTGAAAATATAAAAAATGATACATATATACAGGAGGAGATAATATCCTTACAGGCTGATATTTTCGTGGTTGTTGCTTATGGCCAATTATTACCTAAGAACATTTTGGATGCACCAAGGCTAGGATGTTGGAATAGCCATGCTTCACTTTTACCTCAATGGCGTGGAGCTGCACCAATACAACGGAGTCTTATCAACGGTGATAAGTCAACAGGTATATGTATTATGCTAATGGAAGAAACTCTGGATACTGGACCTGTTTTACTAAGAGAGTCTATCCCAATAGGACTTTTCGATAATTCTACGAAAATAACTAATACTTTAAGCAAACTTTCTTCTCAAATGATATTGAGACTGATCCATCTCCTTAATACTAAAAAAGTCAAATATCTCGATGATCTCATTCAACTTGATATTCTAGACTCACAAAATGATTCCGAGTTAGAATGCTCCTATGCAAGGATGATAAGTAAAAAGGATTACGAAATTGACTGGTCTAACTATTGTATAAATCTCCATAGAAAAATTATGGGTTTATATCCTAACGCTTATACACATCTAGCAACAAAACGATTAAAAGTATATTCAACTCTTCCTTTGAACCCTAACTCAAGAGACGAGTTGCCGGAAAAACAAAAAGACCTATTAGAGATGTATACAATTTCTTCACATAAACCAGGTACTATTATATCTATAATAAATAAAAATGGAATCATAATTGCTACTGGTGATTATCCATTACTAATTCTCAGTGCAAAACTAGAAGGTGGAAAGGTATTAACAGGTCAAGCCCTTACTCAGAAAATTATGTCATTACAATTAACAAGTCTAGGGGATAATTGTTAATGCAATTTTTTCACTCAGTAATACATACTTTTTAGAATACTAATTAACATTAGCCTTTAACTATAACCTCAGCTTCGTTTCTAATTGAAAATCCCCAGGTAAATAGTGTAGATACTATTACTAGTATCAGCCATTCAGGAGGTAAGAATGAAGGAAGTACCAGATAAATAAGCAATTTTATTCCAACTAAGCCTACTGCAATGTAACCAGCTAATTCCAATCTAGGATATATTTCTAACCAACGAATAAAGAGACCAGATGTAAATCTTAAAGCCAAGACGCCTATAACTCCTCCACTTATTACAAGTAAGTATTGATCACTTATCGCTACGGCTGCAGCGACACTATCTATTGAAAATGCTAAATCCGTAAACGCTAGTAGAAATATTGTTTTATATAATGTATTTGGCTTAGGTAAATCACTGTCTGGAGAATTATCCTTAGTACTAGATTCCCTATTTTCTAATAACTTCCCAACAAATAGACTTAGTAAATAAAGGCCAGCAAGTAATTTAAGAGGCCAGAAGCTAAGAGCCCATTGTGCCATTAATATAAGTATTATTCTAAATACTAATGCTATAGCTATTCCAATATTTAGGGCTCTACTTCTCAACTCAGCTGTATTTAGTTGTTTTGTTATAGCTGCTAATGCAATCGCGTTATCGGCAGATAACACCAACTCCAATATTACGAGCACCGGTAAAAGTGGTGCTAACTCTGCCCAACGATCAATTCCGTCGAGCCATTGTGTTAATGAAGGTAGCGCTGCAGAATCCATTAATACTTTTCTGAAATAAACGTAGTGATTCCGTCAGTTGGGTCTATGTTGAGAAGAATTGACAACTACCCTAAAAAGGGACCATTCGTTACGAGCAATGCGTATCAAGTCGGAGCTTTGCCACATAGGTGATACTAGAACTGTTGTAAGAGTGTCTGCTTGGAATGATGATAAACCCTTAGGAACCGCATTGGGATCTGGTGAAAATGCTGAAATTGCAGAAGACAGAGCAATAAATAGACTTCGTGAAAGACTTAGTAAACAGAAGTCTAAATCATTACTTCAATCAAAAGCAGATAATCAGGGAGATAAAGTTATAAAGCCTATAAACGAAAATAAGCTAGATTACGATAATAGTTCGGATTTAGTTCAAAAGCCTATATATAAAATATCTGAAGACAATAAAAATACTATAAATAACGAACCCCTAGATTGGAGTGAGGAAATTGCTTCGATTGATATCCAGCTTAAAAGGTTAGGTTGGAGTAGAGAAATGGAACAGAACTACTTAAAACGAGCTTTTAAGCATCCAAGTAGGCATCGAATTACTGACTATACTGAATTGAAATTATTGTTATCTAGCTTAAAAACATTAGAAGTAGGCTCTGACCCACACACTTGTGATATTCCAGATGAGAGAAATAGACTTATAACTACTTCTAATTGTCTAATTAGCGAATTAAATTGGGACAGTAGCCGAGCTAGAAGCTATTTAAAAGAAAATCTAAATGTTTCAAGCCGCGCTCAACTTGAAAATCATCAACTTCAAGAATTCAATAATATGTTAAAACAAGAATTGCAAAAGATCAACTCTTAATATAATTACTTTTCAACTAGCACAATTATAATAGGTATTATGCAACATTAGCTTTGATCTGGCATAATTGTTTCTCGTCCAAGAATGTAATTCTATGCCGCTGAGTTCATTGGTACAGAAGATAAAAAACTTTTCTCTGACTGCAGAGTTAGTAAATAGATGTGATCGTACGGATAGGCTTGTTCTTAGGGGGGCTGGCAGATCAGCAAAGTCACTTGTTACAAGTGCTATAGCGCAAAACGATAATAGACCTTTGTTAGTAGTAGTGCCAACTCTAGAGGAGGCTGGTAGATGGCTATCATTACTACAAGTAACTGGATGGAAACGTTCTTTTCTTTATCCTACTAGTGAGGGTTCTCCTTATGAAACATTAGACTCAAACACAGAAATAGTGTGGGGCCAATTACAGGTATTAAGCGAATTAATTTCAAATAAATCAGATAATATTGCTGTTGTTACTACTGAACGTGCCCTACAACCTCATCTTCCAGTTCCGTCTTATCTTAAAAAAAAGTGTATAAAGCTTAGTAAGGGCGAAGAGATAACTCTTGAATACCTATCTAACTTATTAGTTGAATTAGGTTATACAAGAGAATCCACGACAGAAATAGAAGGTACATGGAGTAGAAGGGGAGATATTGTCGATATTTTTCCGGTAAGTAATGAGTTACCGGTTCGGTTAGAATTCTTTGGTGATGAATTAGAAAAGCTAAAAGAATTTGACCCCACTAGTCAAAGATCATTAGATTCTATTAATAGTATTAACCTTACTCCAAGAGGATATAGTCCCTTAATAGCTGAAGAATTAAGAAAAAACCTTCCTGACGATATTTCATTATTTCTAGATGAGGAATCTCTTAATACATTAGTCGATGGTGGAACTCCTCTAGGCTTACGTAGACTAATGGGTTTTGTCTGGAGGCAACCGTCTTCATTATTAGAATATTTACCATCAAATACTTGTGTGGTCTTGGATGAGAAGTCACAGGGTATTGCTCATGGAAGGAACTGGCTTCAACATGTTGATGAACATCATAAGGATATTGCTAGACATGCAGGAATAGAGTTAGAAAATGTAGATTCTATATATCCAGGTTCTCTCCATAAATCAGTTGAGAAATGTTATCTCCAGGCTCAGAACTTTTGGGGATTTGACTTAACAGAACTGGGAGATTCTGGTAATTCAAAGAACTTATTTGATTTAAGCTCAAGAAATATTCAAGCCTATCCAAATCAATTTGGAAGAATTAGTAGTTTAATCAAGGATTATCAAAAAGAAAAATATTCTGTATGGATTTTATCAGCGCAACCTAGTCGTTCTGTCGCATTATTAGAGGAACATGATTGCATTGTACGTTTTGTTCCTAATTCAGCTGACTATAATTCTATTACAAGGTTAATTGAGCAAAATACCCCAGTTGCTCTTAAGTCATTAGGTCAATTAGAAGTTGAAGGTATTGAATTACCAGCATGGAAAATTTCTTTAATTACAGACAGAGAAATTTTTGGGCAAAATAATTTCTCTTCTCCTACTTATGTCAGAAGAAGAAGACAGGCTAGCAGTAAAACTATCAACCCGAATAAGATGAGACCTGGCGACTATGTCGTACATCGAAATCATGGTATAGGTCGCTTCTTAAAAATTGAAAAGATAGCTATTAGTGGTAAAATTAGAGATTATTTAGTAGTCCAATATCTTGATGGTACACTAAGCGTTGCGGCTGACCAATTAGGGAGTCTAGGACGTTATCGATCTTCAAATGATGGTGTCCCTAATATTAATAAATTAGGCGGAGTCTCTTGGAATCGTATCAAGGAGAAAACTAAGAGAGCAGTAAGTAAGGTAGCAATAGATTTGATTAGGTTATATTCAGAACGAAGTCAGCTCAAGGGATTTCCTTTTCCACCTGACGGACCATGGCAAAATGAATTAGAGGATTCTTTCCCATACGAAACTACACCTGACCAACAAAAAGCCATTATTGATGTAAAGAGAGATATGGAATTAAATAAACCTATGGATAGATTGGTTTGTGGTGACGTTGGATTTGGTAAAACCGAAGTTGCAATAAGAGCTATTTTTAAGGCTGTGACTGCTGGAAAGCAAGTTGCGATGTTAGCACCAACGACAGTCCTTTCTCAACAACATTGGAGAACAATTAATGATCGCTTTGCTCCTTACCCAATTAAAGTCGCACTTTTAAATAGATTTAGAACAACGACAGAAAGAAAAACAATATTAGAGGGGCTAAAGTCAGGAGCAATAGATACTGTGATAGGCACACATCAACTGTTAAGTAAAAAAACTATTTTTAATAACCTTGGTTTTTTGGTAGTTGATGAAGAGCAAAGATTTGGTGTAAATCAAAAAGAAAAGATCAAAGAACTAAGAAAAGATATAGATGTATTGTCTCTTTCTGCAACGCCCATACCAAGAACCTTATATATGAGTTTATCAGGTGTTAGAGAAATGAGCTTAATTACAACACCGCCGCCTCTTAGAAGACCTATAAAAACCCATTTATCTCAATACGATGACGGAACAATTAGGAGTGCTATTTGTCAGGAAATAGACAGAGGTGGCCAAATATTCTATGTCTTGCCAAGAATTGAGGGGATCAACGATGTAGCTCTAAAAATACAAAGTATGGTCCCAAAAATCAAGATTATAATTGCCCATGGTCAGATGGGTGAAGGTGAATTAGAAAATTCAATGGTTGCTTTTAATGCTGGCGAAGGTGACTTACTATTATGTACAACTATTGTAGAAAGTGGATTAGATATACCACGAGTTAATACCATTATCATAGAAGAATCGCATAAATTTGGTCTTTCTCAATTATATCAATTAAGAGGAAGAGTTGGAAGAAGTGGTATTCAAGCACATGCATGGCTTCTCTATCCTAATAGCACAGCATTAAGTGATACAGCTAGACAACGTTTAAAAGCCATACAGGAATTCGCCCAATTAGGAAGTGGTTACCAACTAGCAATAAGAGATATGGAAATTAGAGGTGTTGGCAATTTGCTGGGAGTGGAACAAAGTGGTCAGATGGAATCTGTTGGTTTCGACTTATATATGGAAATGTTGCAGGAATGTTTATCTGAAATTCAAGGTCAGAGTATTCCAAATGTAGATGACACTCAGATTGATTTAACTGTTACAGCCTTTATTCCAAGTGATTGGATTGTTAATAGCGAGGAAAAAATTTCAGCATATAGAGCCGCTACGGAATGTAAGTCTCACTCAGAACTTCTTGACCTAGCTGTGACATGGACAGATCGTTATGGCAAATTGCCATTATCAGTTGAATCTCTTATTCAAATAATGCAGTTAAAAATGATTGCTAAAAAGTGCGGTTTTTCAAGAATAAAACAAGACAAGGCAAACGTTATGATGGAAACCCCAATGGAAGAGGCTGCATTTAGACTATTGAGAAAGGGGCTCCCTCAACATTTACAATCTAGGGTAGTTTTTAAATCGACTGGTGGTAATGTTGCCACGGTTACTTGTCGTGGCCTTGGTGTATTACCAATAGAGAAACTGATAGAGCAATTAATGAATTGGTTAAATCAGATGGCAGATCAAATCCCAGACTCTCAAGGAAATATCAATTCAGAATTAGAAAAACAGGAATCACTAAGAAACGCTGCTGTTATTAGCCTCTAACCATTAGACGCTTTTAAAAATGGTTGTTGTTCCTTATTTTTATCAAAATAATTCGCTAAATTCCTCGAACTTGCTTTTTTTATAATTGGGAGAGTACATCGAAATAACTAACGCACAGGGCTTCTCTGGCTTCACAGGTGCAGTTATCAGCCTTCTGGCTTTCGGAATTTACGCTCTACTGCAGGGATCAACAAGAAATGATGACGACGACTCAGATTCAGGAAGTGGAGGATTAATGCAGCCAGTTATATAGTTGATATGGATAAAATTCGATATTTTATATACTCAAAATTGCTGTTAATTTATCTCTGAACTGACCTTTAGGCATTCCTCCTTTAATTTCTCCTAATACTGAAAAATCTCCTAGTGCATCTTCAACAAGCAGGTATGTTGGCCAACCCATTCCTTCTTTATTTGGATATTTACTGAGTAGAATCTTCCTAAACTTTCTATACTGTTCAGTATCTTGTAACATAACACTAATAAATTCACAACCTAATTCTTTACTAACATTTTCATCATAATGACTCATTTTGTGACAAGTGCCACAATCTTCTGAGCTGAATTTAATAAGACTTAGCTTATCATTCATGTTCGGGTTTGATTGATTCTACTAAATTATACCCTAGCAACTCACATATTTTCAAAATATAGATTAACTTATAATTACTAACCCTATTATTATTGAATCTATATAGGTTCTAGTAGCTTTTATTTGCTGTTACGCAAAAGAATGGATCACCTTTAATACCAATTATATTAAAAGGATATAGCCCTTTTGACGATTCAGCAGTGTTTCGAATATTTTCCCACCCGGCTCCAATCAAAATTGAGTTGATATATTCAAAATGTTCCTTATACGTTCCGTTAAGCCAGATATTTGGACACTTATTCCAAAATGCTCTATTAGAAAATGAAATAATCAAAATTCCATTAGGCTTTGATATCCTATACAGTTCTTCAGCAATATTTTCTGGTTCTTGAAGATATTGCCAGCCAGCTACTATTAATATAAAGTCAATAGTATCTTTTCCTAGAGGCAATTCCTGACTCCTATTTAGATCCTGTATCCAATGACGATTTAATTGCTGATTAGCTATAAGTTCCTGACGATTTAAACCATGACCAATTACCTCTTTGTATTTAACATCCTTCGGTAAATGACTAACCCAACTACTCATCAAATCTAAAATTGTACTATTTGGTTGGATAATTTCCCTATAGTAATTGGTTAGTTTACTTCTAAAGGAAGAGTCCAGATGGTAAACAAATCTTGGATACTTGTAGAATTCTGAATCGTTGTTATTGTCTTGCTTTTCTCGCTCAAAGCTACTAAGTACTCTTGATTTCAAACTTTTTATATATAAATTCTAATAATATCATGTTTTTTATTTAATTTGTTATGACGCTATTAGTGATACGCTTTGTTATGACGTTGATAGTCATATATGCCTATCTATTTGATATATGCCTATTGATGCTCCTGCAAAGTAAAGTGAAAATATTATAAATGGTATAAAAGCATGACTGACATCAGTAAGATTTAACTTGTTGACGAATTCGAGTAGTCCATAAATTGCTGAGATGAAAATTAAAATAGAATTAATGCGTATGAATAGGGTTCTACCAATTGATTTTAATGCTAATAATTGTATTAGGTTATTTATGCCTATTGTTAAACAAATACAAGTATTTATTATCGCTGCACCAACTAAAACCCACAAAATGGATTTCTGACTAAATAAGTAAAGCCAGGCATTTGAAGCGGCAAGTATAGTAAAAACGGCTGCAATCCATGAATATGTCTTTTTTTCTATTTTAGGTGATCGTTTGTTCCTAGTATTCATCTATAAATTCCTGTTTGCATAGGATTTTTGTAACCTAAGACTGATGTTGATAGATCTTAGGGATCTATACTATGCCCCTTTAAAGTCAATGCAAGTCTACGAGCTACTAGCAAGAAAGGGTAAACTATTTTTGTTCTTCTTTCACTGGCAAGAATCCTAGAAAGAAATTTCAGCATATTATCAGATGTATTCATTTGAGCGCAAATCCAAGTTATTGCAGTATCTCCATGCATTATATTATCACCTACAATTAATATAGCCCCATTACTAAATTTATAACCTTGTTTATTTAATTCATTTAGCAAATCTATATTATCTCTTCCATCTTTAATTGTTAGGCCTGGTATTCCTGACTTTAGTTCGGTTAATTCAGCAAAGTAGTTGCAAAAAGGGCACTTTCCATCATAGATGAATAAAGGATTTGTATCCTCAGTAAACAATAATTTATTTTTGTTGCTCATTTTATAATTCGCAATAGAGTCACCTACAAATATTATACACCTTAACTTATCGTCGCTTACTTAGTTTGAATGTTGGATTAGACTTTTTCCGTGATGTGCTTAATTTGGTGGTGAAGACCTTCATTAATCTCCAGATACCCCCAAGAAGCAAAGCAAAACATAGAGATACTAAAAATATTATTGTTAACAACTTGAATAAACTCATTACAGCATCAAACATATGAAGAATAGAGACTAATGTATCCTTCCACATGATTGTGGATATCTCACCTATATTATAAGATTGGGGTAACGAATTCAGGAATTTAATTAGATATATACCGCCCGTCAGCATTAAAACACCTTCTACTAGTTGACGAAAAAAATTTCTGTTTATTGTTTTTGTAGATTTACGAAATACATTTCGACCATTATTTTTTCTATTTCTTAGTAGTGGTTGGTTAGTCATAAAATTATTCGAATTACAGCTTTATTTTGCTGAGACTATTAACTCCTAGCCTTATTTGACTATAAGGACAATTCTCTTGCACCATTTCATCCCAAAATCTATTCCCACTATATAAGCGTTTCTACAGCAAACAATCCTTTAGCTACACCAACTCATAATTTCGTTGTTAACGATACTTCCAATGGTTCAGTTTGGTCATTCAACTTCCGCTCCTCTCCGTCTGGTATAGGGAGCACTAACAAAAGTAAGGAGTAGATTAATAGAAGTGATCCTCCTATTAAAGGAGCTCCAATACGTTGGGCCAAAGGGGTCTTATAGGCTATCTGACGTTTGGTTAGGGGCATATCTACTGGTAAATCCCAGTTTATTTTGACTCTTGGGTCCATGCGCATATCATCTAGGCAGTGAACGAGGTCTGCTAGTTCTGCATCATCAAGATTTATAGCCAGAGGTGGTATATCAGGTTTGCTACTGACAAGGGATAACTTATGTCCTTTTGACGATGGCTCAATTCTTATTGGTCCTGAAGCATCACCAAAGCTGCTTTTTACGTCAGAGATGCAATGACGTGAATAAGGCAGAACAGTTGCCATGAGGGCCTGCAAGTGCTCACGCTTTCCCTCAAGCGATGGTGATCCAACAAGGGATAATGTCCAGGTCGAGATTATCCCTAGACATTCTTTGTCGTTATCTATAGAGAGGTCAGGTAGACCTTCAATCTGTAATCGAACTGAAGTTTGATCGTACTGAAATGTTTGGTTAATCATTGAATTAATTCTCAGGGGGACTCATCTAGTAGGTTTGCTCTAAGGCGATCTAGTCCACCAGGCCCAGCACATATAGCGAGAGTCAAAACTAGTTGCTTATTATTAGTTTCAAAATAATTACGATTAAGTAAGCGTTGAACTGCTCCCTTTCTGATATTCATTCTCTCAATAAGTAAATCAGAAAATCGTTGATTTAATAACTGCCAACGTTGCGAATTTATTGATTCAGGTTCTTTCGAGGATAGTAACTGATGTAGTAATGGATACAAACGCTGGGCCATTGCACAGAGAAGAATCATGAGAGCTTCGGATTCCTCAACATTAAGTTTTCCTCGCCTTGAAGTTCTTCTAAGGGGATTATGACAACGTCTTTTCCAGAGTTCAACTGGATTAGGAAAGATATGCTCTAGACCTAGCTGCGCAGAAGTCCAAGTCATTGCCTGGCTTGCATTTAAATCTAATGATTCTATAACCAATAAAAGAAGGTCAAGTCGTTCTAATGACCTCCTAGTTAAAACTGAACAATTGTTGATTGCCATTTGTTCAAAAAAGGATTATTCGTCTGATATCTAGGAGTTAAACTCTAAACTGAGTTGCACTTATTTGATGATGTGAAGTTAAACCAGGTTATAGCTCTTCAATTGAGTCTACCTTCATTTTTTTAGAACCTAACACAAAGCTTGATTAACTGATGTCCTTGGATCTAAGCAAATTTGTCAGGGAAATTGCAGATTTTCCTAAACCCGGCATTCTATTTCGGGATATAAATCCTCTTTTGGCCAATCCTACTGCCTGGTCTGAGGTTGTAGAGCAGTTAGCAGCAATGTGTAAGCAACTTAACCCCGACTTAATAGTTGGAATAGAATCAAGAGGTTTCTTAATCGGATCTTGTTTAGCTTATTCACTGAACAAAGGATTTGTACCAGTTCGAAAGATAGGAAAATTACCAGGAAAGATACTTTCGATAGAATATGATCTTGAGTATGGTAAAGATACTTTAGAAGTCCAAATGAATTCAATCCCTACGGGGGCCAGAATATTAATAATTGATGACTTACTTGCAACTGGTGGAACAGCTTTGGCAACTGCCAAACTTGTTGAAAAAACAGGAGCTAATATTATTGGTTTTGCATTTATTGTAGAATTACTGGACTTAGCTGGTCGAGATAAATTGCCGGACAAAGTACCTATTAATGTATTGATGTCATTCTAATTAGAATGTTGCCAATCAATTACTTTTTGATATTGCTCTATGTTGAGTAGACCAAAACTCCACATTACAATTGCTAATGGAGCTTGTTCTAATTGAGATTGTCTTTCTCCGAGGGAAATTGCACTTTCACTAATTCCTATTTTCTGTTTAAGAAAATATTTTAATTTTGAAGAATGATTTGGTTGCTGGTGGCTAGAAATTACCATCTATTTATATAATCTCTTTCCATTATGGCAGTTAATTAAAAGTGTCATCGGACCATCTGTCATAGTTCTTAGTGCTAACTTTCTTATGATTTTGAATTTTCTCAAAAAATAAATTAATAATCTTCTAATTAACAATAGGAAGGGTGATCTATTTGAAAATAATCTAATGAGTGAGTCTGTAATAATTCCCATACATATGATGTCAGGCATTCTTGAGAAGGAGTAGTTTCTTGATATTTTATTTAAATCCATATCATGGTTATTTGCCTTTTTTATTAATTGAACAATTCTATCTACATCTCGCCAACAAACATTTAAACCTTGCCCTGCTACCGGATGGTATCTATGTCCAGACTCTCCAATTAGTATATACCGATCTTTATATAAATATGGAGATATAGAAATTCCTAGTGGGAATGTAAATGGTTGATCTAAAAGTACATCCGGTTCTATTCCATCAGGAAGGACTCCTGCCAATTGGTCGAGAAATTCTGACGGTTTTAATGATGCTCTATGTTGGCATTTTTTTATTGGCGAACTCCAAATAACCTGACAAATATCATTGCCAATTGGCAATAATGCAAGTGGACCTTCATGTCGAAATAACTCATATGCAGTATGTGAATTTGAATTTCTGATCAAGACCCTTGCCGTTAAACAAGCTTGCTCATATTTCATCCCAAATTGCTTTAATCCTAATTGCTTTCTTGAAGGTGAATATGCTCCATCAGCTATCATTACTAAATCATATTTGGTTTTGCTTATGTCAGGTTTGTGGCCAAGTGAAATTTTTATAGAGGGGGTTTTATTTATTTCATTAAAAAGGATATTCATTAGTACCTTATGATCCAATATCCATCCAATAGCTGATTCGCTCCGATTATGTACGCTAAGATCACGTGTGGATAATATACTTCTTCTATTAGCTTCACAGTCTAAAATATGTAATTGATTAAATGATTGTGAATTGGACCTGATTTGATCCCATAGACCTACTTTCTCTAGAAATCTACGTGATGAGTGAGTTAGAGCATAAGTTTGAGTTTTATTTGATATAGCTGTTAAGCTAATTGGGTCAAATAGGTGAACAGTTGAACCAATTTTTGAAAGGGCTAAAGCTAAGGTTGCACCTGTAGGTCCTGAGCCTAAAATTTTAATTTTTGTCTTAAAATTAGTCATATTTGCTCTGGTTAAATAGCATTTCCCTGCTATCATTAGAGTACATATCAGTAATAATTCCTTTTGTTATTTAAACGAAGTTTACAATATTCTTCAAATGCCGGTCTTAATAAGTACGGATAATCTCCTACCCAAAGACGTTCATTAGGTAGCCAAGCATCGCTTAGTGCAATTATACGACTAAATTGTTTATCATTGCTAAGGACTATGCAAAGTATCCTCTTGCCTTTACTAATAACCTTATGCTTTTTATCCATAGGAAAACTGAGTTCACCTAAATATCCATCTTCATCTTCTAAATCAAGTAATAACCAAGTGCGCCTGCTTTCTACCAATTCCAACTTACCTATCTTATTTGCTTGCTCTTGTCTATTCACGACCTTTTCCCTGACTGATACATTAGTTATATATCCATCAAATAGTGCAGCTGAAGTGTATTTTCGAAGTTTAGAATTTTTCTTACTGGCTTCAACAATAGGGCCCCATAATATATATAAGATAAATGAAACACCTAATATTAGCCAAACAGCATAAAATCTACTTGATACTTGACTTTGACTTATGAGAAGAGTGATAACACCTCCAATAGATGAAATCATTACTCTCTGAAGTATCTTTTCAGGTCTACCTAACGCAGCGGCAAATTGATCACCAGTAGCTACCGCTGGAATTAATTTATCAATTTCGCCTCCTCGTAGTGGATATAACATTTGATTTGTCTTATTAAATTATACGTTCTAGACCATAAACTAATGACTTTAGTTTTCGTACCTTTCTTACAGTTAACAGCATACCTGGCATATATGCTTTTCTATCAATCGTGTCGTGTCTGAGAGTATAGGTCTCTCCTATAGCTCCAAACATCACCTCTTGATGAGCTACAAGTCCAGGTAAGCGAATTGAGTGAATACGGAGACCACTTTGTCTTGATCCACCACGTGCTCCCACTAGTGAGATAGCTTCATCTACTTCGTTCTCATTAAATGATTTACCAAGCTCTTCCATTAGTTCTGCAGTTTTTATGCATGTGCCACTTGGGGCATCAGCTTTCTGATTGTGATGCAGTTCGGTAAGTTCTGCATTGTCGTAAAAGCTAGCAGCAGCAGCAGCAGCTTGTTGTAGTAAAACCATCCCAATAGAAAAATTCGGAATGACGGCACCCCCTATTGATGCCTTACTAGAGAATTCTTTTAGTTCTGTTATTTGATTTGTTGAAAGTCCTGTAGTACCAATGATTGGAGACACCCCATAAGCTATTGCAGCTCTTGTGTGCTCATACACCACTGATGGATGCGTAAAATCTACCAGTACAGCTTCTGAGCCAGGGCCATATTTACTAACTGATTGACTAACACTGCAAAGTAAACCTTCAAAATCCGAAGTTACCGTCACTCCTAATTCTTCCATTCCGAGCTCAGTTCCGATATCTAATCCTTCTTTGCCGGGAGAATTGTCTATTGCACCAACTAACTCACAATCCCGTGCTGAATAAATTGTTTTTACCACTTCTGCACCCATTCGTCCAAGGGCTCCAGCCACAACGACAGGTATTTTTTGGGCAGGTGTGTTGTCCATCTCATTAGAGGTCGAGAATTAGGTTATAGGGGATTTCGTGTAACACCCGGGGAAAATATTCACAGAGAGGGGCCAAACACTCGTAGGCTTGAACAAAATAACTAATTAAGCCGATGTTTACGCAGGTCCGCTCCGCCAATCGCAGAGTTTCTCCTGCTGCTGAGAATTCACATAATTGCGTGATGAAAGCAGTGTATGTGGTTCTAGAACCTCAATACCAAAATTCTCTTACACAGGCGGCTAGATCACTTAATGCTCAAAATGGACCACTCGGAATTGAATTAAGTGGATACCTAATAGAAGAATTACGAGATCCAGAGAATTATTCCGATTTTCAGAACGATATTGCTTCAGCTGATGTTTTCATAGCATCTTTGATTTTTATTGAAGACTTAGCCCAGAAGGTTGTTGATGCTGTTGAGCCTCACAGAGATCGATTAAAGGCAGCTGTGATATTTCCTTCAATGCCCGAGGTGATGAGGCTTAACAAACTTGGTACTTTTTCAATGGCGCAATTAGGTCAAAGCAAAAGTCTACTAGGAAATTTTATGAAAAAGAGAAAGGAAGCTGGAGGAGCAAGCTTTCAGGATGCCATGCTCAAATTATTAAATACATTACCTACTATCCTTAAATATCTACCCGTAGATAAAGCACAGGATGCTAGAAGTTTTATGCTTAGTTTTCAGTACTGGTTAGGAGGTACACCTGATAATTTAAGAAACTTTTTGCTGATGTTGGCAGATAAATATGTATTCCCAATTTCAGAAGGAGAAAAGCGTGATGAAATTAAAATAGTAGAGCCTGAGGTATTTCCAGACCTTGGTATTTGGCACCCCTTAGCTTCTAATATGTTTGAAGACATAAAAGAATATTTAAATTGGACAGAAAGTCGTACAGATTTAACAAATAAGGCAAAAAGTGGGCCTGTTATAGGACTTGTTCTTCAAAGAAGTCACATAGTTACAGGTGATGATGCACATTATGTAGCTGTTATACAAGAACTTGAGTTTAGAGGTGCAACTGTTATTCCTATTTTCTGTGGAGGTCTTGATTTTTCTAAGCCAGTAAATGAATTCTTTTTTGATCCATTAAATAAGGATAATCCAATTGTTGATGGAGTTGTTTCTTTAACTGGATTTGCATTGGTTGGTGGACCTGCAAGACAAGACCATCCAAAGGCAATCGAATCTTTAAAAAGGTTAAATAGACCTTATATGGTAGCTCTTCCATTAGTTTTCCAAACAACTCAGGAATGGGAGGGCAGTGATCTTGGCCTACACCCAGTTCAAGTAGCTCTTCAAATTGCAATACCTGAATTAGATGGAGCAATAGAACCTATTGTCTTATCAGGTAGAGATGATGCAACTGGTAAGGCACATACCTTGCAGGACAGAGTTGATGCAATAGCCGAGAGGGCTATTCGGTGGTCGTCTCTAAGAATAAAAGCAAGATCAGAAAAGAAACTTGCAATTACTGTTTTTAGTTTTCCACCTGATAAAGGAAATGTTGGAACAGCTGCATATCTTGATGTATTTGGATCAATTCATCGAGTACTCCAGGAAATGAAATCCAAGGGATATGAAGTTAAAGATCTTCCCAAAACACCTAAAGCACTAATGGAAGCATTGATTAATGATCCAGAAGCGCTACAAGGAGCACCAGAACTTTCGATCGCTCATAGAATGAGTGTCAAAGAGTATGAGACTTTAACTCCATATTCAGATCGTCTTGAGGAAAACTGGGGAAAACCACCCGGAAATTTAAATAGTGATGGACAAAATCTTCTTATTTATGGACGTCATTTCGGAAATGTATTCATAGGAGTTCAGCCCACATTTGGTTATGAAGGTGATCCAATGCGATTACTTTACTCTCGTAGTGCTAGTCCGCATCATGGGTTTGCTGCTTATTATACTTACTTAGAAAAGATCTGGAAGGCAGATGCGGTACTGCATTTCGGCACCCATGGATCATTAGAATTCATGCCAGGAAAGCAAATGGGAATGAGTGAGAGTTGTTACCCAGATTCATTAATAGGAGGGCTACCAAATCTTTATTATTATGCCGCTAATAATCCATCTGAAGCCACAATTGCAAAAAGACGTGGATATGCATCAACTATCAGTTATTTGACTCCTCCTGCTGAAAATGCAGGTTTGTATAAAGGTCTAAAAGAGCTTGGTGAGCTTGTAGGCTCATATCAGCAACTAAGAGAAAGTGGGAGAGGAATACCTATTGTTAATGCAATTATAGAAACAGCTAAAAAGTGTAATTTAGATCAGGATATTGCATTGCCTGAGGAGGAAGCCTCAGTAATGGATTTGGAAGGCAGGGACTCTGTTGTTGGAGCTGTTTACAGCCAGCTAATGGAAATAGAAAGCAGATTACTTCCTTGCGGACTTCACACAATTGGAAAACCACCCACAGCTGAAGAAGCAATAGCAACTCTTGTAAGTATTGCAGCATTAGAAAGGGAAGAGGATAGTCTACGCTCTCTACCTGGACTTCTTGCTGAATCAATAGGAAGAGATATCGATGATATTTATAAAGGAAATGATAAGGGTGTACTTGTAGATGTAGAACTTAATCGCAAAATTATTGAAACATCAAGATTAGCAATTGGAGCAATGGTAAATACACTTACAGGTCAAGATGGAAGAGTAACAATGCAACTTAGTTTGATAGAGGTTATCAAGAATTTTCTTTCTAGATTTGGCTTTAAATTTCCTACAGCATGGCAGAGAAAATGTAATAAGAATGGCTTTAATAATATAGATCAAACAGCATTGGAAAAACTATTTTCTTACCTAAATTTCTGCCTAAATCAGATTTGTGCCGATAAGGAAATGGAGAGCTTATTAAAAGCACTAGATGGTGATTATGTTCTACCTGGTCCAGGTGGAGATCCAATAAGAAACCCTGGTGTACTACCTAGTGGCAAGAATATTCACGCTTTAGACCCCCAATCAATCCCAACAACAGCTGCTATTGCAGCAGCAAAAGGTGTGGCAGATAAATTAATTGAAAGGCAGAAAGAAGAAGAAGGTGATTGGCCCGAAACAATAGCTTGTGTTCTTTGGGGAACAGACAATATTAAAACTTATGGTGAATCTCTAGCACAAATATTATGGTTTATTGGAGTTAGGCCTAAACCAGATTCTGTCGGGAGGGTAAACAAGTTAGAGCTAATACCATTAGAAGAGTTAGGTCGTCCTCGAATAGATGTTGTAGTTAATTGTTCTGGTGTTTTTAGAGATCTGTTCATAAACCAAATGGCTCTTATTGATCAAGGTGTAAAGATGGCAGCTGAAGCGGATGAACCTATTGAACAAAATTTTGTGCGTAAGCATTCTTTAGAACAAGCAAAGTCTCAAGGAATATCTCTTCGAGATGCAGCCTGCCGGGTTTTTTCAAATTCAAGTGGCAGTTACAGTTCCAATGTCAATCTTGCTGTGGAAAACTCTACTTGGGAGGAAGAAGGGGAATTGCAAGAGATGTACTTATCTAGAAAGACTTTTGCATTTAATGCAGACAATCCTGGAGAGATGAATCAAAACAGAGAGGTATTTGAATCTGTCATGAAAACAGCAGATGTGACATTTCAAAATTTAGATTCAGCAGAGATATCTTTAACCGATGTAAGTCATTATTTTGATTCAGATCCAACAAACCTAATTAAGAATCTTCGTGATGATGGCAAAACACCTAGCAGCTTTATAGCAGATACAACAACTGCAAATGCTCAGGTACGTTCATTAAGTGAGACAATTAGATTAGATTCAAGAACAAAATTACTTAATCCAAAATGGTATGAAGGTATGCTTAAATCTGGTTATGAAGGTGTTAGAGAGGTTTCTAATCGACTTAATTACACCTTAGGTTGGAGTGCCACAAGTGGCCAAGTAGATAACTTCGTATATGAAGAATCTAACGATACTTTTATCAATGATCCAGAAATGAGAAAAAGATTAATGGAGCTTAATCCTCATAGCTTTAGAAGAATTGTAGGAACATTATTAGAAGTAAATGGAAGAGGATATTGGGAAACTTCAGATGAAAATATTGAACAACTCAAAGACCTTTATCAAGAAGTGGAAGATCGTATTGAGGGTGTAGATACTAACATGACTGAATAGATATACATTTAATAAATTTGATATAATTTAATTATGGCCATATTTCTTTGGCCATAGTCAATATCTGTACTATTGGAGCTACATCATGCACACGAATGATATCTATCTTTAGTTGAGCACAACGGCAAGCTATAGCTGCAGTACCAAATAAACGCTTTTTGGGATTAGGTTCATCTAATATTTCACCAATAAATCTTTTCCTTGATGGGCCCACAAGCAATGGGAATTGATTTTTAGATATTTGTTCAAGTTGTTTTAGGAGTAATAAATTTTGTTCCGTTGTTTTAGCAAAACCTAATCCGGGATCCCATATTATTTGTGTTGGTAAAATATGATTTTTTAATGCAAGATCTGTTCTTTCTAATAGCTCCTGTTTAACTTCTTTAGTTACATCATTGTAATTGGTAAGATTAGTCATTGTTAAACTATTTCCTCGGCTATGCGTCAGCACATATGGACATCCACAATCAGCTACAACTCTTAGGATGTCCGGATCACGTCGACCCGCAGTAACATCATTAATCCAATCTGCACCTAATTGAATTGCAGAATGTGCTACTTGAGAAAAAAAAGTATCGACAGATATAATTGCATTTGGATATTTATTTTTAATTAACCTTAATGCTGGACTAAGTCTTCTGAGTTCTTCTTCATGTCCTATTTCCTTGGCTCCTGGCCTTGTACTTTGTGCACCAATATCAAGGATATCAGCCCCTTGAGATAATAAAATACCAGCTCTTTTCAGAGCATTGTTAGGTGTGTATGAAATACCTCCATCACTAAAGGAATCTGGAGTGATATTAATCACTCCCATAACACATGTTTTTTTTCTCCAACCTTCAGGCCAGAGTGATTTAGCAGGATTGATAATTGGCAATACGAGCAAAACTATGTGGGTCTAGAGAAGCACCACCAACTAAAACTCCATCTATGTCACTCATCGCCATTATCTCGTCGATATTGTTTGGCTTTACTGAACCTCCGTATTGAACAATTATTTCTGGTGTACCAACCCAACTTCGAATCAGCCCACAGATTCTATTCGCCTCTTTAGCTTCACAAGTCTTACCTGTTCCAATTGCCCAAATCGGCTCATAGGCAACAACAACTTTTTTAGGATCCATCCCCTCAAGACCCTGTTCCACTTGCCTCCTGATCACCCTTTCAGCTTCCCCTCGTTCTCTTTGCTCATCACTTTCTCCTACGCAAACAATAGGTGTTAATCCATGGGATTGAGCTGATCTTGCACGAAGGTTTATCTGTTCATCACTTTCACTGAAATATTTGCGTGGTTCGCTATGGCCAACAATTGCATACTGAACCTTATGTTCCAAAAGCATAAGGGGCGATACTTCAGCCGTGAATGCTCCTTGATCTTCCCAATGGATATTTTGACTGGACAACTCCACTTTGCTGGTTTGGACGGTTATGGCGAGCGTTGATAGAGCTGTAAATGGTGGAGCTATCACCAAATGCCTATCGTTTGGAGTTTCTTTAACAAGCGGAAGAAAGATGCTCATATATTCCTTCGATTCGGAACAAGTCATATGCATCTTCCAATTTCCAGCAATAACCGGTTTGCGCACGCTCTGTCCTCTTGTGGTCGCTAAAGGACAACTTACGTGGCCTTCGTCTCAAGTCTCAGAAACTATGAACTCATTAGTGTCTATTGAGACGTGATCTCCTAGTCTTAATTTCCTGCCCCGTCTTGTTTCGATCGAACCGTTGACACGTACAAAGCCAGAAATAATAAGGTGTTTAGCTTCTCCTCCAGTGGCTACCTTCCCTTGATACTTCAAGAATTGATCAAGCTTCATAAAGGCATCCTTGTCGTTCACAAAACATTGATTTTTTGACTTAATGCTCTCAAAGCCAGAGGCTAGCTTCATCACAGTTCTCCCGCTACTAAGGCCACACATTCGACAACTGGTGGGAGGCGTTTTATTCATGTTTATATATGTAGCTTGTTGGCCCTTACTAGCGTCACTTGCTGGTCAGTTAATACCAGCCATAGGTAGAGGAGAACTGGTTACAGTAATTAGAGTGATATCAATAGCTCTATTTGTTTTCCTAGTCCAAAAAATAGCCCAATTTGCTCAAGATACTCTGTTTGCAGGTCCATCACTTCGTATAAGTCAGGATTTAAGAAGTGATTTATTTAGACAACTTCAAAAGATAGAGTTAAGAGCACTCGAGAAATTATCATCAGGCGATATCACTTATCGCCTAACAGAAGATGCTGATCGAATAGGAGAAGTTATATATAAAACAATACAAGATACTACCCCATGTCTATTACAATTAATAGCTGTTTTTGGGTATATGGTTTATTTAGATTGGAAATTATCTCTTGCAACACTTCTTCTAGCACCTTTAGTTGCAATTATGGTTGGAAAGTTTGGTGAAAAAGTAATGATTGCCGCAGAAAATAGTCAAAAGAAAGTTAGTGAACTTGCCGGACTTCTTGGTGAAGCGATTGTTGGACTACCACTTGTTAGGGCATTTGCTGCAGAAAAATGGCTACAGGAAAGGTTTGATCAAGAAGTTGATCAACATCGTTCAGCACGTTATCAAACATTAAAGTTATTAGCTTTGCAACATCCAGTTGTTGGCTTTATTGAAGCAACAGGGATTCTTGCAATTCTTGCAATTGGAGCATCACGAATTCAAAATGGGGAACTTGATAGTCAGGGTTTTAGCAGTTATATAGCAGCTTTATTAATGCTAATAGATCCTATAAGCCATTTAACAACAAATTTCAATGAATTAAAACAGGGTCAAGCATCTCTTAAACGTTTAAATTCAATTAAAAATCAGCCTAGGGAAATTTCTGACATTAATGACTTTAAACCTTTGTCAAATCCAAAAGGAAGAATAGAATTTAAGAATGTTATATTTAACTATGAACGAAATACTCAAGTTCTAAATAATCTTAATTTAGAAATTGAAGCAGGAAGTATCGCTGCTTTAGTTGGCCCATCGGGAGCTGGAAAGAGTACAATTTTCTCATTATTACTAAGATTTAATCGACCCCAGTACGGCATAGTTACTTTAGATGGATTAAATATTGCAGAGATGAAAGCTAACGAATTACGTACTCATCTAGCTCTAGTACCACAAAGACTTACTGTTTTTTCTGGTAAAATTTCAGACGCCATTTTATTTGGTCGAAAAGTCACAAATGAACAATTAATTAAAGCAGCAAAACTTGCCAATGCTCATCAATTTATTATTGAACTACCAGAAGGGTATAACACTATACTAGAAGAAAGAGCTAGTAATATTTCTGGGGGTCAACTACAGAGAATTGCTATTGCAAGGGCAGTTTTAGGTAATCCGTCTGTATTGCTATTAGATGAGGCTACTAGTGCATTAGATGCAGAAGCTGAAGATGAGGTGCAATTGGCTCTTAGACAAGCAATGCAAGGTAGAACAGTTGTGGTTATAGCTCATCGACTTTCAACAGTACAAAGCGCTGATATTATTTTTGTATTAGACAATGGAATAATCGTCCAGAAAGGAAGTCATGATGAACTAGTAAAGTCAAAAGGACGTTATAGAGAACTCTGTGAAAGACAGTTCATCAGGCAATCGATAGGCTCGTAGGAAGTTATTGTTGTGGATGTTCTTGAAGCCTTTGGTAGCCCTAAGGTGTGAGCAAATTTTGAGCTAGTAGCCACTCACTACAAAATTACTATGACTGAATCTTCTACAAATCAAGCGGATCCGATCCTTACATTTGAGGGTAAGCGTTATGACCTGAATTCATTACCTGACGACCTTAAGGAACTAGTAAGAGGTATGCAGGTTGCAGATGCACAGTTAAGGATGCATGAAGACACATTAAAGGTACTAGCTGTTGGCAGACAAACTATGGCAAGGCAATTGAATGAGAAACTGAAGGGAGTGCAATCCCTCTGATAAATATTTAGTTAGATGAGTTGTTTGTCTTTGTTAAAATTATAATTTCTCGAAAGCTTAAATACAGTTCCTGAAAGTAGTAATAATGCAATTAGATTAGGTATTGCCATTAAACCATTAAGTGTATCTGCAATAGACCAAACAATTCCTCTATCTCCAGCAATTGCACCAATAACAACAACTGCAACCCAGGCTAAACGAAAAGGAATAATAGCTTTAACTCCAAATAGGTATTCGGTGCATTTCTCTCCATAAAAACTCCAACCAAGAATAGTTGTGAATGCAAAAATAATAAGCCCTAATGTGACAACCCACCCAGATCCAGATAGTCCACTGTCAAATGCACTTATTGAAAGATTAGATCCAGATAAATCTGTTGCGTAGGCCCCTGTAGTTATTATTACTAAAGCAGTCATTGTGCAAATTATTATCGTATCGATGAATGTACCCAGCATAGCTATGGTTCCTTGGGTTACTGGGTCTTTTGTTTTTGCTGATCCGTGTGCAATTGGAGCACTTCCTAAACCTGCCTCGTTTGAAAATATTCCTCTTTTAAATCCCATTAAAATAACCTGCGTTAAGGTTCCACCAGCAGCTGCTTTTCCGGTAAATGCGTTTGATAATATTAATTGAAATGCATTTGGTACATCGGAAATATTTGTGCTTATAACAATTAGGCAAGCAATGATATAAAGGATTGCCATACTGGGAACTATTGAAGAGGCAGCACTGGCTATTCTTTTTATTCCTCCAATGATCACAGAGAATACGAGAACGCCAAGCGTTATACCTGTCACGAACTTAGGTATACCAACATCTGAAAGTGCACTAGATACTTCAAATGCCTGAACTCCATTTCCAATTCCAAAACCAGCAAGCATTCCAAACAAAGCAAAAATACCGCCAAGCCATGTCCAATTAGGTCCCAGACCATTTTTTATGTAATACATTGGCCCGCCAACAGGATTGCCTAGAGGGTCAATTTCGCGATAATGAACCGAAAGGAGACCTTCAGCATACTTAGTAGCTATTCCAAAAATTGCAATGAGCCACATCCAAAAAATAGCTCCAGGCCCTCCAATAGCTATAGCTGTTGCAACTCCTGCAATATTGCCTGTTCCAATCGTTGCTGATAGTGAAGTCATTAATGCTTGAAAAGGAGTGATCTCACCCTCTGCTAATTCTGAAGTTGGTTTTAATTGCATCATCTTGATGCCATAAAATAGTCTTCGTAAGGGCATGAAACCTAAACCCAGCATCAAAACGATGCCGGTTAGTGCGATCAAAATTACTGTTGGCCAACCCCATGCGAAGCTATTGATTGGTTCATTAATAGACTGCAATGATTGTTCTAAATTTAAGGAGGATTGGACAGAGATAAGGTATTGAGTAGCGGATTCTCTTACCATTAAATTTCGTAAATATAATACTTACCTGATACTCTCATATAGATCATTTGAATGCAAGCAATTAGAAAGTAAATCCCAAAATATTAATAAATCACTTAAACAGTAGGTAATATTAATTTATAGGGTAAAAACTACAACTTGCTATTGCCACTAATCTCTTTTAAAATTATATTAATAATATAACTATTGCCTGCTATTTCTTCCCATTAAGTTTACATCTATATTGGATATCAATCTAGAACATATAAATTAGTAATTTTGATAAACCTACAGAGAGTATTCTAAGTTTCTAAATTATTTGGCTATTTTGACAATGTATGTCTTGTAAGGCTGCAAGACTAAGAGGATGTTTCTGTAAAGCAATAATTCCTTCAACTGCAGCACGAGCTCCAGCTAATGTAGTTAGGATTGGGACTGTGTAATCTAATGCTGCTTTCCTTAGATAGCGATCGTCATGTGCAGCTTGTCGACCAATCGGTGTATTAATTACTAGTTGTATCTGTCCTGATCTAATCATGTCTTCAATATTTGGCCGTCCCTCGTGAACTTTCAAAACTGTCTGAACTTGTAATCCAGATTTTAATAAAGCATTAGCTGTTCCAGAGGTGGCAACAAGATCAAATCCCAATTCCTTCAGTCTTTTTGCAATTGGGACAAGACCCGGTTTATCTCGATGATGAGTAGATAGAAATACAACTCCTTTTATTGGTAGAGCTTCCCCGGCTGCAAGCTCTGATTTGGCATAGGCCATACCAAATGACGATGCAGAACCCATCACTTCACCTGTTGATCTCATTTCTGGGCCAAGAACGTTCTCAGCTCCAGGAAATCGCCTAAATGGTAATACTGCTTCTTTAATAGATTGAAGTGGTGTAGCTGGTTCTTCAATTAGCCCAATATTCTTTAATGTTTCTCCTGTCATTAATCTCGTAGCTATCCCTGCCAAGGGAATACCCGTTGCTTTAGAAACAAATGGAACTGTTCTGGATGCCCTTGGATTGGCTTCTATTATATATACTTTTTCCTCTCCACTTTCATTCCTTTGTACTGCAAATTGGAGATTGATTAACCCTTCAACTTTCAGTTTATTAGCTAGGGATTTACTCCATTCTTTTATCGTTTTTAGAGAAGCGTTCGTAAGTGTGATACTCGGCAAGCAACAAGCTGAATCGCCAGAGTGTATTCCTGCTGGTTCTATGTGCTCCATCAGTCCACCAATAACTGTTTGGCCAGTTGAATCACATAATGCATCAACATCGACCTCGACTGCATTCTCAAGATATTGATCTATTAATACCGGGCGATCGGGCTCAACTTTGACTGCTTCTCTCATATACCTTTGTAATTCTTCCTTATCAAACACAACCTCCATAGCCCTTCCTCCAAGTACATAAGAGGGTCTCACTACTACTGGGTAATTTATTTTTTCTGCAATTTCTGTAGCTTCTTGCTGTGTACGTGCAATACCATTTTTAGGTTGACGTATATTAAGTTCTCTCAAAATAGCTTCAAACTGTTCTCTATCTTCTGCTGTATCTATAGACGTTGGTGATGTTCCTATTATTCTAGTTTTATTATTTCCGGAAATCGAATCTTCTAGACATTTTAGAAGAGGGATTGCTAATTTAAGAGGAGTTTGGCCACCAAACTGAACAATAATTCCATCAGGTTCCTCAACATCAATGATATTTAATATATCCTCTAGTGTTAAAGGTTCGAAATATAATCTATCACTTGTATCATAATCTGTAGATACAGTCTCTGGATTACTATTTACCATTATTGTTGAGAAACCTATTTTTTGAGCAGCAAATGAAGCATGGCAACAACAGTAATCAAATTCGATACCTTGTCCTATCCGATTTGGACCTCCACCTAGAATCATCAATTTCTTATTTGAATCATTAATAACCTCATTTTGAATCCCAAGGTCTCTAATCTTGCCATATTTATTAATAGTTTTAATAGCTCTTTCATATGTAGAATAATGATATGGGGTTGTCGACTCAAACTCAGCAGCACAAGTATCAACAGTTTTAAAAACTGGTATTACATTTAAAGTTTTTCTTCTTCTTCTAACATCTAATTCATTACTACTAGTACTCCATGCAATTTGCCTATCAGAAAAACCATGTTGCTTTAACTCAAAGAAATCATTTCGACTAAGTTCATTTAGATGACGTCCTTTAAGATGTTGTTCTTCGATATTTAATATATTCCGTAGTTTGTCTAGAAACCATTTGTCGATATTACTTAGATTATATATTTCGTCATTTGACCTTCCATTCTTCATGGCTGTACGGATACCAATAATCCTCTCAGGGGTAGGAGTTCTTAGTAAACAATCGATATCTATTGATTCGAGTATTGGATCTGGCCGATCACATCCCCATCCTGCAAAGCCTGTTTCCAGTGATCGAATAGCTTTCTGAAATGACTCTTCAAAGGATCTACCAATAGCCATGGCTTCTCCTACTGACTTCATTGACGTTGTGAGTTCTGATTTACAACCCTTAAATTTTTCGAATGTAAATCTAGGGATTTTCGTGACAACATAATCAATTGTGGGTTCAAAGCATGCTGGTGTTTTACCAGTAATATCATTAATAATCTCATCTAATGTATAACCAATAGATAAAAGTGCTGCAATTTTTGCTATCGGAAAACCTGTAGCCTTACTTGCTAAGGCTGAGGATCGACTAACACGTGGATTCATTTCTATTACTACTACATCACCGTTATCTGGATTAATTGCAAACTGGATATTACTTCCGCCAGTTGCTACTCCTATTTCTCGAATAATGGAAATTGATTGATCTCTTAAACGTTGATATTCCCTGTCAGTAAGTGTTTGTGCTGGAGCAACAGTAATAGAGTCACCAGTATGAATCCCCATGGGATCCAGGTTTTCGATGCTGCATACAATTACTACATTATCTGCTAAGTCTCGCATGACTTCCAATTCAAACTCTTTCCATCCCAAAAGAGATTTTTCGATCAAAATTTGAGATAAAGGACTTGCTTCTAAACCAGACTTACAAATTTCTATATATTCTTCTTCATTGTATGCAATTCCTCCTCCACTTCCCCCAAGAGTAAAGGCTGGTCTAATGATTCTTGGAAAACTATTAATTTCTATACCTACTAATTGAGCCTCTTGCAATGTTGATGCAATGCCTGATGGACATACCTTTACTCCAATTCTTTCCATCGCCTCCTTAAACAATTGTCGATCCTCAGCTTTACGAATTGCCTTTAGATCTGCTCCTATCAACTCAACGCTATATTTTTCTAAGGTTCCGTTTTCAGCAAGTGCTACAGCAATATTAAGTGCTGTTTGTCCTCCCATTGTGGGTAAAAGCGCATCTGGTCTTTCAAGCTCGATCACTCGAGAAACCACATCAGCAGTCAATGGCTCTATATATGTTCGATCAGCCATGTCTGGGTCTGTCATGATTGATGCGGGATTCGAATTGACCAAGATCACTTCGAAACCCTCTTCCCGCAGAGCTTTACAAGCTTGAGTACCTGAATAGTCGAATTCACAAGCCTGTCCAATCACAATCGGACCAGACCCAAGCAAGAGGATTCGACGCATATCCGTACGCCGGGACATGGGCTAAAGGGTTAGTACCAATCTGACCTAGCTTCCCACGCGACATAACGCCGTAACAAAATAAAATTGAGATTTGTGCGCTCTTCTAGCTAACTTTGATAACTATGAGGTGTTAAAACCATGAGCGAACTCCAGCGCCTAAAAGGGCTGCTGCCTCCAGAAAATCAGAGCTGGGTGTTCGTGGAGGCTGCTGCTGCAGTAGAACCACCCTTAATTACTCTCGAAGAGATAGGTCGTGATGAGGTCGAAATTCAAGTCGATTTGGACCAGTGGGAGAATCTTGCTCAGGATCATCGCAATATGCTGTTTTGGCATGAAGTCGGAAAAATCCAAAATGACACTATTCCGCGAGATGGTTGGGAAATGGCTGCTCTTGCAATTGGATTGGGTGGAGCTATAGGGGAACTCTGGGTACAGGATGGACTCCTGCTACTTATGGCTCTTGGGCTGTCTGGTTTTGCTGGATATCGTTTATATCTCAAAAACAACTCAGAGAAACGTCTACAAGATGCCATCGGTGCAGATGAACGAGCAATAGACCTTGCTTGTAGATTTGGGTACAGTGTCCCTAATGCTTATAAGAGTCTTGGTGGAGCATTAAAGGAATTAGTTGAAAAGACTCGTAAAAAGAAAAAAAGAAGCTTTTATGAAGATCGCTTAGAAGCACTTCGCAAGAGTGCAGGAAAAGCCCGAGCAGAAATGGCAGAACAAGAAGGTTCGCGTCAATCAGTATCGAGTGAAAATGTTTATGGATAGTGAAGTACTTGCGGTGCTAGCGGCTGAGGCTTGTGACGATAAAAAAGCTAGGGACATACAACTTATAAAAATAGACGAAGTTTCATCAATTGCAGAATGGATACTTATAACTGAAGGACTATCAGATGTACAAGTACGGGCAATAGTAAACGCTGTTGAAGATCGTCTTAAGGGTGAAGCAAATGTATCTCCTATTCGTAAGGAAGGTGTTAACGAAGCTAAATGGGCTCTTCTTGATTATGGTGACTTAATAGTGAACGTACTGCAACCCTCTCAAAGAAAATATTATGAACTAGAAGCCTTCTGGAGTAATGGGAAGATACGCAAGTTTATCTCTAAAAATAGTATATAACTTGGAAATTATGACTAATATAGATTCTATTTGTCCAGTTCCTAAAGCCCAAAGGCCAATAGAAGAATTCATACAACTTACTAATTCGTGGTTCTTTTCATGGCCAATGAGAAATAAACTAGGCTTTTATAAAATATTATTTATAACCTGGCTTATATTATTGCCAATAGCGCTTACAATTTCCAATGGTAGTATATATTTAAAGCATCACTTATTACAGTCGATTATAATTAGTGTTGTATCATCTATCCTATTACCAATTTTTTTAGTTACTAGACAGCTACTAGGATGGAATTATGTATTAAAGCGTTTACAATCCGAAAAGGTTGAATATGAGGAAACTGGATGGTATGACGGCCAGGTTTGGGAAAAACCACTAGATTGGAGAGAGCAAGATCTGCTTGTTGCAAATTATGAGATAAAGCCAATAATTTCACTCTTAAAAAGAACTTTGTCTAAGTCTATTGCATTATTATTTATAGGAATAATCATCTATGCAGCACTATAATTATTTAATAATCTACTGATGAATATTCCAAACGTCATAGAAGGATCAAAGCGATCAGTACCCCCACCATTTCAAGTCCTCCTAAAACGGGGTTCCAGTGTTGAGTCAATTCATACTGTTCATGCTGTTGTTTGTGATGAGAAAGGTAGAGTTTTACTTCATGCTGGACGAACTGATTTTGAAACGTATATACGCTCCGCACTCAAACCATTTCAGACATTACCTTTTATAAGAAGTGGTGCAGCTGATAAATTTAATATTAATGAAAGAGGATTAGCAATATCTACTTCATCTCACTCAGGGTCAATTTATCACGCTCGCGAGGTATTTAAGATTCTTTGGAATTCAGGACTTGATGTTGACCAACTTCAATGTCCTACCCCTATCAATTGTAAAAGTCCTCTTCAGCATAACTGCTCAGGAAAGCATGCTTCTTTTCTCGCTACATGTAAAAAAATGAATTGGCCACTTGAAAATTACCTTCAGGGAGACCATCCACTTCAAATAGAGATTTTTAGACTAGTAGCAGATATCCTTAAACTACCACCTGAAGAATTAGTGGCAGCTCGAGATGATTGTGGAGCTCCAACCCTTCTTTTGCATCTTTCACAAATGGCGATGCTCTATGCGCATCTTGCTAATTCAAGCCAGGCAGAATTGGAACAAGTAACAAGAGCAATAATTTCTCACCCCGAATTGATTGCAGGTAAATCAAAATTTGATACAGAATTGATCTCGAGGGCCCATGGTCAACTCGTTAGTAAAGGTGGGGCAGAAGGGATTCAATGCTTATGTCGGGTTGGAGAGGGGTTGGGAATAGCAATAAAAGCCGAGGACGGCGCAAAAAGAGCCAAGCATGCAGTCTCTATCAGCATTCTTAAACAACTTGATTGGCTCACACCATCTGGGATAGAGGAACTTGAAGAGCAGATTCTCCTTCTGTCACCAGGAGTTCAACTAGAGGTTCACGGATCACTCCGCTTCGTAACAAGCTAATCATTTTCTTATCAACCACTCAGAGATGTATGCTTAGTAGGCTTCGCGGGGTAGAGCAGTCTGGTAGCTCGTCGGGCTCATAACCCGAAGGTCGGGAGTTCAAATCTCCCCCCCGCCACCAAAGAATTAAAGTGTTTGTTTGATTTTATTAGAAATTAAGATATTTTTTGAGAAATAAAGTTTACTCTAAATAGTAGTTAATCATAATCAAATTATTTATCAAAAATATAGTTTAACAATTAATATATAACTATATCTATTAAAAAAAAATTAATTTAAATAATAATTATTTACGGACAAGTTAGCAGGAGGAAATAATAAAGTATTTGCCTGAGGTCGAAAACGACATAATTATAATAATCTTAAAATTATAACTAATTGACTCTATAACCTGGTTCAAACCTTCGTCTGGCTGACTCAGTTCTAAGAAGGACTTGTCTACTTGAGCTTGCAAATGTGTACCTTAGTGCTTTTCCTAACTTATACATTGCCTCACCTATAGCCTTTGTTCTAGCTAGTTCAATCTGATAGGCTCTTGCAACAGCTTTTTCGGCATCTACATTTGCTAACTTGGCTTTCAGTGATAGCGCACCGGTTTTTGACTTTGGAATAACTGCAGGGACACTTTCTGGTTCATTCCAGGTCCAAAGCCATCTAGATTTAGATTTAGTGATTGTTAAATCTTTTTTTGAGTTTTGCATTTGTAGATGGCTAACAATTTTGTTGATTGAGAGTTTTTAGCTAGCTACGGATTATATAAACAAAGAAAAATTAAGCCAGCAAGATAGTCTATTTGAGACTTTTTTGATTAATATACACTTACTACTCTAACGAATTACATCCCATATCGACAAGCCTAGTAAAGAAAGGAGTATTTCAGCATTTGATGTTGGCTTGTTACTGTGACAATAACCAGCGGACCTTCTGACATAGCTAGCTTAGATAAGCTTGTAGATAGGATATGAGTGATTAGGCCAACCATTAGCTTTAGCTCGTGTAGAAATAAGTAAGGTAATGCGTACAGAATATGGGACATCAACGCACATGTTTTTGACCTTTTAGGCACTTAGGGTCTGTATAAAGCATGTCATAGAACGGGTTTTCAACAGATAGTGGTGTCAGCTCATTTACTAACAACACTATCTGAGATTGCTTTATCAATAAAACCATTTCTTAGTAAAAGCACCTATTGCAAGAGCATCACGGATGTAGCACATTTACATGAGAATTCTTTTTTCGCATGCCCCCCCTTCCAGAACTAGTACATTCAACACCACAAGGGGGAACAATCCACAAGTATCATTTAAGTGGTGGAAAAAGCTCATTTAAAAGATTTCTAGGATGTTATCTAGGCTCATGTAAATTTTGCAATGATATGAATGAGGCAACACAGTTCATAGAAAGCATTGAAGACAGATAACTGTAAGTAATTAACAGTATTATAATAAGTGTTAGATAAATTTATTTAGCCTAACTAGAGGCAGATGTATAGAATCTCAATGCATATTTCCAAAAAGCTCTACTCGTCAAAAATAATATCAAAGCTATCATTATTGACGATGACATCCAACTTATATAACTCTTTCCAAGAAGAGTTTCAGCAGGAATTGTAGTCAGAAATGCTACAGGCAAAATAAAAGTAAAAATGGCTCTAACTACTTCTGGATATGCTGATATTGGATATCTACCCGCCACAAGTACTGAACGCAATACTTCATTTGCATTCCATATCTTGACGAACCAAATGCTTGTAGTTGCTATCAAAAACCATAGACTATATAATATAGCAAGACTAGAAATTAGCATAGTCAAAGCTGCGAGTATGCTTGATATACTCATAGTGTGCACACTCATATATATACCTCTTGCAATAAGGATTAATCCAGCTAATAAAGAGGGAATACCCCAAGGGGAAATCATTCTTGATGACAACCAAAACTGTGAGTCAATCGGTTTCAAGAGTATGAAATCTAAACTTCCTTGTTGAATATGCCTTACTATTCTAGTTAAATTTGGTTGTAGCAATATTATTGTAAACCCTTCTAATAGATAATAAAATCCTAATACCACAAGAGATGAATTCCAATTCCATCCCCCAAGATATTTACCGTTAGAGTAAAACATGTAGAGAACAAATAGGGATCCACTTAGGTTCCCTATTACAGAAAAACACTCAACAAATAAATTCAGCCTGTATTCTACTTCTCCAGCTAAGCTTGTAGCCCAAAAAATTCTTAATGTTCTAAATATAATAGAAATAGATTTAATCATTATAGTTAAGCACCCATCGCTGAGTATTTCCTAACTCCCATTTTCCAAGCGAATAGACTAAGTAGGGAAAGGACAACTATCCATCCTAATTGAAAAAGAAAGCCATTTAGAATATCAACTTCGCTACGTGAAAGTATCATTGATGGAAAAGATAATATATATGGGAATGGTGTTGCCAGAGCAATATCTTTAACTAGGTCTGGATATTTATCTAATGGTGCAACTAAACCTGATAAAAAGAGATATGGAATTAATAATAATCTTTCTATTGAACTTGCCCTTTCATTCCAAAAGCATAACATTGCACATATCCAATGGAGTAGAAATCTAACCAGGAATGCAAAAAAAATAGCAATAAACCCAAGCAGTAAATCCTGATATCCTGGCCACCACAAGCTATTAGGTACAAAGATGAAAATAATAGAAAGTATTACAAATACAAATGGTAATCGAGATATTTGTTCTGCCATATGGGAACTAATATATCGCCAGAACGGCGTTATTGGTTGTAATAATAATGTTGACAACTTTCCTTCAATATGATCCTGCTCAAAAGATACCATTACCCAGACAGCTGTAAATTGTCTTACTAAAAATGCTGATATGAAATACCTATATAAGTTCGTGTTTTCTAACAACTGAGATTTGTCTGGTTCTACCTCGAGCCACAATGATAACATTATTAAAGGTAATAATCCGGATATTGCCCATAGGGCAATTTCTGCGCGATATTCAAGCATTAAGGCATACTGAGAAGTCAAAAGAGAGTATGTTACTTTAAAAATATAAGAAATACGTTTTTTTATAGTCATAACTATTATACTAGCTGGTTTTTATTTCTTGGTAAAATTCTCCTATTAATTCTTCTATAGGAGGGTCACTAACTTCCAAGTCAATAACACTAAATGATTTTAGTAATTGATAAAGTTTTGATGTTAGTTCACTTCGTTTGATAAGGATTTGTGCAAAATATTCTGAATATTCTATAACTTGACCAAATCCAGTAAACTCATTTTTTAAGTATGGCTTAGAAAACTTTATTTTTACTCCTCTATACGGAGAAAGTCTTCTAGTCAGATCCTCTAAAGAACCATCATAATAGATTGTACCCTTATCAATTACTAAAACACGACTACATAAGGAAGTAATATCACTCATATAATGACTACTCAGTAAAATTGTAGCTCCATAGATTTTATTATAATTTATTAGGAATTCTCTTACACGAATTTGAGCATTAAGATCTAGGCCCAGTGTTGGTTCGTCTAAAAACAATATTGAGGGTCTGTGTAACAAACTGGCAAGTAACTCAGCCTTCATTCTTTCTCCTAAGGAAAGTTTCCGTACAGGGCGAGTCAATTCTTCCTCTAGTTGAAGCATATCTCCTAGTTCTTTTATTCTCCTATTCGCCTCACTGTTACTCAACCCGTACACTGCCGCATTAACTTTTAATGTATCAATTGGAGGCAGGTCCCAAATAAGTTGCTGCTTTTGGCCCATTATTAAAGCTATTTTGTGAAGGAATTCAGTGTCTCTAAGGCGAGGTTCAAATCCTCCCACCAGCACATCTCCTCCAGTCGGATGAATTAGTCCACAGAGCATTTTCAATGTTGTTGTCTTTCCTGCTCCGTTTGGACCAATAAAACCAACTATCTCTCCTTGCTCAATTTGAAAGTCCAAGCTTTTGACGGCCTCTATGACAATAGTTTTACGCGCCACTAAATGTTTAATCGTGCCAACCAGACCAGGTGATTTCTTGGCTATGCGATAACTCTTTGTAAGATTGCGCACACTGATAAGTGTCATAACCTCAACTATTCCTACAAAAAGTACAATAGACAAGCCTTGACAAGTACATACGTATTGATTGAGATTGTGGCGATGAAAATGCTTACTCTGAGATCAGTAGCCCTCGATATACACCATAAAGGTCCCTATACCTAGAAGCTAATGCAAGTAAGGTACACTTTGTTATATTAGTGAGAACCCTGACCTCAAAGAGTTTCTGCCTCAATTTTTTGGCTTGCAACAGAACCTAATGATTTTAGTTTGGATTCAATTTTGACCTGGCTATGAACTACTATGTTCAATGGGTTCAAAACCTTAGACCATTTTTGCCTGAAAAATGTGCAAAATAGACTATGAACGATGAAGAACTAAATAAAGTTAACTCGTTAAAGCTGGCTAATCAGTCATCTGGAAATGCTTCATTGGAGCAAACATCAGGTATCACTATTGAAGAAAATACTTCTGTTCAACCGGCTGATCAACTATCTAGTGGTCTATTTGGTTGGTATGCTGCCTGCTCTAGTAATACATTAAAAAGTGGTTCACTATGGCATTTATCAATGTACAACGAACCACTAATATTATATAGAGATAAAGATAATCTTGCTAGATGTATAAAGGATTTATGTCCTCATAGAGGAGCCTCATTTATAGGAGGAGATATTAAAGGGGGTGAATTAGTTTGTCCTTACCATGGGGCTAGGTATTCATCAAAGGGTGAATGCACAAATTTAGATAGAATTACTTGTCAACATATAGTAGATTCTAATTACAATAGTTATGCAAAAAAAATTCACCTTTACCAATATCCAACTATAGAAAAAGATGGATACATCTTTATCTATTACAATGGCCAAGCAAAAACAAATCTACAGGATTTTGATATCCAATCCTCAATAGAAGATAGTAGAACTGATTCTTATGGATTTCAATCAGCCAAATATAAATTTGAAGAAGTATGTGTAGATTTTAAATGTGATTGGGCAAGGATAATAGAAAATCATCTAGACATACTTCACATTTTCTGGGTTCACGGTGATACCATCCCTGACAAGGATGTAAGCAGGGATGTAATAACAAGCTTTAATCAAAAAATAACAAGAGATCAAAGGCAAATTGAAAGTAAATATAACCATAAAGATAAATCGAAAGGAGAGTTTATCTCAATTAAATTTATTCCTCCAGGAAGAATCGTTATTTACAAAGGTTCTCCTGAATCAGCCCGGTATGTCCAAGTATTAGATCATATTCCATTGGCAGAAAATAGAGCTAGAGTAATTGTAAGACATTATAGAAAGTTCCTAAAAAATAAATTCCTAACCAAGTTGATTATTTTTAAAGAACTTCAACAACGAATATTTTATAGAGTTTTTTCAGAAGACTATATGATCCTAAAAACTCAAACCTTTAATCAACAAATGGGATATATAGAAAAGGACAATGTAAAGCTATTGGGTGAAGATAAAATGGTTCAATACTACTGGGGGTGGCTAAATAATGCACTTAAAAAGGACAATCCTTGGGGTATGCATCCCACTACATCAGGTACAAATTCAGTCCACCGTGATATGAAAATGAGATACCCACCCGAGAATCCAAAATTGGCTGATGAAAACAACAGTAAAATCATTAGAAAACTACTAACACGTTTGTTAATACCAGTAGGTTTTCTTTTCTTAATATTTTAAAATTGGACAACCTAATCCAAATAGTTCAAATATTAATAACCGATTATCAAACAGGGAAATATCAATTAGAAGAAAATGACTGGGAAAAGAAAATGGCTTGAACTAAATAATTTAGCTAGTTCATATGAAGATAGACTTATTTTTAATAATTTCAACCTTAACTTATACTTAAATGAATACACTATTATTTTAGGACCAAATGGTTCAGGAAAAAGTACACTTATAAAATTAATCAACAGATCAATATATCCCTTTCCTAATAACGATTCGAGTATAAAAATTCTTGATCAAGAGTTTATAAATATTTGGTATATTAGGTCACGTATAGGTTTTATCTCAACTGAAGTTGAGATACGCATTATGCCCAATATGATTGTAAAGGATATAATCTTGTCAGGATTTTTTGGTACTATTGGTATAAATAAAAATGATCATGTAATATTCAGTCAATTAAAAGCACTAGAGAAGTTGGCTACGGCTTTCCAACTTTTACCCTTACTAAACAAAAGGTACTCTCAACTTTCAGACGGTGAGAAAAGAAAAATCTTAATAGCTAGAGCTGTTATACCTGACCCAGATATTCTTATACTTGATGAACCAACTATAAGATTAGATGTGAAATCTAGTTTTCTTGTACTTGAGTTACTACAATTACTAAGAAAGCAAGGAAAGACAATATTGCATATTACTCACGAAATAAATACAATTCCAGATGATGTTGACAATATTATTTTATTAAAGGACGGTCAAATATTCGCAAATGGCTCTCCGAAGAATATACTTAAATCAGATTTATTAAGTCTACTATTTGATATAAATATAGATATTAAGCTAATAAATAATTATTGGCACGCTTTTCCCTATAAATGAAAGCCTCATTTAACCATATAGAATAGAAAATATCTATTTAGATAACGAAACTATTATTAGTATAGTCACTATACTAATAAATACAAATACAAATGTTTTCATATTATGATGATAGGGATTTCTTTTCATTAATCGACTACTTTTAGCTGAGGAGTCAAATGGTGTTGAGCACAAATTACAAACTAATCGGCCTGCTAGCGCCCTATCTGCTCTGAAACTAGTACTGCCGCAGTGATAGCATTTTCTGTCACTCATATTTACTCTATGTATGAGTTGACATCATACTCAATTATATCCTTATTTGCTTTTCGTCATCATTCTGGTGAAAGTTATCGAATAATTACATCGATAACAATAAAGATATTATAAGTTGCAAGATTAAACCACTTATATCCATTTTTCAAGAAAGTTTAGTGGCTTTGACATCGTTTCTGAATAACCAAGTATGCTTAAAGGCAAATAACAGTAAAGTAGATCATCATTTTCATTTAATAGGAAAGTACCTCCTCTATACGTGAGGTAATCTGCATTTGGTATATATTTTCCCCAATTTGATAGAACTTCAATCATGTTTTTTAATCTAAATGTAGCCATTTCCAAGGGTCTTTGGTATCCACTCCCTCCTGCATAATTAAATATTGATGAAGGGATATTAGTTATGTAACCGAGATTAATTTTTTCGTCTTTTTTAAAAACTTGAGGGGCATTCCTGTCTCCTAAATATCCTCTAACAACTTCCTTAATAGTTCCTGGGGAGTTAACACCAGCACACATGAGAATAAAATTTAACCATGAAAGTTTTGATATAGTTACTCCTGGACACAATTCAAGTTTAGTATGCAGGTAAGGTTCTTCTGTAACTGTTAGGTATTCATGAGGCAAACTAGTATAACTACAAAATTTGTTTTTTGAGGCGCTAGAACCAATACCTATTACATTTAGGGATATATTTGCTGACTCAATCACTGACAACATATTTACTATATTTTTTATATATTCGATACTATCAAAATCTCCTAACGTTCCTAGGATAATGATTAGCTTTTTGTTTTTTTCCTTTTGTATATGAAAACTATTCAGATACTGTTTCAGAATACTTAGCTTTTTTGACGAAAATTTCTTCACCTTAGTAAAAAGACTACATTAATTTTAACTCCTTGCAAATGACAATCAATGTCATTTGATAGATAGGCAAGAGTTAATTATTTGTTAAATGGAAATGATCTCCTCCTTTAAGACTAGAAAGACAT
>CACEWU010000004.1 GCA_902563335.1 uncultured Prochlorococcus sp. | reverse complement strand
GATGAGTCATTTGCAAGATCTCTTCCCTGGCAAAAGACAACTAAAAGCATTGGATTACCTTCAGGCTTCGAGAACCAAGCTGCGTCGTGGCGAGCTTGACTCATCCAGCCAGCTTTACTCCAGATTCTTTCACCTTGAGATAAACCTTCGCCAAGGAAACCGTCTATTTGGTTTTCAGGATTCGATTTGCGATGTATCTCATCTAATGATCTAGAGAGAAGGTTCCTTATTCTTTTACAAGCAAGTGGTGATACCAATGTATTCGTCATTACTGCCTCAAGTACTCTTCCTGTGGCGGCAGTAGTTAGAGCATTTCGATTGGTATTTCCTTCCCCGTAAAAATCTCGTTCACGGCCATAGGGCCCATCATTCCAGGTCTTTTGGCAGCAATTGACTTGATTAAGTTCAGACCATTTGAGACTACGTAGCCATTCGTTAACGATGTTCCTTTGTCTTTTCCATGCTTGCCAATGCTCTCCTGTTAGTGATGGTCCATATCCTTACAGCTCTTTTGGTTTTATACAATTCTCCAGGTAAGGGACCTAATGTTCAACCTGCAGATTGCACAGTGAACAATCCACCTGCAGATTTATTTACCAAGATTGGTTGGGCAGACTTTACAAGTGGTTTTTGGCTTGGTGGATGTGGAGGTGCCGTATTTGCTTGGTTGTTGTGTGGAACGCTTCATGTAGACACCTTGATGAAGCAGGGAGCCTTCTTCCCTTGGGTCGGCTAACTTATAGCTAGGCTGGGAACAAGCTAGAAAAATAATAATTAATCTCCTGGGGCCTTTTGTGCACCAGGAGATTAATTATTTTTAGAGGTTATACAGATTTTTAAAGAACTTAGTATGATTTTAAGTAAATTAGGGTCAAACTTTCAGTCAGTTTTTGGTTTTCAATGAGGCTTCAAACGCAATGTTGAATGGAATAAATGCAATTATGCGCCAATTGCCTCCATTGTCTAATATTCAACATCCAATTGAAGGATGCTTCTATTTATTAGTTATTGCGGTTATATTTCGATCAATTTGGCCGACTAAATGGAATCAGTTCCTAAAGCGAATATCCGCAGAAGATCAAGACAATCCAAGCCAAAATGAACTTTCCTAGTGAAACCTTTTGGTGGATTTAAATATTTAGTAAGTATTTTAAAGGAGATATGATTTGGTCGCCTATGATTTAATACTGGCTAAAATTATTAGTGATAATTTGCTCAATTCAAGAGTATTTAATTAATGCTAATTAAGTACTCTTGAATTGAGGTTTTTTTCGTAAGACGGAATGAAACTACATTAATTGACTTTGGATAATGATGGTTCGCTTAAGTCTCTTAGGGGTGTATTTATTAGGCTTGCTGTTTGCAAAAAAAAATACAAGTTTTTTATATCTAGATTGGCTTTTTGCATAGCGTAGTTTTTTGTTTCTGTGTATCTCCAATAAAAAACCCCGTCAGTTAGAAACTGACGGGGTTAAGGAACCTTTCGCTAAAACTACACTTTGATAGAGGAGAGAGATATTCCCTATCCGAATTTGCCAGCAGTTGAGCCGATAACAAAGGCCGCATAGGTTACAGCAGTACCTACAACGAAGTGAGTTACACCAACTAAACGTGCTTGGACGATTGAGAGAGCGACTGGCTTATCTCTCCATCCAATCAGGTTTGCAATAGGTGTGCGTTGATGAGCCCATACAAGAGTCTCAATAAGCTCTTGCCAATATCCTCTCCAGGAGATCAGGAACATAAATCCTGTTGCCCATACGAGGTGGCCCCAGAGGAACATGAAGGCCCAAGGACCTAATTCATTGACTCCAAATGGGTTATAACCATTGATTAACTGTGAGCTGTTGAGCCATAGATAATCTCTGAACCAACCCATTAAGTAAGTACCAGACTCATTGAATTGGGCTACGTTACCTTGCCAAATAGCAAGGTGCTTCCAATGCCAATAGAACTGGACCCAAGCAATTGTGTTGACTGACCAGAACAGTGACATGTAGGTCGCATCCCATGCAGATGAGTCGCAAGTACCACCACGTCCAGGACCATCACAAGGGAATGAATAGCCAAAGTCTTTCTTATCAGGAATAAGCTTTGAACCTCTTGCATCCAAGGCACCTTTGATCAAGATCAAAGCTGTTGTATGGATACCAAGTGCTATGCCATGGTGAACCAAGAAGTCAGCAGGACCTATAGGTAGGAAGTTTGTCGTCGCGTCTTGCGCGTTGATCATATCCATCCAGTAGTGATTGCCTGGAACATTTGCTGCTGCCAATGTTGCAGCACTATTTGCATTAGCTAGTAATGCATCAATGCCATAGACAACCTTTCCGCTAAAAGCTTGTATTGCTTGGGCAAAAACCGGCTCAACCAGAATCTGTTTCTCAGGTGTACCAAAGGCAACACATACATCGTTATGTACATAAAGACCCAAGGTATGGAAACCAAGGAGCATACAAACCCAGCTTAGATGGCTAATTAGAGCTTCTTTGGTGCCTAACACCCTTGCAAGAACATTGTCTTTGTTCAGTTCAGGGTCATAGTCACGAATGAAGAAAATAGCTCCATGGGAGAAAGCTCCAGTCATCAATAAAATTGCTATGTATTGATGATGGGTATAAAGAGCCGATTGGGTTGTGTAGTCCTGCGCGATGTAGGCATAAGAGGGTAGTGCACCCATATGATGCGCAACCAAACTGCAGGCAACCCCTAAGCAAGCCAATGCAAGTCCAAGTTGGAAATGCAATGAATTGTTGACAGTTTCGTAGATCCCTTTGTGACTGAGACCAAATGTATGCGGATCATTTGGATGATCAGTGTTGTGACCTTCAGTGATCTCCTTAAGGGTGTGACCTATGCCAAAGGTATTGCGATACATATGACCTCCAATAATCATCACAACACCTAGAGCAAGGTGATGATGAGCAATGTCAGTCAGCCAAAGAGCACCTGTATCTGGGTGTAATCCACCCATAAACGTGTAAATGGCAGTACCTGCACCTTGAGTGGTGCCGAATACATGGTCTAAGGAGTCTGGATTCTGAGCATAAGCACCCCAGTTGCCTGTAAAGAAAGGTGTTAGTCCTTCTGGATGAGGTAACACAGTCAGCCAGTTGTCCCAGCCAACATGAATGCCGCGTGATTCTGGAATTGCTACGTGAATCAAGTGAGCGTTCCAGGCGATATTTGTGAAGCCAAACAACACTGCAATGTGATGGTTCAACATTGCTTCAGCGTTCTTGAACCATGCCAAGGATGGACGGAACTTTGGCTGAAGATGTAACCAGCCTCCAAAGAGAAGCCAGCACACCATGATGTTGATGAATATCGCTCCTTGGAAGAGCTCCTCATTAGTGCGCATACCGATCGTGTACCACCAGTGGTATAGACCGGAATAGCAGATATTGACTGGGCCAGATGCACCAGCTTGGGTTAGGGCATCAGTAAGGCCCTGCCCAAAGTGGGGATCCCAGATTGCGTGAGCGATTGGGCGAACATGGAGAGGGTCGGTGACCCACTGCTCGAAGTTGCCTTGCCAGGCGATGTGGAACAGGTTACCTGCAACCCAAAGGCCAATAATCGCAAGATGACCGAAGTGTGTTGAGAACAGCTTTTGGTAAAGCTGTTCTTCGGTCATCCCGTCGTGGCTCTCGAAGTCGTGAGCCGTGGCAATGCCGTACCAGATACGGCGGGTTGTAGGGTCCTGTGCCAGACCCTGGCTGAACGAGGGAAATTTCGTTGCCATTTAGGGAAAGGTCAGGAAAGGTCAGCCGAGCCCAAGAAGGCGGGCGTGGAAGAAAGCCCAGGTGGTGACGATACCGCCTAGGAGGAAGTGGGTAACACCCACTGCGCGGCCTTGGGTAATTGATAAAGCCCGAGGCTGAATGGTTGGAGCAACTTTCAGTTTGTTATGAGCCCAAATAATGGATTCAAACAATTCCTGCCAGTAGCCACGGCCGGTGAACAGGAACATCAAACTGAATGCCCAAAGGAAGTGTCCAGCAAGGAACCAGAGGCTGTAACCACTGAGTGCATTGCCATAACCAGTTAGTACCTGAGAAGACTGTGCCCACAGGAAATCCCTTAACCATCCATTAATGGTGATACTGCTTTGTGCAAAGTTTCCACCTGTAAGTCCCCAGACATCACTTTGCATCTTCCATGAGAAGTAGAAGATGATCACTGAGATGGAGTTATACATCCAGAAAAGGCCAAGGAACACGTGGTCCCAAGAAGAAACCTGACATGTACCGCCACGGCCAGGGCCATCGCAAGGGAAACGGAATCCCAGCTGTGCCTTATCAGGGATAAGCCTTGAGCTTCTGGCGTAAAGCACACCTTTAAGAAGGATTAGTACTGTTACGTGAATAGTGAATGCATGAACATGGTGGATCATCAAGTCAGCAGTTCCCAGAGGCATTGAGAACGCATCACTCACTGCACCAGGAAGATTTCCTGCTCCAACAAGATCAGCAGTTCCAACAGAACCTTTCCATATGTTCTGTACCCACTGTGCAAAGACTGGCTGAATTTGGATAGCAGTATCACTGAACATATCTTGTGGGCGACCCAGTGAACGCATCACGTCGTTGTGGATATAAAGCCCAAAGCTATGGAAACCAATGAACATGCAAACCCAGTTCAGATGACTGATGAGTGCGTCACGTGCTTTCAGAATTCTGTCAAGCACGTTGTCTATATGAGTGGCAGGGTCGTAATCGCGAATGATTGCGATACCTCCATGAGCTGCTGCTCCGCAAATCATTAAGCCGCCAATCCACATGTGGTGTGTAAATAGACCAAGCACAGTTGCGTGATCAATTGACAAATAAGGATATGGAGGCAACGCATACATGTGATGCGCAATAATGATGGCTGCAGAACCAACACATGCAAGGTTGATACTTAGCTGTGCATGCCAGCTGTTGCTCAAGAATTCAAAGATTCCTTGGTGACCTTTAGGAGCAGGGAAAAGAATTGGATCGCCCTGAGCGTTATCCATGATTTCCTTCATGCTGTGACCAACACCCATGGTGTTGCGCCACATATGACCTCCAAAGATTGCAAATACGCCCCAAGCCAAATGGTGATGGGCAATATCTGTCATCCAAAGTCCACCAGTGACAGGATTTACTCCACCATTGTTGGTAAGGAAATCACTGAAGGCCCACCAGTTAAGACTGAAGAAGTTCCCAATGCCAGAGGCAAGACCAGGATAAATCTGGCCCACGAGATCTGCGCTGTAGAGCTCATGCGGGAGAGGAATGTCAGCGACGCTTGCAATCGTTTTGCCATTAAGGACAAGCGGGTTGCCTGCATCAATCGCATCAAGTAGTGCGTTGGTGGGATTGGCAATGTGGTTGAGGTGGCCTCCCCAGCCAATGGATCCAAGACCGATCAGACCAATCTGATGGTGCTGGAGCATTGACTCGATTTTTTTAAACCACTCAAGCTTTGGTGCAGCCTTGTGGTAGTGGTAAATCCCACCGTGGAGAACTAATGCAGCCATCACCAGAGCACCAATGGCCAAAGCCATTAGTTCTGTCTCACTGGTAATGCCCCAGGCTCTCCACATCTGGAAAATGCCAGAGGTGATTTGCATGCCGTTGTAACCGGCACCCAAATCACCATTCATTATTTCTTGGCCGACTATTGGCCATACCACCTGCGCACCAGGTTTTACGTGCGTAGGGTCGGTAAGCCAACCGGCGTAATTAGAGAAGCGTGCACCGTGGAAGAAGGCACCGCTCATCCAAATAAAGACAACAGCCAAATGGCCGAAGTGGGCCGAAAAAATCTTTCGGCTCGTCTCTTCCACATCACCGATGTGGGTTTCAAAGTCGTGAGCGTCAGCGTGGAGGTTCCAAATCCAGGTTGTGGTTTTGGGACCTTTGGAAAGCTTATTTGACCAAAAACCAGGTTCACCGATTTTTTCTATATCGGCAGGAACGTGGTCCCTGTCGACAGGTTGATCGTAAATAGCTTTCTCCCCACGTTCTGGTGGGCTAATGGTCATCGAGAGGTTCCTCGAGGTACGGGATCGAGGTGGAATGCCACCCTAGCGACAGGCCCGAAGGCTGTCGGGGCCCAAGAGTTCAAGGCAAATGAATGACTTTGACTCTTGGCGTAATAACAGGCATATGGTGTTACCCATTGCTTGCTATGGGGTCCCTAAATGGGCTCCGCTGTTGCTAAGCATAGATGCGAGAGCCAGTTACTACTGAAGCAAGTAACAAATGTTCTATAGGAGGGCTGCTCTGTCTGGACCTGAAGTATTCAGAAAGCCCGTGAATTTAGCCCAAACATCATTCTTTATAAATTTTTAGATCTATTGAATAATTGAATTCGTTGCCTTAATCGGATCAATTAATAAAAAGCTTTTTTCTTAAAGAGCTTATTCATGGTATTGAAAGTGATGGGTTCACGGGCTTTGAAAGTTCATAGTGGATTTTCTTTCTTTGCTTTTCTAAATGTTGACTGCACTGCAATGAACTCCTCACTGAAGTTGATTCGATCGGCTAAGAAGCTCAATGCATTCTTTATTATTTTTCTTGACTCAAGCCTCTAATCCAGTTTTTAACAGGGGGCTGAGATGTGAATGCTTTTTATCTAGGTTCTGACAATTTCCACAACATCCACTCCTAAACGAATTGCTTTGGGGCTGTCTATTAGCTCATTGCAACTACTTCTAAGGCTTAGATCACGAAACCATGTTGAAGAGTTAGCACTAACCCCTGGAGCTGCCTCCAGCTTGAAAAATTGCCCTCAAGATCTTTTGGTGGCGCCAGCAGGGGAGGTGCTTCGAAAATATTGGATGAAAGGTGGGGTCTTGCTTGTGGTTGGAGCACTTGGAGCAATTACCCGTTTAATTTCACCTTTAATTAAAAATAAAGAAGATGATCCCGCAGTGCTTGTCCTTGATTCAAAGGCTTTAAAGATTGTGCCGCTTTTAGGCGCACATAAGGGAGGAGCTGAAGAGTTGGCTTTGCAGTTGGCAGAAGATCTAGGAGGAGATGCTGTGATTACTGGGGATGCAAGAAGTTGTGATCGATTGTGTGTAGATAGTTTTGGAGAAGGTTGGGGGTGGAGAAGGAGTGGGGATAGAAATGCTTGGCAAAATTTGATGCAGCAACTAGCTCGAGGAGCATGTTTAGAGATTGAGCAGCATTCGGGATCGAAATTGTGGCAATCGACTGAGGCAGCCAATATTTCTTTGAAAGGAATTCCTGAAGGGTTTTCTCTCAACTCAGTGCAGTTGAAAATTAGTTCTCAACAAAGTGCTGATTGTTGTTGGCACCCAGCAACATTATGGATTGGTGTCGGTTGTGAACGGAATACTAGTCAGACTCTTATAGAGAGTTCTTTGCAGCAAGCATTGTCTGATGCAGGCTTGGCAGAAGAAGCTATTGCAGGGCTTGCGAGCATTGATAGAAAATCTGATGAAGTTGCCCTGCTAACTGTTGCGAGGGAAAGAGGATGGCCAATTAGATTTTTCTCGGCCAAGGATTTAGCAGATGTTTCTGTGCCGAATCCTTCTGAAGTAGTTAACGAGGAGGTCGGCACTGCATCTGTGTCGGAAGCAGCAGCTCTTCTTGCGGCAGGTGAAGGTGGCATATTGCTTAGAGAGAAACATATATATAAGTCAATAATTGAGGAGAAAGGGGCTCTTACTATTTCCATTGCTGAGGCAAGTAAACCTTTCTCTCCAAATCGGGGTGAGTTGCATTTAGTGGGTAGTGGTCCTGGAGACTTGGCGTTCTTAACAAATGATGCAAGGTTTGCACTCTCAAGAAGTGTCGTATGGGTTGGGTATGGCCTTTATCTTGATTTATTAGAACCTTTAAGGAGACCTGATCAGGTTTGCATCTCTGGTCAATTGACCAAGGAAGAAGAGAGATGCTCTCAGGCACTTGCGCTTGCTAGTCAAGGAGCAAGAGTTTCTTTGATTTCATCTGGTGATATTGGGATCTATGGAATGGGTGGTCTTGCCTTGGAATTATGGCTGGCTAAGCCAGAGCATGAGCGACCTCAGCTTGAAATTCACCCAGGTGTTTCTGCGATGCAAATCGTAGCAAGTCGTGTTGGTGCTCCACTAATGAATGATTTTTGTGCGGTCAGCCTTAGTGATCGTCTAACACCTTGGTCAAAAATTGAAGAAAGATTGATTGGAGCAGTTAAGGGAGATTTTGTAATTGGTTTATATAACCCACAATCGCGAGATAGAGATTGGCAATTGAAATTTGCTGTGGAATTGTTTTTAAAGTATCGCTCACCAGAAACACCTGTCGTTCTTGCACGTCAAGTTGGCAGAGCTGATGAATCTGTAACCATCCATTCGCTAGGGAATCTTCCTATAGAGGCAGTTGACATGCTGACTCTTGTTCTTGTTGGCAATAGTCAAAGTCTTGTCAATGATGGATGGGTGATTAATCCCCGCGGCTACTTTTCTAAGTAGATTTTTTGAATAGTCGGGATGACAGGATTCGAACCTGCGGCCCCTTCGTCCCGAACGAAGTGCGCTACCAAGCTGCGCCACATCCCGCAGGCAGAACTTTAGAAGATTCTTCTGAAGAAAAAACTGAACTTGCAAGATCATTCCTAAAGTTGTTTTGTTGACTTAAAGGCTTTGCTTAAACCCCAATGGTTACGCGTAAAGGCTCCCCAGAAAGAACGTATTGGGAGAGTCTCCAATTTGTTGAGAGGTCTCAATCTAAATACTGTTTGCGAAGAGGCTAGTTGCCCCAATATTGGGGAGTGTTTTTCAGGGGGGACTGCAACATTTTTGATTATGGGCCCAGGATGTACTCGTGCCTGTCCTTATTGCGACATTGATTTTGATAAGAGCGTAAGAGCTTTGGACCCGACTGAGCCTGTTCGTCTTGGGGAGGCTGTTTCTTTAATGAAACTTAGTCATGTTGTTATTACATCTGTTAATCGAGATGATTTAAAAGATGGTGGAGCGAGTCAATTTGTTGAATGTATAAGTGAAATACGCAAACGTTCTCCGATGACCACTATAGAATTGTTGGTTCCTGATTTTTGTGGAAATTGGGATGCATTAAATACAGTTATGGAAGCATGTCCAAATGTTTTAAATCATAATATCGAGACTGTACCCAGGCTTTATCAACGAGTTAGGCCACAAGGAAAATATAAAAGATCTTTGGCTTTGCTAAAGTGCGTTCATGATAATTGGCCGAAGGCATATATAAAGTCAGGTCTCATGGTTGGGCTTGGTGAAATAGATTCTGAAGTGCTGGAGGTAATGTCTGATTTACGTAAAAATCAGGTGGATATAATTACAATTGGTCAGTATCTTTCTCCTGGGCCTAAACATCTAAAAGTTGAAAGTTTTGTTTCTCCAGAACAGTTTAAACATTATCAGCTTGTTGGTGAGAAGGAAATGGGTTTTCTTCAAGTAATAAGTTCACCTTTGACTCGAAGTAGCTATCATGCAGGTGAGGTTAAAAGACTTATGGAAATATATCCACGGTGAAATTATGCAGGGGATTTTCCGGCAACTCTTACCCATTCATGGAGCTGCCACTCAACTAAGCCAGACGTTATCATTGGATCTGTCTCTATAAGAGCCTTGGCTGATTGAAAGCATTCTGATTGGAATATCAGTAGTCCGCCTCCTCCAGGTAAATGTGAGCTGTCTAATAGATATCCACTTGAGATATTTATTCCTGAGTTTTTTAATTTCTCAACCCATTTTTTGTGTGACTCTAGATATACCTCTCGCTCAGCATGTGATAGTTTTAGAGTTTGTTGTTTAAAACGTTCTGTTTTTATAAACCACGGCATTTTTAGACAAAAACTTGCTCAGTTACCTCTAATCCAACTTTGCTTTTTTCGCTTGGAGGGACTAGTAATTTAAAAAGTTGTTTTTGCCTATCCCAGTCAGAGATAATTCTGACAGCTTTGCTACTATTCGTTTGATTTGCATGAGCAATTAATAAGGGCTTGAGAATATCTTCTTGTTGAGGCGTTGAGAGACTAAATACCTCCACAATTTCTTTATTGACTCGAGAATTAACCTCTTCCTCTTCATCAAGCAAGAAGGTAATTCCTCCTGTCATCCCTGCCCCAACATTGCGTCCAGTTGAGCCAAGAATAACTATTACTCCTCCTGTCATATATTCACAACAGTGGTCTCCAGCTCCTTCTACTACGGCTTTGACACCACTATTACGGACCGCAAAACGTTCGCCTGCCCTACCAAGTGCAAATAGTTCTCCACCAGTTGCACCATAAAGGCAAGTATTGCCAAGAATCACTTGATTTGCGGATTCATGATTGTTAGGTGGAGGCACGATAGTGATTCGCCCACCATTAATACCTTTACCGACATAGTCATTGGCTTCTCCAACAAGTAATACATTCATTCCGTTAAGCACAAATGCCCCAAAGCTTTGTCCTGCGGATCCTTGAAAAGTCAAGTTAAGTTTTCCTTTGAACCCTTTGTTGCCATGCTTCGCAGCAAGCTCACCTGCAAGTCGGGCACAAACACTTCGATCAGTATTTTGAATTGTAATTCGACGCTCAATAGATCCATGGTTATTTATGGCTGTAATGAATTCAGAATCGTTTAGAAGTTGGTCTTCGAGAATTGGACCATTGCTATGCGCTTGATTGTCATGCTTAAGCCAAGACCTATCTATTGTTGAATCGATTGGCTTTAGTAGACATGAAAGATCAAGTGAATCAGTTTTCGTGAGTTTTAACTCTCGAGGTTGGAGGAGTTCTGTTCGTCCAATTAGATCGTTGACTTGAGCGACTCCAAGAATGCTCATTATTTGCCTAACTTCTTCTGCTACAAAAATAAAAAAATTAACCACATGTTCAGGTATTCCTGGAAAGCGTTTTCGCAGTTTTTCTTGTTGAGTAGCAACACCTACAGGGCAATTATTTGTATGACAAACGCGCGCCATGATGCACCCCTCAGCAATCATTGCGACTGATCCGAATCCATATTCTTCGGCACCTAATAAAGCAGCTATAACAACATCCCAGCCGGTTTTTAATCCGCCATCTGCGCGAAGTAAAACTCTATCTCTTAAACCATTTTCTAGAAGTGAGCGGTGTACCTCTGTCAGTCCAAGCTCCCATGGCCCTCCAGCATGTTTGATTGAACTTAGAGGAGACGCTCCTGTCCCACCATCATGGCCTGATATTTGGATTACATCTGCATTAGCTTTAGCGACACCAGCTGCAATGGTACCGATGCCTATTTCAGCAACTAGCTTGACACTTACTTTTGCAGCTGGATGTACTTGATGTAGGTCATGTATTAGTTGTGCCAAATCTTCAATTGAGTAGATGTCGTGATGAGGTGGTGGGGAGATTAAGGCGACTCCAGGTTTACTATTTCGAAGTTTTGCGATGTAAGAATCAACTTTCGACCCTGGTAGCTGACCTCCTTCTCCAGGCTTCGCACCTTGCGCAACTTTAATTTCTAATTGTTTTCCACTTCGTAGATATTCTGGAGTTACTCCAAATCTGCCTGATGCAATTTGTTTAATTGCTGAACATGCAGTGTCACCTATTTGCAAGCCTTTAATGTTAGGTAAGTTAGCAGATATCCCATTTTCATTGACATCTTCAAGGGTCTTGAAACGTGCAGGATCTTCACCTCCTTCACCACTATTGCTTTTCCCTCCAATTCGATTCATTGCTATAGCAAGAACTTCATGGGCTTCTCTGGAGAGAGCACCGAGACTCATTCCACCAGTACAAAAGCGCTTGCAAATACTTTCAACGCTTTCAATTTGTTCCAAGGGCAAAGGTGAAATTGCTTTGCGGAAGCTAAGGAGATCACGCAATGATGTAGCAGGCCTGCCTTCCAGTAAAGATTGATAAGTTGAGAAATGGTCATATCCAGGCCCTGCTTTTACTGCCTTGTGGAGAGCTTTTGACATCTCTGGGGAATTGAGGTGAAATTCGCCACCATTCCGGTATTGCACAAAACCCATGAATTCAAGTTTTGTGCGATCTAATTCAGGGAATGCTTTTGCATGAAAGGTCAATGTCTCACTGGCTAATTCCTTGAGGCTGATTCCAGCAACACGGCTAGTTGTTCCTTTAAAAGCTAATTCGATTATGTCTGCACCAATACCTATAGCTTCAAAGATTTGAGCACCGTGATAACTAGCGAGAAGAGAGATTCCTATTTTGGAAAGTATTTTTCTGAGTCCGTCTTCTAAAGCTCTTCGTAAATTTGCCTGAGCCTCTTCAATTGTGAGAGCTTTTAATTTGCCAGTTTCAATTAGTTTTTGAGTCTTAGGTTGGTGCCACCAGTGTCTGGTTGTTTCCCATGTCAGCCATGGGCAAACAGCACTGGCTCCAAAACCTATTAAACAAGCTAAATGGTGAGTACTCCAGCACTGAGCAGTCTCAACGATAAGAGAGGTTTTTAGACGGAGACCTTGTTTAAGTAGGTAATGATGAACTGAGCCAATTGCTAGCAAGGGTGGGATATATGTATCGCTTGCGCGAACTCCCCGGTCAGAAAGCACTAAAAGTTCATTTCCATTGAGAACAGCATTTTCTGCTTGGAGACATAATTGATGAAGATGTTTTTTAAGTCCATTTGATCCATCGCTTATAGGTTGCAGTATTGATAATGTTTTTGTCTGAAGACCTTGCTCACTAAGTTTTGAGAGCTCCGCTTCATTTAGGATTGGAGTTCGTAGGTGGAGAACTCCAGCTGAAGTTGATTTTGGAATTAAAGGTGAGCCCCGTTTCCCTAAGTGCATGTCAAGGCTCATTACAAGTTTTTCTCTCAAAGGGTCAATTGGAGGGTTTGTAACTTGTGCGAAGCGTTGTTTGAAATAGTCGTAAAGAAGATGAGGTTTGTCTGAAAGAACTGCCAAAGGGATGTCATCACCCATACAGAAAGTTGGCTCTTTTGCTCCCCCTGCCATCGCTTCAATAATTAGATCAAAGTCCTCTGCTGAAAACCCAAAGGCAGTTTGTTGTTGAAGCAACTCAAGACTGCCTAGTTGAAGCTTTCCCTCCCAAGGTTGATTTATAAGGGTTTTTCGATTCTCCTCGATCCATTTTCCATAAGGGTGTCGTCCTGCGACTTCCTCTTTGACATTCCAATTGCGAAGAAGACGCCCATTCTCAAGATCTACGGCAAGCATTTGTCCAGGTCCTAGGCGACCTTTCTCGATAATGTTGCTTTCTTCAAGCTCGACTACTCCTGTTTCGGAACCCATTACTACAAAACCATTTTTGGTTATGCAGTAGCGAGCAGGTCTTAATCCGTTGCGATCAAGAGTGGCTCCAACACAGGATCCATCTGCAAAGACAAGTAATGCTGGCCCATCCCAAGGCTCTTGTGTACATGCTGAATATTCGTAAAAGGCCTGAATTTCTTCTTTGTCTTTGAGTTCCGGTTGATCTCGGAAAGCCTCTGGTACGAGAGTCAGAAGGCTATCTGTGATTGGCCTCCCACTTCGGACTAGTAGTTCTAATGTTGCGTCAAGGTTGGCTGAGTCACTGAAGTCGGCATTAACTACTGGCTTTAGATCTGATGCGGCTTCCCCCCAGACATTTTTAAGATCGACCTCGGTTGCTCTGGCCCAATTTAAGTTGCCCAACAAAGTATTAATCTCCCCATTGTGCCCAAGCAATCTCATTGGCTGAGCAAGAGGCCATCGAGGAAGGGTATTGGTACTAAATCTGCGGTGATAAACAGCGAAGGAAATTTCAAAACGTGTGTCTCGGAGATCTGAATAAAAAGCAGATAAAACTTCTGAGCGCACCATTCCTTTATAAACAACTGTGCGGCCACTAAGTGAAGCTATATAAAGCTCATTTGATTTGTCTCCCCAACTATGTCTGGCGCGTTTCCCTATGCGTCTTCTTAGTTGAAATAAAAGTGCTTCTAGATTCTTTTCTGAACCATTATTTTGTACTAACCATTGTTGAATAACTGGAGAGGTTTCTCTTGCTAGTGGTCCCAGCACGGAATTATTTACTGGAACATCTCTCCAGCCAAGAGATGTAAAGCCAAGAAACTTTGCTTCTTCTTCACAAAAGTTCTTTGCCTCATTGCGAAGACTGCTTTCCTGAGGCATGAATAACATCCCAAGTCCGCTTGTTGTCGGAGTACAAGCTTTCGCTTCATGCCAGACGTTTTTTAAATAGCTCCATGGGATTGCGCAAAGCAAACCTGCGCCATCACCTGAATCACTATCACCCCCACACCCGCCTCTGTGTTCCATGCAATTCAGGCCTAGAAGAGCTTGTTGCAGAACCCAATGACTATTTTTTGACTGAACGTTAGCTATAAAGCCAACTCCACATGCGTCCTTTTCGCCTGTTATGGCATTGGGGGCGCTGCTATCGCAGTAGGGCCATTTAGGAGTAATTGGGACTTGAGACATAACCTTCAACTGAACTGCATCCGTGGATTGCGGCAACCTGGAATTACTAGCACTACTAACTGATAATCCTAGTTTTCCGAGTGCCTTGAACAGATTTTTTTAGCGCGAAGTATTGTTCTTCGCTAATTTTGTAGTCTCTATTATGTCTAGATAGTAAGAAAATTAGAATTAGTTGATTTTCTTTGAAACTCTAGTTTAGAGCTACAAAGCCTTGTATTTCTATGTCTAATTGGAGTCTCCTTTGGTAGACCTTTACTTTTCTAAGTCGGGTGATGAGTGGTCCTTAGACAAAAATTTTTCTTTGTCTTGATTAGGAATTTGGTGAGGCGACCCAGTAATGTGTAGGACTGTGGATCAGATCTTAATCCCGATCAAAAGCTAATAGTCGATGCCAACCATTCAACAGCTGATTCGAACTGAGAGGCAACGCCTCTCTCGTAAAACCAAGTCTCCAGCTTTGAAGGCTTGCCCTGAGCGCCGTGGAGTATGTACGCGCGTTTACACTTCCACTCCCAAAAAACCCAACTCTGCATTACGCAAAGTTGCTCGAGTTCGTCTGACCTCTGGGTTTGAGGTTACTGCCTACATCCCTGGAATTGGTCACAACCTTCAAGAGCACTCTGTTGTATTACTTCGTGGTGGAAGAGTCAAGGATCTGCCGGGAGTTCGGTATCACATAATTCGTGGGACTCTTGATACTGCAGGTGTAAAAGATCGACGTCAGGCCAGATCAAAATATGGTGCAAAATCTCCAAAGGAATAGATAAATAATTAATTAGTTCAATTAAATTCTTATTACAAGTTCATTCTCTCTATTCCGTACAAATGTCTCGTCGAAACGCTGCAGAAAAACGCCCAGTTCTTCCAGATCCTCAGTTTAATAATCGGCTAGCAACAATGATGGTTGCGAGGCTTATGAAGCATGGAAAAAAATCAACAGCTCAAAAAATTCTTGCTGAGGCTTTTGGGCTGATTAATGAGCGCACTGGTAACGACCCCATTGAACTTTTTGAGACCGCAGTGAAAAACGCTACTCCGCTAGTAGAAGTAAGAGCGCGGAGAGTTGGGGGAGCTACTTATCAGGTCCCTATGGAAGTTCGTCAGGAAAGGGGTACTGCAATGGCACTTAGATGGTTAGTAAGTTTTTCTCGGTCACGAAATGGCAGGAGTATGGCCCAGAAGTTGGCTGGGGAGCTAATGGATGCAGCTAATGAGGCAGGTAGTGCAGTTCGCAAAAGAGAAGAAACCCACAAGATGGCAGAAGCAAATAAGGCCTTTGCTCATTACCGCTATTGAACTAGTAGGCTCTCTTAATATTCAAAACAAGAGGGTCGACCTGTAGAGTCTGATCCGTTTTTTAACTCCTCAATCCGGAGATTTTCCTGTGGCTCGTGCCTTCGCATTGGAACGCGTCCGAAATATTGGCATCGCAGCCCATATTGACGCTGGTAAAACAACTTGCACCGAGCGCATCCTGTTTTATTCCGGTGTTGTGCACAAAATGGGAGAGGTTCATGATGGTGCTGCCGTTACTGATTGGATGGCTCAAGAGAGAGAGCGTGGAATAACGATTACTGCGGCTGCAATTTCTACTACTTGGAAAGATCATCGAATAAACATTATTGATACTCCCGGTCACGTTGACTTCACGATCGAAGTTGAGCGCTCTATGAGGGTGCTTGACGGGGTGATTGCAGTCTTTTGTGCAGTTGGTGGGGTTCAACCTCAATCTGAAACTGTTTGGCGCCAGGCAGATCGATATTCAGTTCCACGAATGGTCTTTGTTAACAAGATGGACCGAACTGGAGCTGATTTCTTGAAAGTTCATGGACAAATAAAAGATCGCTTAAAGGCGAATGCTGTCCCTCTTCAGCTGCCTATTGGCGCTGAGAATGACTTGGTCGGCATTATCGACTTAGTCAAGAACAAAGCATTTATTTATAAAGATGATCTAGGAAAGGATATTGAGGAGACTGAAATTCCTGCTGATATGGCGGATTTGGCAGCTGAATGGCGTGAGAAATTGATGGAATCTATTGCTGAAACAGATGAAAAGCTCATTGAGGCTTTTCTTGAGACCGGGGAATTAACTCAGGTTCAGCTTCAAGAAGGAATAAGAGAAGGGGTTTTGAAGCATGGCTTAGTACCAATGCTTTGTGGTTCTGCCTTTAAAAACAAAGGTGTTCAACTTTTACTTGATGCAGTCGTTGATTATTTGCCAGCTCCAGTTGATGTGCCTCCTATTCAGGGATTGCTTCCAAGTGGTAAAGAGGCAGTGCGACCCTCTGATGACAGCGCATCTTTTAGTGCGTTGGCATTTAAAGTCATGGCAGATCCTTATGGAAAGCTGACCTTTGTACGGATGTATTCAGGAGTTCTTGAGAAAGGTAGCTATGTAATGAATTCAACGAAAGACGAGAAAGAGAGAATATCTCGCTTGATCATTCTTAAAGCAGATGATCGTGAAGAGGTAAATGAGTTGCGAGCAGGTGATTTAGGGGCAGTATTAGGACTAAAGAACACGACTACTGGAGATACTTTATGTGCTGCAGATGATCCAATAGTTTTAGAAACGCTTTATATACCTGAACCAGTCATCTCTGTTGCAGTAGAGCCTAAGACTAAAGGGGATATGGAAAAACTTGGCAAAGCACTTACGGCTCTCGCAGAAGAAGATCCGACATTCAGGGTTAGTACTGACCCTGAAACCAATCAAACAGTGATTGCGGGGATGGGGGAGCTACATCTCGAGATCCTGGTAGACAGGATGCTTCGAGAGTTCAAGGTTGAAGCAAATATTGGTGCACCTCAGGTTTCTTATAGAGAAACTATTCGTGCAAGCTCATCAGGTGAAGGTAAGTTTGCCCGGCAGACAGGAGGTAAAGGACAATATGGCCATGTGGTTATAGAAGTGGAGCCTGGGGAGCCTGGAACAGGGTTTGAATTTGTCAACAAAATTGTTGGCGGTGTTGTTCCTAAGGAATACATCAAGCCTGCCGAATCTGGTATGAGGGAGACCTGTGAGTCTGGTGTGATAGCCGGATACCCTCTTATCGATGTGAAGGTCACAATGGTTGATGGGTCATATCATGATGTGGACTCATCAGAAATGGCTTTTAAGATCGCAGGATCAATGGCTTTCAAGGATGGGGTCAAGAAGTGCAACCCTGTGCTTCTTGAGCCCATGATGAAGGTTGAAGTTGAGGCCCCTGAGGATTTCCTTGGCTCTATTATTGGTGACCTTTCCTCAAGACGAGGTCAGGTTGAAGGACAGTCCATAGACGATGGGCTGTCTAAAGTTAGTGCCAAAGTGCCACTGGCTGAAATGTTCGGCTACGCCACACAACTCCGATCAATGACACAAGGTCGGGGTATCTTTTCAATGGAGTTCAGCAATTATGAGGAAGTTCCTCGTAATGTGGCTGAAGCCATCATCTCTAAGAATCAGGGCAATTAATTCCTGATCTCTAAAACCTACTTTCCACCCCCGATTCTTTAACAAAATGGCTCGCGAGAAGTTTGAGAGAAACAAGCCTCACGTCAACATTGGCACTATTGGTCATGTTGATCATGGGAAAACGACCTTAACGGCAGCAATTACCAATGTGCTCGCTAAGAAGGGCCAGGCCAAGGCCCAAGACTATGGAGACATTGATGGTGCTCCAGAAGAGCGTGAACGTGGCATCACTATTAACACTGCCCACGTTGAGTATGAAACAGACGGTCGGCACTATGCTCACGTTGATTGCCCTGGTCATGCTGATTACGTAAAAAATATGATTACTGGTGCAGCTCAAATGGATGGAGCCATTCTTGTTTGTGCTGCAACTGATGGTCCAATGGCTCAGACAAAGGAACACATTCTTTTGGCTAAGCAAGTTGGGGTACCTGCTCTTGTTGTTGCGTTGAATAAATGTGACATGGTTGACGATGAAGAAATTATTGAGCTGGTTGAAATGGAGATAGGTGAATTGCTTGAAGGTTATGGTTTTAATGATGTCCCAATTGTCAAAGTTTCTGGACTAAAAGCTTTAGAAGGTGATGCTGATTGGGAATCCAAGATTGAAGAATTGATGAAGGCAGTTGATACTTCTATCCCAGAACCAGAGAGAGAAGTTGACAAGCCATTCCTGATGGCAATTGAGGATGTCTTTTCAATCACGGGTCGTGGCACAGTTGCAACCGGTAGAATTGAAAGAGGCAAGGTGAAAGTAGGAGAGGAAGTTGAGATTGTTGGCATTAAAGAAACCAGGCTGACAACAGTTACTGGAGTAGAGATGTTTAGGAAACTTTTGGATGAAGGTATGGCAGGAGATAATGTTGGTCTTTTGCTTCGAGGAATTCAAAAGGAAGATATTGAAAGGGGCATGGTTCTTGTTAAGAAGGGATCTATTACTCCTCATACCAAGTTCGAAGGCGAGGTTTATGTTCTTAAAAAAGAAGAAGGTGGAAGGCATACACCTTTCTTTGCTGGATATCGCCCACAGTTTTACATTCGAACAACTGATGTGACCGGACAGATCACAGCATTTACTTCTGATGATGGAAGTAATGTTGAAATGGTTATGCCCGGTGACCGTATCAAGATGACAGGAGAATTGATTTGTCCTGTTGCTATTGAGCAAGGTATGCGCTTCGCTATTCGTGAAGGAGGACGTACCATCGGTGCGGGAGTAGTTTCAAAGATTATTGAGTAAGTTGTTGTCAAGAGGTGGCCTGGTCCTGGTTAATTGGCCAGGTCATCCTTTAGATTAGATAAATTGGAGGCCTTTCAAAGAAAGGGGTCAATTTACTTCTCAAACCTCCAAGAACCTCGAAAACCACTCTTTCTCCCTTTAGGGGGATTCCTTTGAGTCATAGTTATGTCAACGGCTATTGCACAGCAGAAGATACGTATTCGCCTTAAGGCTTTTGACAGAAGGATGTTGGATCTTTCTTGTGAAAAAATTATTGAGACAGCTGACAACACCGCAGCTACAGCAATAGGGCCTATTCCTCTCCCTACAAAACGAAAAATTTACTGTGTCCTTCGCTCTCCACATGTAGACAAAGATTCGAGAGAGCATTTTGAGACACGTACCCACCGCAGAATTATTGACATTTACAACCCTTCAGCCAAGACTATTGATGCTTTAATGAAATTAGATTTGCCTAGTGGTGTTGATATTGAGGTTAAGCTCTGACTCCATTTAGTCATCAATATTCTGATCAGGTCTCTAGGATTGTTTTGTGAGTTTGGGATTATCTCCCTGTGACCGAATTAGCAGTCAGGGAATTGCCTCTTTTCCCTCTCCCTGAGGTTGTTCTTTTCCCGCAGGAGGTTCTTCCTCTTCATATTTTTGAAGCTAGATATCGCATAATGCTTCAGCAGGTTTTAGAGAGTGATAATCGTTTTGGCGTTGTGCGATGGGATCCCACAAATAAGAAGATGGCAGATGTGGGGTGTTGTGCTGAGATCATTAAGCATCAGACATTTGATGATGGAAGGAGCAACATTATTACGCTTGGTCAGCAACGTTTTCGTGTGCTTGAGGTTACTAAGGACTCTCCTTTTGTAAGTGCAGTTGTGAGTTGGATAGAAGATGAAAAGGTTGATGATCAGGACAAGCTCCAAAAGCTTTCCGAATCAGTTAAAGAAGCATTGCTTGATGTGGTTACGCTCACTGGAAAACTTACAGACTCTGACACATCTCTTCCTGAAGATCTCCCCGACTTACCAAGAGAGCTTTCCTTTTGGATAGGTGCTCATCTTGGAGGTCCAGTAGCTGACGAGCAACAAAAATTGCTTGAAATTAGCGATACTTTCTATCGCCTAAAGCGAGAGTATGAAATGCTAGATCATACCAGGAAACAATTGGCCGCACGCACAGCGTTAAAAGATACTTTCTCAAATGTTGATCAGGCCAATAATTGATGAGTATCTGGCTTTTAATCTTTACTTTAGTGGCTTTCTTATTGGGGGCTTATATTTATACTTGGTCAAGTAAAGATCGTAAGTATGTTACAAGTAGAAGCGTCGCTTCTGCTTATGATAACTGGACAAATGATGCGCTTCTTGAACGGCTTTGGGGCGATCATATTCATCTTGGTTACTATCAAAAACGGTTTTCAAAAAAAGATTTTCGAGAGGCAAAAGTTGATTTTGTTCATGAATTGATTCGTTGGAGCGGTCTAGATCAGTTGCCAAGAGGTTCTCAAATCATTGATATTGGATGTGGTATTGGAGGTAGTGCAAGAATTCTTGCTAAAGATTATGGATTTGATGTCCTTGGAATAAGTATTAGTCCGGAACAGATTAGGCGTGCAAAAGAACTTACCCCAAGTGACCTTTCTTGTCAGTTTGAGGTTATGGATGCGCTTGATTTGAAAATTGAAAATGGTTTCTTTGATGGAGTTTGGAGTGTGGAAGCTGGTCCACATATGGTAGATAAAAAGAGATATGCAGATGAAATGCTTAGGGTCCTTAGACCCGGAGGGGTTTTGGCAGTAGCAGATTGGAATATTCGCGATCCAATAAATGGAAAGATGAACCATTTAGAGAGAGGTGTAATGCATCATCTGCTTGATCAATGGGCCCATCCAGAGTTTTCCAGTATGAATGGATTTAAAAAGAGTTTATTAGACAGTCGTTTTTGTGGTGGGCCTGTAGAAATGGCTGATTGGACAGTTTTTACTATCCCATCTTGGCTTGATTCTGTTTTTGAAGGTATTCGTAGGCCTCATGCAATTATTGGATTAGGCCCAGCAGCATTTTTCAAGGGATTGCGAGAGATCCCTACTATTTTGTTAATGCATTGGGCTTTTGCAAAAGGTCTTATGAAATTTGGTGTCTTTCGAAGTCGAGGATGAATTTAACCGGAGATACTTTCAGTACTTTTATATGATCCAAAATGAACCAGATGCTCACACAAAGGGTTTAGTAGACTCGACAGCTTTTTGTAAACATTTTTATCTTCACTAGGCAGCTCGAGATCTACAAAAAATATATATTCACCTAATTCTCTTTTGGAGGGCCGAGATTCAATTCTACTCATATTTAGCCCTAAAGTTGCGATGCAATTAAGAGCTTCTAATAATGCACCAGGTGAGTTTGCGTGTAGAGAGAAAGCTAAGCTGATCAGATCACCTGTTTGATCAATCTCCTCGCGTTGTAGTAATACAAATCTCGTTCGGTTACCAGCAATATCATTAATTGGGAAAGCCAGCTCTTTGATTCCTGGGAGATTGCAAGCTGCTTTTGAAGCTATGGCTGCACGGAAATTACTATTTACAACCATTCTGGCGGCTGCTGAGGTCGAATTTGTAGGCAGTTGGAGCGCGCCAGGTAGATGTTGATTTAGCCAGTCACTGCATTGAGCAAGTGCTTGGGGGTGTGATAAAACCTCAGAGATTTCATTGATGGCGCCGCTCCCGACTAGGCAGTGTTGAATTGGTAAAACAAGTGCTCTTTTAATAAATAAATCTGGATTGGACCAAAGGCAATCGAGACTTGTCGTAACACCACCCTCGACAGAGTTTTCGATAGGGATTACTGCAAAATCACAAAGTTTTTTTGCTAATTGTTCCACAACTGTCCGAATACCAATGCAAGGGACAAAGTCTGGTTCTTTAATCTTTTCAAGCTCTGCCAAAGAATAAGCAGCTTGTTCTGCATATGTTCCCTCAGGGCCTAAATAAGCCACTCGTGTCGGCATTTAATAAAACTGAGCGGAAAGGTCGATAGGATCATGACTGGTCAGGCACCGATCATGCCTCTGGCTTTTCAAGCCCGTCAGAAATTGGATCTGCCGGTAGGGATTAACGCTGAGCGTCTCCCTGCTTATTTGCTTCAGCAAGAACGAGTTGTTGGAGCAATGCTGGATCCCAAGAAGCTCACTCCATTGGGGCCAGGGAGCTTCCGTTACACAGTAACTAGCTTTAAGGTCTTTCAGTTGGAGGTTAATCCAGTCGTATCAATAGGTGTAGTTAATACTGAAGGTAAGCTGAAAATGCATGCTACTGAAAGTGAACTTGATGGCCTTGGCTTGGTGGATGACTTTGAGTTAAGCCTTGATGCCACTCTGGAGGCGACCTCAAGAGGGTTGGAGGGTCAGGCTCTCCTTGGAGTAACAGTTAGCCAGCCACCGCTATTGAAATTGATTCCAAAGCAAGTTTTGGAAAGTACAGGACATTCGATCCTTAATGGCATTTTGCTTGGTATTAAGGCTCGTGTTGGGAAGCAGCTGTTAGCGGACTTCAGTAAATGGTGTTCCGAATAATGACTTTCTTTAAAAGACAGATTCTGCTTCTGTAACAAATTTAGAAAGAAAAGATCTTCGATGTAATGGTGTTATCCCTAACTTAAATAAAGCGTTCCTGTGAAGCTGTGTGCCATATCCAAAATGCCTTTCGAATCCATAATCAGGGAATTGAATAGCAATCCTTTTGAGAAGGTTGTCTCGTGATTCTTTTGCTAAAACGCTTGCAGCAGCAATTGCAGGTGAAGCACTCTCTCCATTTTTCAAAGTAATTTGTTCCCCTTCCCAGATCCGCAGTGGAAGGATTCCATCTACATGAACTATTTTTATCGGCAATTGGATTCGTTGAAGGGCTCTAAGCATTGCTTTTTCAGTCGCGCTTCGAATACCAATTAAATCAATTTCTCTAGATGATGCCTGACCAAGCCCCCAGGACAAAGCTAGATCTTCAATCATTGGAACTAATTGAGCCCTTTTTTTGGGAGTTAACTTCTTGCTGTCTTTTAGGCCAGCATTAAGTAATAGTGTTTTGGCATCTTCACTTAGGACAACAGCACCAGCAAAAACAGGACCAAACAGACAACCTCTCCCAACTTCATCTACTCCAGCTATGAGTCCTTTTTGTTTATGCATTTTCTTTGGACGCTGATGAGCGACGGCGACGCCGTCGAGGATCTTCTACTACTTCTTCTTGATTAGGAGCACTAGAAGGACTAGTAACTGAGTCATTAGTGTTTGGTAATTCACTAGTTTCAATAGGAGTTATAGCTACGTTTAATTGTTCATTTTGACCGTCTGATTCCGAGTCTTTGACTATCACTTCTCCTTCAATGCTATTAGGTCCTTCAACTACGCCACGAGGAAAAGTTCGACCATTTCGCCCTCGTCTTCTTCGTCGACCAGAACTAGCCAGTAATTGTTTACGTGCTTCCTCAAGCACAGCATCTGCATCTTCGCCAGGTCGAACTACACGTATCAAAAGATTTTCTTTTTCAGGGAGATCTTCTAACAGCAGGAGTGGATTTAATCCAAGTAACCCATAAACCTCCTCTTGGACAGGATCCATCTTCACGGAAATCAATTCAGGTTCTTGTCTATGTGAAGGAGCTTCTGCGGATGCTCCCTCTTCAGAGGTGTCTGGAACATGTGAAGTCGTATCAGGGGTAGATAATTGTTGTGAATTAGATATAGAAGGGACTTCGACACCTAGTCGATTTCTACCATTTCTTTTTCTGCGAACGTTGTTGGGGTCTGAAGCAATTGGTGCTTCTGAACGATTTGGAAGTGTAGTTTTGACAAGACCTATAGCATTTGCTAATGGCTGAAGGATTTCTTTCCCTGGGAGTACAGCCACATGACCAAGGCCGACACAGTTAGTGCATGGTCTACCAAATAATTCATAAATATTTTGACCTTGACGTTTTCTTGTTAGTTCGACTAATCCAAGTTCAGTTAATTGGGCTATTTGAGGCCTCGCAGAATCATCTTTCACTGCTGAGGTGAAATGTTCTAGTAATTGAAGTTGGTCTCTTCTTGACTCCATATCAATGAAGTCGATAATTATTACGCCTCCAATATTGCGAAGTTTTAGCTGACGAGCTATCTCAATTGCGGCCTCACAGTTTGTCCATAACACTGTTTCCCTTGCATTTGCAGAGCGAGTAAAAGAGCCGGAATTGACATCAATAACTGTTAATGCCTCGGTGGGCTCGATGATTATGTATCCCCCTGAAGGTAGATCTACTCTTGGCCTGAGGGCATCGCGTATAGCTGCATTGACTTTGTAAAACTCCAGAAGAGATGTTGGATCAGTATGAGATTGGACTGAAACATTTGTTCCATCTTGACCTAAAAATACGTTTGCACGTTCAACTGCTGGCTCATCTTCTACGACAACGCGCACAACCTCTGGACCGACATGGTCTCGAAGAATTCGATGAATGAAATCTTCGTCACGATTTAGCAGTACTGGGGGTGTGTAATTCTCAGCAGTTTGTTGGATTGCTTCCCATTGCCTTAGGAGTGCCTCTAGGTCGTCAATTAGCAAGTCTTCGGCAATGCCATCGGCTTCAGTTCTTATAAGAAGGCCGCTCCCAGGAGGCTTTACTAATACTCCTAATGCTCGAAGACGATTACGTTCCCCTTCAGAGTTGATTCGCCTAGATATGTTTACTCCTTGTCCATGTGGTTGAAGAACTAGGTAGCGACCGGGAAGTGCCAAGTTGCCTGTAAGCCTTGGCCCTTTAGTGCCAGTTGGTTCTTTCATAACTTGAACCAAAACTTTTTGGCGTGGCTCAAGTAATTCAGTTATCCCAGCGGCGCCTTTTTTCAGTCGAAGAGGACCTAAATCGGTGACATGAATAAAACCATTTTTTTCGCTTTCACCAATATTGACGAAAGCGGCATCTATTCCTGGTAGGACATTTTCGACAGTCCCTAGATAGACATCTCCGATTTGGTAGCGACCTTGGGCGACGATGAGCTCGTCTACTCGCTCATCGGTGAGCAAAGCTGCTATTCGCAGCTGCTCAGCGATGACAATTTGCTGAGGCATATATAAGAAAGTGTGTTAGCCCTACTTGGCTAAGAACCGAAAACAACATTGCAGTCTCGATGCAAGTGTTGATAACTTGTTAAGGACAGATGCCGTTGAAAGAAATAAACGGAGGCGGTGCTCCTATGAGATTAAGAAGTTGGTTTGTCGAGCGCTGACGAACCATGATTTGCAAGCATCAAAAGGACTTTTCCTCAGAACTGGGGTTAATTAGGACCTAGATGCGCTTGTGGCAGAAGCTATCTTTAGCCATGTGCCTACTAAAACCCTAGCACTGAATTAGCTTTAATTCATCTCTTTTGATATCACTGATTTTTAGTGGATTTTTGAAGTATTCTTCGAGCCAGTGCTTTATTTGCTGGGGCTTAAGACTTCTGCCCATTTGATCTATTTCAGCTTCTAATTGAAGTCTTACGTAGTCTGTCGGATGAAAATTGCTGGTTTTGTGTGTTGCAGTTTGTAGTTGAAGTGATTGCAGTGCCTCTCGGCAATTTCGCTCTCTAGGCCTCCCCTTCTTGTCTTTATCTCGCCAAACAAGTTCATTTGCATCTACTAATGTTTTTATAGCATCTTTGTATTGAATAGGAGTCATGTTTGGGCTTGAAACTGTTGAGATATTGAAGCTCCAGACTGCCTTTGATAATTGTTGAGAGAGGCTCGGATCATTAATTGAGATCTCTTTTGCTGTAAGTAGCTTTAGTCCGCCTGGGAGGGTGTCTTGAAGTTTGTTTAGAGCTGTTTCTGGCTCAAGTTTTGCTGTGAATTCCAGATCCATCCATTCTCCATATGCTTGGACTCCTAGAGGTAGTGCAAGAGCAATTTGCAATCGGGGTAATGGATGAAACCCCCCTGTATAACTAATAGGGAGTTTGCTTCTTCTAAGTGATCTTTCCAGAACTCGCACAAGATCAAGGTGACTGAGAAATGATATTGGGCGTGTTTTTGTAAAGCGAAATCGAATTCTGCAAGCTCTTTGGCTGGGTGGAGCTTGCTGAGGTCTTTGAGGTGGGATTTTTGTTGGCTCGATGACAATGTTTTGACCTAATTCAGGTCCACATACTCCACAGCTGCTGCATTTATGAAAAGAGCAGTCTGGAACTACTTTGGCCTCAAGAGCACGTTGCAAGTCTTCGGCAAGCCAGCGTTTTGTAATGCCTGTATCTAGATGATCCCATGGAAGTGGTTTAGAGCAGAATTTGACTAGATCATTTGGTGGAAGGGCTTCAACGTCACTCCAGCTACCCATTTCAAGTTCTCGATACTCTTTATCAAGCCCCGCATTGGCAATTGCATTAGCCCATGCTTGATATGTGCCATCTAATGATTCGAACCAAGAATCCATTCCTGCACCAGCGCGCCATGCAGCTTCTATGACAGGTGCTAGTCGTCTGTCCCCTCGACCAATGAAATCCTCCATCGCGGAGAGACGAACGTCAGTGAAATTTGCCTTGATGTTTTTTAAAGAACTAAATGCTCCTTTCAGGAGTTTTTGGCGGCGTTCAAATTCAGTTTTTGATACGCTGTGCCATTGAAAGGGAGTATGTGGTTTTGGCGTGAAGTTGCTGATTGTTAAATTTAATTTAAGTCTGCCTAAATCTTTGCATTTTGCTTGAAGCATTTCACATGTAGAGGCAATGCCTAGAACATCTGAATCTGTTTCACCAGGCAGCCCAATCATGAAATACAATTTGACTTTTTGATAACCATTTTCAAGTGCTGTTCGAATGCCGTTAAGAAGATCTTTATCCGATAAACCTTTGTTGATAATGTCTCTTAGCCTTTGAGTACCTGCTTCTGGTGCAAAGGTTAGATTTGCCTTTCTAGCCCCTCCAAGTATATGTGCTATGTCATCATCAAAACGATCGATTCGTTGACTTGGAAGTTGCAATGTGATGTTTTTGTCAGCTAATCGATTCCGAAGCTCTACTCCTACAGAAGGCAATGCAAGATAATCGCTGCAACTTAGAGAGAGTAAAGAGAAGTCGCTATAACCAGTCTTTTCCATCCCAGATTCAACGGCATTTATGACCTCTTCAGGTTCAACATCACGAGCTGGCCTTGTAAGCATTCCTGGCTGACAAAAACGGCATCCTCGTGTACATCCTCTTCGAATTTCAATTGTGAGGCGATCATGAATGGTTTCTATATTTGGCACTAAACCCATGGAGTAGTAGGGCATTGGAGTTGCTACTCTTCTGAGTATTTGTTTCTTAATTGAGGAATCCAACGGCTCTATTGATGTGTTGTTTGCGCAAGTTTTATATAGAGATGGAACATATACACCAGGTATTTCTGAAAGATCTCTCAAGAGCTCTGAACGATTAATTCCTAACGCTTTTGACTCTGCAATTACTAAGCCAATTTCTGGTAGTAATTCCTCGCCATCACCTAGGGCAAAAAAATCAAAGAAAGTTGAATAAGGCTCAGGATTACTAGTGGCTGTTGGACCACCGGCAAAGATCAGTGGAGTTGAGCTTGGATGATCAATTGGCAGATTTCCTCGTTCTTTGGAATGCAGTGGGATGCCTGCCAAATTCAGCATCTCTAAGATATTGGTGGCTCCTAGTTCGTAGCTCAAGCTGAAGCCAAGGATGTCAAAGGCTAAAAGAGGCCTCTGACTCTCAACGGCAAATAATTTCTGCGAGCGTTCTCTCAATCTTTTTGAGAGGTCACTCCCGGGCATGTAAGCCCTGTCACAAAGCTGTCCAGGGACCGCATTGAGAATGGAATAAAGGATGATGTGTCCGAGATTGCTAGCTCCTATTTCGTATGTCTCTGGGTATGTAAGTGTCCAGCGAACTTTTGCTGCGTCCCAGTTTTGGGGCTTTACTCCAAGTTCATTCCCTATATAGCGAGCAGGTTTTGTTATCTCAACATCTATCAATTGATCAAAATTAATTGGTTCAAATTGTTTTTTTCGCTTTGGAAAACTGCTAAAGCCAACACTCACAACAGACCTCAGTTTTGTCCTGACTACATCGTATGTAGAAAAGGCTCCACAGAAGGACACTTGCCATAGCAAGATGCGTCCAATACATGTTTCTTTTCAAGTGATTCAGGTTAACGACAACTACCTCAAGCTAAAAGCCGGATATTTATTCCCTGAGATTGCTAGAAGGGTAAAGGCTTTTAGCGACTCTAGTCCTGGAGTGGAGTTGATTCGTTTAGGTATTGGGGATGTTACTGAGCCACTACCTAAGGCCTGTCGGGATGCAATGAAAGCAGCAATTGACGAGATGGGGACAGAATCGGGCTTTCATGGTTATGGACCTGAGCAGGGATACTCATGGTTGAGGGAATCCATTGCAAAATCTGATTATCAGACTCGAGGTTGTGAAATTAGTGCAGATGAGATTTTTGTGTCTGATGGCTCTAAATGTGATAGCAGCAATATCTTGGATATTCTTGGCCCAGGAAATCGAATTGCTGTAACTGATCCTGTTTATCCAGTTTATGTAGACAGTAATGTTATGGCAGGTCGAACTGGAGAAGCAAATACTCTTGGGCGATATAACGGGCTTTCTTATTTGCCAATTAGTGCGGATAATCAATTCGTGGCTGAGATTCCCTCCGAGCCAGTTGATTTGATATATCTTTGCTTCCCTAATAATCCAACAGGTGCTGTGGTCACGAAGGAGGAACTGGCTCGTTGGATTGATTTCGCAAAAGACAATGAAGCTTTAATTCTTTTTGATGCTGCATATGAAGCGTTTATTCAAGATGATTCCTTGCCTCACTCAATATATGAAGTTGAAGGGGCGAAAGATTGTGCAATTGAGTTTCGTTCTTTCTCAAAAAATGCTGGCTTTACCGGAACTCGATGTGCGTTTACTGTGATACCTAAAAATATTCATGGTAAGGCTCAAAATGGAGATTCAGTTTGTTTATGGAATTTATGGAATCGTCGCCAAAGTACAAAATTCAATGGTGTGAGCTATATGGTTCAACGTGGGGCTCAGGCTGTTTATACGAGTGAAGGACGAAAACAGGTAAAAGCTTTGGTTGATTTTTATATGAATAATGCTGCTTTGATTCGAACAAGTCTTCTTGAGGCTGGTTTTGAAGTTCATGGAGGAGAACATGCTCCTTATGTTTGGGTTAATGTTCCTGAAGGAATGGACTCCTGGGGATTTTTTGATTTTTTACTTGAGAAGGCAAATGTAGTAGGTACTCCAGGGAGTGGATTTGGTGCATCTGGGGAAGGTTATTTTCGGCTTTCGGCCTTTAATAGCCGTACAAATGTCGAGACAGCTATGAATCGTATAGCTTCTATTAGATGGAGTAAATAATATGAAAATTGAGTTAGTCTTAATTCTTATTCAAATAAAGTTCTATAGGTGATCATAGTGGACACTGCAATGGCTAGTCATGGTGGGTCAGTGGTTGTTGAAAAAGAAACACAAAGGATAAGAAAGACTTCTCCTAAATATAAGGTTTTGCTTCATAATGATCCAGTTAATACTATGGAATATGTAGTCTTAACTTTGCGAGAAGTAGTCCCACAATTGAGTGAGCAGGATGCTTTGGCTATCATGTTGGAGGCACACAATACAGGAGTGGGACTGGTAATTGTTTGTGATTTAGAGCCCGCTGAGTTTTATTCGGAGACCCTTAACTCTAAAGGACTTACTAGTACTATTGAAAAGGAAAATTGAATTATTCCGTCTCCCCTTTCTGGAGCAATTGCTTGAACCATCCTTGTCGATGGCTTTTAACAGTTTTGTTTGTACCAGCCCTTTATTTGATTGGGTGGCTTTCTGTGCAGCCTCTGAGATTATTTATTCCAGATTTATCAAGGGATAATTTATCATTAATTGGTACGGTAATTAGTTTTATCTCTTTCATGTTATTAATGCCGAGTTGGGTAAAGAGCCGTTGGAAGAAAAATGATTATTGGACAGCATTGGGCCTTGGAAAATGTATCGAGCAAAGGCCTTGGAAATCTTTCTTAAAAGGTGTTTTTTACGCTTTTCTGTTGTTATCTCTAGGAGTCTTTTCTCTGCTGTTGGCCTCTTCAGCTTGGCAGGGAGATTTGATTTTGAGTGTCATTCTAAATGCGATCCTTTTAGGAATTGGTGTTGGCTTTGCAGAAGAATTAATTTTTCGTGGATGGCTTTGGGGAGAGTTGAATATGCTCATTGGACACCGCCGTGGCATCTATGCCCAGGCTGCAATTTTTAGTCTTCTTCATGCACGTTTTAGTTTTGATTTATTTGCTTTGATTGGTTGCTTTGTCGGAATGTTTTTATTTGGTTTAGTTTTAGCTTTAAGACGTGTTATTGATGGTGGTTCTTTATTCGGGTGTGTGGGTCTCCATGGAAGCTTGGTGGGCTTTTGGTTCTTGTTTACACATGGATTGATCAGGGTTCCTGCAGAGGCTCCTTGGTGGATTGTTGGCCCTGGTGGCCAGAATCCTAATCCCCTTGTAAGTGTGGTTGGTATTTTTGCTCTTGGAATGATTTTGTGGATTCAGCGAAATGCCTTTGCAATTGCCGGAAGGCCTTGAACTGGTGCACTTAAAGCCTCTTCTAGAGGAGCTTTCCCATAGTCTCTTTCTAGTAAATCCATGACTTTTCTCCCGAAATTGGTGGGGTCTTTCTCGAATGCTTCTAGGCAAACTCTTCCAAATTTGGTCCCCATTGGTTCAGGATTCCAGAGAAGCTTTCGCGCAGTCCAAGGCATCATGCTCATAGGGTTATATCCAGGTTTGATTAAGCCTTGTTCAAATCCATATTGTTCAAGATGGGTATGTGGCTGAAGCCCTATAAAAAAGATCGCAGGCTCCACTTTGCTATTGCTAAAGATCCGTTCAATCTCTCTATGATAGGCAACTGTCTGGCGAATTGTTTCTGGCCTCTCATCGATAACATTAAAGGAGTAATTGACTGATACATGATCATTGAAACCTGCCTTGGCGAGCAATTCACAGTTTTTAAGTACAGTCCTTAGGTTGTATCCCATTCGCATTTTTCGTACTAGTTCCTGAGAGCCAGATGTAATACCTATCTCAAAGTAGCTCATGCCAGTTTCAACCATCAATCTTGCTAATTCAATATCTATATTGTCTGCGCGTATATATGCCGCCCAATGTATATCCTTTAGGCCTTCTGATTGAATCTCTTTTAAGAGAGATTTTGCATCCTCAATGTATCTACGAGCCGGTATAAATTGTGCATCAGTAAACCAAAATCCTCTAACCCCTAAGTTATACAATTGACGCATTTCAGAAACAACTTCCTTTGCCGGATTAACTCTTACTTGTTTCCCCTCAACAACGGTATATACGCAATAGCAGCAATTATGTGGACAACCTCTTTTAGTCTGAACACCTACATAGAAGTCACCACCTTCAAGATACCAATTTAATTGAGGCCAAATTTGTGAAATATATTTGTAGTTGCAGGCTGTCTTGGGAAGGCTTATCGGTTGTTCATGGATTAACCCTGGTCGAGGCTTTTCTCCTGCTATAAAACACCTTTCTCCTAGGAGTGATTCGCCGCGCAATAATTTTTCTAATAGGGGCTCTCCTTCCCCAACAGAAATAATCGTTCCTTTAGGAAGGGTTTTGCCAAGTTGTTCGTAAAACACACTCACAGCTCCTCCGCCTATGACTACACGTGCTTGGTTGTTGTGTTGAAGGGCAGCTTTCAAACCAACTTTGACCAACCGCTGGTTCCGCCATAGTTCTCCATAGTGACTACTCATTAATCTGAGCCCACCTAAGGCACCACGGAGCTTTCTTAAGGGGTTGCGAGCATAAAAAACCTCAAAGGAATTTTGAAGTGGATTTCCACCTCTCCCATTTACAGGAGCATAAATTTGTATATCTCTCCAAGAGAAGACAATCAAAGATGGATGGAAATCATTGATATCAGCTAATAAAATCCTTTCTACATCCAGAATTGGAACCGCGGCTAAATCAAGAATTCTTTGAGGTAGATCAGGAAAACACTTATGTAGATGGTCTGCAAGGTATATAGGCCCAACAGGGAAAATTGGATTACACGGCAACCGAATCAATAGGACTCCTTCCTTCTTGAGTGAGCATTTGGTGGTTGCGTTTTTCTGTCCTTTTGCGGATGAGGAGGTATCCATATCCATCTAGAAATTAGATTCTTCTTAAGAGGTGATGGGTTAATGAATGGACGCTAACAATTGCAAGAAACATTGGTTGATTCAAAAATCCTTATTTTTTTGCTTTGACCCAAAACTGTCACTTTGGGCTAGTGGAATCGGGTGGATGTGATTTTGTTGAAACCTTTATTCATAGCAGTTAAAAGTTTTGCAAATTATTCAGTTGATCTAAGTCCAAGTGGTCTTCCTTATGGGCAATCCTTTCGGTTGCTTGAAACTACAAAGATTTTCTGACTGCTACGAACCTACAAATGATTCCCACGAATTGCCCACATTTCCTTTAAAGTAGCTTTGGCAGGGAATACCTGTCCTTATTTACTTGTCCTTATAGGACTTTTAACGCACTCATGACCACTCTCCAACAGCGTTCTGCGCTGCTAAGAGGTTGGCCGCAGTTCTGCGAATGGGTCACTTCCACCAATAACCGCATCTATGTCGGTTGGTTTGGTGTTCTTATGATCCCTTGCCTGCTCGCGGCAACCATATGCTTCGTTATTGCATTTATTGCGGCTCCTCCCGTTGATATCGACGGTATTCGTGAGCCAGTTGCTGGTTCATTCCTTTATGGCAACAACATCATTTCTGGTGCTGTTGTTCCATCTAGTAATGCAGTTGGCCTTCATTTCTATCCGATTTGGGAAGCTGCAACTCTTGATGAATGGCTTTATAACGGCGGCCCCTACCAGCTTGTTATTTTCCACTTCCTAATTGGTATTTGCGGTTGGATGGGACGCCAGTGGGAGCTCTCATACCGCTTAGGTATGCGTCCTTGGATCTGTGTTGCTTATTCAGCACCAGTATCTGCTGCTTTCGCTGTTTTCCTTGTTTACCCATTTGGTCAGGGATCATTCTCTGACGGTATGCCACTAGGCATTTCTGGTACTTTCAACTTCATGTTTGTGTTCCAAGCTGAGCACAACATCCTTATGCACCCCTTCCATATGGCTGGTGTAGCAGGCATGTTTGGTGGAAGCTTGTTCTCAGCTATGCACGGCTCCTTGGTGACTTCGTCATTGGTTCGTGAGACAACTGAGAATGAATCACAGAACTATGGTTACAAGTTTGGTCAAGAGGAAGAGACCTACAACATCGTGGCTGCTCACGGTTATTTCGGTCGTTTGATCTTCCAATACGCCAGCTTTAATAACAGCCGTAGCCTTCACTTCTTCTTGGCAATCTTCCCAGTTGTTTGTGTCTGGTTGACTTCCATGGGCATTTGCACCATGGCATTCAACTTGAATGGCTTTAACTTTAACCAGTCAATCCTTGATTCACAAGGCAAGGTTGTTCCAACCTGGGGTGATGTACTTAACCGTGCAAACCTTGGAATGGAAGTTATGCACGAGCGCAATGCTCATAACTTCCCTCTTGACCTTGCAGCAGCCGAATCCACTCCTGTGGCTTTGATCGCTCCTGCTATTGGTTAAAATAAGTCGACTACTTGTTGGCTGAAATAGTAAGACTCACATATATTTGAGTCTTAAAAGCCCCCTTATATAGGGGGCTTTTTTTTTTTACTGTTTTCTTGCCTAGAGGTTGTTGTGGTTTCGTGCTCTAATTGGACTTCATGGTTTTAACAGCCTTAGAAGGCGAGCGTTAAGAATTAAAGATTCAGCACATTAAATTAAGCCGGTGACTGGATTTGAACCTGCGACCTACTGATTACGAATCAGTTGCTCTACCTCTGAGCTACACCGGCGGCTAGAGAAACCTAACATTCCAATTTGAGGTGTTTATCAATTGAGTGATCCTTCAGGAAGTAAATCAAAGTTAGATCCTAAATTTCGTGAAAGGCTTTTAAAAGAGTCAAGGAACCCTTGGCGAGGGCTAAGAAGAGGCTTGTGGATTGCTTTATTTGGCTCAGCATTGATTGGTTTTCTTATTATGAGCAGTAAGGTGCTTTCTGGCGATATTGTTCTTTTGAATGACGTGGGGATTCAGATAGGTTCTTTATTGTTGTTTGGAGGATTTTTGTGGCTTGATCGTCCTAGAGAGAAGTAATAGCCTTAATTGAACTTACTCTTGCAAATGTAGGCAAACTTTTTTAGGGATTGAAGTTAAATTTAAGTAGTTAGTTTTCGCCGCTGAGTGACAAGTTTGTATGCAGAAATAATGTCTCCTTCTTCCCAATTAGCAAAACGATCGCACCCTATTCCACATTCAAAACCAGTAGCTACGTCTTTAACGTCATCCTTATTGCGTCGAAGAGAGTCTAGATCTCCTTCAAAGATGATTTGATTGGCACGCTTTACACGAACCCTGCAATTGCGCTGTAACTTGCCACTTCTGATATAACAGCCTGCAACTGCACTCTTGCCAATGGTGAAAACTGCTCTTACCTCAGCCTCTCCAAGTGACTCCTCTACCATTTCAGGTTCTAAAAGACCTTCCATGGCTAATTGAATGTCTTCAAGAAGTTTGTATATGACCTCATAATCTCTGACATCAACCCCATTAGCATCGGCTGCTCGTTTTGCACCAGAGGCCATTGAGGTGTTAAAGCCAACAATTACAGCTCCGGAGGCTGCAGCAAGATCTATATCAGTCTCGGTGATTTCTCCTGGTGCTGATAGCAAAACTCTTACTTGAACTTCATCTTTGGGAAGTTGCTCTAAAGATCCCAAAATTGCTTCTACGCTTCCTTGGACGTCGGCCTTAAGTATTAGGTTCAATTCCTTAAGTTCGCCTTCACTTGCTTGGCCTGAAATTGCTGAGAGAGATACTCGTCTTGAGGCCATTTGTTGAGCTAATCGTGTAGCTCTGGCATCTGAGGCTCTCTCTCCTACAACAGCTCTGGCAGATTTCTCATCTGGATAAACTTCGAATTCATCTCCTGCAGTAGGGACTTCGTTAAATCCAAGTGCTTCAACTGCACATGATGGACCAGCTTGCTTGAGGCGAGAGCCGTTTTCATCGACCATTGCTCTCACTTTTCCAAGCACTGGTCCTGCAGTGAGAACATCACCTGTATTGAGAGTGCCATTTTGAATTAGGAGTGTGGCAACAGGACCTTTTGCTTTGTCTAGGTGAGCTTCTATGACTGTGCCCTTTGCTAGGCGGTCAGGATTGGCTTGGAGGTCCTCAACATCAGTAACAAGAAGGAGCATTTCTAAGAGCTTCTCAATGTTTTCTCCCTTGATTGCACTTACAGGAACCATCACAACGTCTCCACCCCAGTCTTCTGCAAGGAGTTCTTGGTCTGAGAGTTCTTGTTTGACTCTGTCTGGAGAGGAGCCTTCTTTGTCGATTTTATTAATGGCTACGACTATTGGTACCTCAGCTGCGCGAGCATGACTAATGGCTTCTAGTGTTTGTGGCCGGACTCCATCATCAGCGGCTACTACCAGAATCGCTACGTCGGTAACTTTTGTTCCTCGAGCTCTCATCGCTGTGAAAGCTTCGTGACCTGGTGTATCCAAGAAAGTGAGTTTCCTGGGCTCGTCGCTGTGGTTTATTTCAACTTGATAGGCACCAATGTGTTGGGTTATACCTCCTGCTTCTCCGGCGGCGACCCTGGCTTTGCGAATGGCATCTAGCAAACTTGTTTTACCGTGGTCAACGTGACCCATTACGGTCACGACTGGAGGTCTTCTTATGAGGTGAGCTAGGTCAGTTTCCTCGATCATTTCTGCAGTTTTCTTGGCTGCTTCTTCGATATCGTCTTGAAGAACAGGTACTCCAAACTCATCTGCAACTGTTTCTATTGTTGGTAGATCTAAGGATTGAGTAACTGTTGCGGTTATTCCTTTGAAGAAAAGAGATTTGATGATCTCTGAACTCTCGACACTCAGCATGTCTGCCAACTCTTGAACAGTGAGATTGGCCTCGGGGACAATTATCATTTCTGGCCGTACTTGTTTTGCTTCGCGTGCTGCACGAAGCTCCATTGCTCTCCTTCGTTGTCTTTGGCGGGTTGTTTCTTTCTTCCTTTTGCGTATTGCCGCAATTGGCTTTGTAGCTCCCTTTTGTGAGGATTTGGGCTTAGATGGACGAGCTAAACTTGCAGAAAGAACAACAGCTTGTTTTTCTCCAGCGAATCCACTTGTTTGAGTGGTAAGTGCATCATCATTTTCTCCAATGATATGGACTTTTTGACGTTGTTTTTGTGGGGATTTATTGCGTAGTGCTTCAAGTTTTGCGCTGTCATCCCAATCAGGTCTCCCTGGCCTCCTTGGTGAACCTGCAGGACCTGATCCTGGTCTATGTGTAGGTCTCTTAGGCCCAGGGGCAGGGGTAGGTCTATTTGCTGGTGGCTTGGCTCCTTCTTGAGTACCTCGAGTGCCAGCACCAACACTTGTGCCATCAGGTCTGCGTGGAGGAGGGGCCCCAGGGCGCCCAGTGGGTTTTTGTAGTTGCATCAATTCACCTGGTGCAACTGGTTTGCGCATGCCAGAAGGCATTCCTTGACGAGTTGATGGGGACTGTCTGTTCCCACCATCTCTTTGTCCGGGACCGTTCCCTGATCTGTCCCGTCTAATTGGTTTCCCAACTAATTCGAGTGTGTTGCCAGAAGAGCGCGCTTGACCTTGTTTGTTTGGAGATCCTTGGCGAATTGGTCCATTTTGGCGAGGTGCTCCAGGTCGTTGAGGAGCTGTTCCAGGTCTTTGCGGTGCTCCACCAGGACGCTGAGCTGAGCCAGGTCTTTGCGGTGCTCCAGGACGCTGAGCTGAGCCAGGTCTTTGCGGTGCTCCAGGACGCTGAGCTGTGCCGGGTCTTTGAGGTGCTCCAGGGCGTTGGGGAGCTGTTCCAGGCCTTTGAGGCATATTGCCCCGCTGATTAGAGGGTGTTCCAATGGACCTCGGACTTGTTGTCCCTCGTTTTTTGTCTTCTCTTTGTCCTTCAGGTCTAGTAGGAGGCGCTATGGGACGTTTGGGTTGGGGTTTGCCAACTAGTTCAGGTTTGGAGTGTTGTCGCTGAGCTGGAGTGGGTGTTTTTTTGCTAGTAGTCGTTGAGGGTGATTGGGGCTTTGAAACTATTGTGGGACGTTGAGAGGAAGAAGCTCCTGCTGGTCTTGATATTTCGGGGTTAGAGGGTTTGTTTGTGCCTGAGGATTTGCTTATTAGGTTTGGCCGTAGAGGTGAAGTTGGTTTGGATGGAGTTTGTTTTGGAGCAGAAGCTACTGGTTTGCTTTGGAGCGATGGTCGACTGACAGGAGCACTAGCTGTTTTTGAAGAAACAGAATTGTTTTTGGGAGTTGCTTGAGCAATATTTCCTTGATTTTTATGTTGAGAAGTCTGAGTAGAAGATTGTTCTTTTGGTCGAGAGGGCTCAGATGGTTTTAGAGGGGCAGCGGGCTTGCTTGGAATCCCAGTATTGCTTTTTGTACTTTCAGCTTTAGTCGCTGCATTTGCCTTAAGAGGGGGCTTAGAGGCTTTTTTTACCGAAAGAATTACTTTCCCTGTTTGGGCTTTGTTTTTGGTGCTTGTGTCACTACTTTTGCCAGAACGCAAATGGGCAGTTATTCGCTTTGCTTCTTCATCACTTATAGAGCTGCTATGGCTTTTTGCTGCTATTGAAAGCTTATTGGCAGCATCAAGCACGTCTCTATTTTCCAGACCTAAGTCTCTGGAGAGCTCATAAATCCTGATTTTGCCATTGCTGGTCATTAAGTTCTCCTGTCGGTCCGGGCACTAACCAAGTGCCTCGGGGCTCCACTCGTGGTGGGGCCATGGTTCATCTTGCCTCAGCGGCTGAAGAATTGCAGTTTTTTAGCTGCTCATGCAGCGCCTCTATAACGTTGTTTGGGACCTGACAACGCAGGGCCTTCTGCAAACGTTTGCGGCGCCAGGACTCTTGGAAGCAGTCCTCATTTGGACATAAATAGGCTGATCTGCCTATCCCCCCTTCGAGAACTACTCCTTCCTGATAATCACGTGTCACTTTCAAAAGTTGCTGACGGTTCAGCAGTTTTTTACAAGCAACGCAGCGACGCAGGACGGGACGTTGGTTCACCGGGCTCCATCCTCTTCGATAGAGGTTTGTTCATTATTCACTTCTTCATCAGTTTGAGGCAATTCCTCTAAAGAATTGTCTGTTTCATTAGTTTGCTCTTGCACATATTCATCTTCATCTTCTGGGAGAGGATAGAGCTCTCTTAATCTGGCATCTTCCTCAGCACGAGTTGCTTGTTCTGCAGCGAGTCGTTCTTCAGCTTCTCTCTGTAAGGCTTCTTCTTCTTCCCTCTGAGCGATTAATTCTGCAACTGATGAATCTTCAGTTGCTTGATCATATTCTTGAGAATTCTTGATATCTATTTTCCAACCAGTAAGTCTTGCGGCAAGTCGCACATTCTGCCCTTCTCTTCCAATGGCAAGGCTCAGTTGATCAGGGGGGACAAGAACATGGGCATGTTGCCCTTCTGGATCAACTAGGCGCACGACTTCAACTCTGGCTGGACTTAGCGAATTAGATATGTATTGACTAGGGTCAGCTGACCAGCGGATTACATCAATCTTTTCACCACGAAGCTCGTTAACTACTTGCTGTATTCGTGACCCGCGTGCCCCAATGCAAGCACCAACAGGATCGACTTCGCGTTCGATACTGTCAACGGCAACTTTTGTTCGTGGGCCAACCGAGCGAGATGGAGGGTTCGCTTCTCTAGCTACAGCAACAATGCGAACAGATCCCTCTTGGATTTCAGGCACTTCATTCTCAAATAGATAAACAACTAGTCCAGCATTTGATCTGCTTACAAAAAGTTGTGGTCCCCGTCTGGGAACTTCACTTACTTCTTTGAGAAAGACCTTAAAAGTTGCGTTCGCCCGATAGTTATCATTTGGAAGTTGATCACGACGTGGAAGTTCAGCTTCTACTTCTGGTCTTCCGATTCCAGAACTTACAGCCATAATTATTGATTGACGTTCAAAACGAATAACCCTTGCAGTTAAAACAGGATCTTCTAGATCTGCAAACTCTTCTTGAATCATTCTTCTTTGCTGGTCGCGTAGTTTTTGCGCCAGAACTTGCTTCGTAGTCGCTGCTGCCATTCTCCCGAAATCTTCTTTTTCTGGGGTTACATCGAGGACAACAGTGTCTCCAATTTGTGCATCTTCAGCTACTTGCATTACCTCATTAAGGGCAATTTGGTGATCTTCGCTCTCAACCTCTTCCACAATAATCTTGCTTGCTAGAACTCTGTAACCTTCCTCTTCGAGGTCAAGCCCTACATCAAAATTACTAAAATACTCCTCTTCAAATGGATCTTCTGTGATACCTAGATAAAGAGTTCTTCTATATCTTTCATATCCTTTGAGCAAGGCTTCTCTAAGAGCTGCCTCTACAACTTGTGTGGGGAGTTTCTTCTCCTCACTTATATCTTCGATCAGATTGTTGAGGCCGGGGAGTAGAACTAGTGCCATCGATGATGGGGGAAGGAAGAAGTGAAATCGTTTGAGTCAGTGATGCTCTTTAATTAATTAAGACTTGGGACTTGTTAGGCGCACCCCAATTACACTTTCACGGGGAATTGAGTTCATTCTTCCTTTGATATTGAGTTGTACATGTTGGCTGGATCTGTTGTGCAATAGTCCTGTTCGAGATGATTCCAAGTTGTTGCCGTCTTTAAAGATGACTTCAACAGGAAAGCCTTTGAAGGTTTGAAAATCACGATCGCTCATGAGCTGTTCGCTGATGCCAGGACTACTTATTTCAAGGACATAGGCTCCTTTGAGTAATTGGGATGTTTCTAGGACCTCACTCATCTTCTGGCTAAAACGAGCACAGTCGTCAAGCGAAACATCTTTGCCTCCCATGTGGCGAATTTGCACCTGCATGGTTATTGGGATGAGATTAGTGAGTAATTGCAGAGAGCAAAGCTCGAAGCCATTTTCAGAGGCAGTCTCAGTGGTGAGGCTCTCCAGGTCCGTGAGGTTAGTAATTGACAAGAGACTTTGACTGATCGGACTTCTTGCCCGACCGGTTTCAGTGATGACCTGTCTCCCTAGGGAGGTAACCGCCAGGCTGACTTTAATAATACGTTATGGGTTAGCGTTTTTGTATGAGTGCTGACAATAGATTTTGTTAAAGATTGGGTGCCTGAGGTCTAATTTGCACATATAAAGAACATTCCCATTTGATTTGTAGTCATATAGCTTTCGAGGATTGCTGTTTGTCTATCATCTTTGCGATAATCATTCCTCTGAATTGTTATGGCGCGGGGAAATAGATCAGCGACTATGTTATTGAAACTGGTTTTGTTGGTGTCGTTTTTAACTTTTCAGTTTTGTGTCTCACCAGCAATAGCTGAGCAATCATCAAGTCTTGAAGATGGACATAGCTTTGTTGCAGAAGCTGTAAGACGAGTCGCTCCAGCTGTAGTGCGGATAGATACCGAACGAACAGTAGAACGTCAGCCTTTTGATCCAACTCTTATTGACCCTCTGCTTAGAGATCTTCTTGGAGAGCCAGGTTTTGGACCAGAACTTGAGCGGGGACAGGGCTCAGGGGTCCTTATAGATGAGCATGGTCTTGTTTTGACAAATGCCCATGTAGTGGAAAGAGTTGATGAGGTGACTGTGACTCTCTCAGACGGAGAATTATCTGATGGACATGTTGTGGGTACTGACCCTGTGACAGATCTGGCGCTTGTGCAAATTGATGATTTCACTGGAAAGGCTGAGGCACCTTTAGGCGACTCTGAAAACCTTCAAGTTGGTGATTGGGCTATTGCCCTTGGCACTCCTTTTGGTTTGGAGCGAACCGTTACTCTTGGAATTGTTAGTAGTTTGCATCGCAACATTTCCAGTCTTGGGTTTTCAGATAAAAGATTAGATTTGATTCAAACTGATGCTGCAATTAACCCTGGTAATTCAGGGGGACCTCTAGTCAATGCTCAAGGAGAGGTGATAGGTATCAACACATTGGTCAGGTCTGGACCTGGGGCAGGCTTGGGCTTTGCAATTCCTATCAATCTTGCAAGAAAGGTTTCAGATCAACTTTTAATTGATGGTGAAGTTGTACACCCTTATTTGGGTGTACAACTTGTATCGCTGACTGCTCGAATAGCAAAACAACATAATCGTGATCCAAATGCTTTGGTAGAACTTCCAGAGCGCTCGGGAGCTTTGGTTCAGAGTGTTTTGCCTGATAGTCCTGCTCAAAAGGCTGGATTACGAAGAGGTGATCTTGTTATTGGGGCTGGAGAGATTGCAATTCCAGATCCAGAGACATTGCTTGAGCATGTTGATAAGGCTGAAATTGGCCTCCCTTTCGCTGTGAAAATTGTTAGGAATGGTAAGGAGATGAGCCTTTCAGTTAAGCCAGCCGCTTTACCTGGATTGGGTTGAAAGTTTTGCTACGGTCACGCCGTAGATTCTTTTAATGATGGCTGAGACTGCTGATCTTCAAAACCAGATGAAAAAGGCTGTAGCAGAGGCAGCTGTTGAGAAAATTCGCAATGGGATGATTCTTGGACTTGGCTCAGGTTCAACCGCTGCTCTAATGATTAGGGCTGTTGGGGCAAAAATTTCTTCAGGTGAGTTAAGAGATATTGTTGGAGTCACAACGTCTTTTCAAGGTGAAGTTCTAGCTTCAGAATTAGGAATTCCGTTGCGGAATGTCTCTGCAGTAGAACACATTGATTTAGCTATTGATGGAGCAGATGAAGTTGACCCAGCCTTTCAATTGATCAAAGGTGGCGGAGCATGTCATGTGCAGGAAAAGCTTGTAGCGAGCATGGCCAAGAGATTTGTGATAGTTGTTGATTCCACCAAGCTTGTTGAAAGGCTCAATGTTGGATTTCTATTGCCTGTAGAGGTTTTGCCCTCGGCTTGGTCTCAAGTAAAAACTCGATTAGCTCAGTTGGGTGGGCGAGCTGATTTGCGGATGGCTCAACGAAAGGCTGGTCCTGTTGTTACTGATCAGGGAAATCTTGTCCTTGATTTGAGAATGGAGAATGGCATTCAAAATCCAGAGATACTTGAGAAAGAAATTAATAATATTCCTGGAGTTCTTGAAAATGGACTTTTCATTGACCTTGCTGATGAAGTATTGGTTGGAGAAATTGTTAATGGTGTGGCAGGAGTTAAGAGTTTAAGAAGAAGTTAGTTTATTTTTGATTGGTTCGGATGATTATTGATTCAGAATGGCTATGTAAACCTTCACTTCTAGCTAACTCTATTACTGCCTCATAAGTATTTTTAAATGCAGTTTCGTTGAACTCGATTAAAGAAGTACTTTTCATAAAAGTTTCTACACAAAGTGCTCCGCAGAACCTTGCAGTACCTGATGTAGGGAGGGTGTGATTTGGTCCAGCCAAATAGTCGCCAACTGCTTCTGGTGACCATTCGCCTATAAAAATTGCCCCGGCATTGTTTATCTTGTCAACTATTTGATTGGGGGACTCAACTAATAATTCAAGGTGTTCTGGTGCAAAAAGATTGCTTAGTTCAACACAGGAATCAAGGTTTTCACAAACAGCAATTAAGCTCCAATCTTTAAGCGATTTTATACATATTTCTGATCTTGGGTGGTCTTTTAGTTGGTGTTTGATTTCTGAAATTACAGCTTCGGCAAGACTATATTCTGTGGTCAGGAGAACTGTTGCGGCTAGGGGATCGTGTTCTGCTTGTGCAAGTAGATCAACAGCAACCTGTTTTGACTTGGCTGTGTGATCAGCAATAATTAATACCTCACTTGGACCTGCTAGTGAGTCGATTCCTACTTTTCCGTAGACTGATTTTTTAGCAAGAGTGACATAAATATTTCCTGGTCCACTAATTACGTCAACTCTTGGAACGGTTTCTGTACCAAAGGCAAGTGCAGCGATTGCTTGTGCACCACCGATGCGGAAAACCTTATTTACGTTAGCTAAATATGCTGCTGCTAGAACAATAGTGTTTATTTTTCCGTCTTGACCTGCAGGGGATACCATCACAATTTCTTTAACTCCTGCGACTGCAGCGGGTATCGCATTCATTAATACTGAGCTCGGATAAGAAGCTCTCCCCCCTGGGATGTAAATACCCGCTTTTTGAACTGGGCTCCAACGTCGACCAAGTATTTCGCCGTCACAGCCTTTTAATTTGATATCAGCTGGTATTTGTTTTTGATGAAAATCTTTGATACGGCTATGAGCTAGTTCAAGTGCGTTTTGAAGAGGTTTTGGGGTTTTCTCCCAAGCCTCTATTAGTGCCTCACGATCAAGTTGAAGAGGTTGTGGAGTGAATCCATCAAATGCTTCTGTGTATTCGATAAGAGCTTTGTCTCCATCAGCTTTTACCTTGTTCAGAATTTCATTGACTATTCCTATTGCTTTTTCCTGAGCATCCCCAGCAGTGCGATTGGTTAATTTGATTAGTTGCTCCCTTACTTCAAGGGGATTATTCAACAAACGGACTGTTTGCGAATTTGCAAGGCCTGTCTCATTCAATCTTTTCAACCCAAAGTCTCAAATTAAGCTAGAGCCTTTTCTCATTAGTTGTCTTGTTCTTGATGCAGAAGGTTCATGGTCAATCCGTTCTGGAGTAGTCTGTTTGTGATTCCAGTATGTCCTGGCCCCTGTGGCAAATAACAAAGCGTCCAAGAAGCGTATCCAGATTGCTGAGCGCAATCGATTAGAGAACAAGTCTTACAAATCTGCCATGCGTACTTTGATGAAGCGTTGTCTGAATGCTTGTATTACTTATAAGGACAGTCCAGGAGAAGAGACAAAGGAAAGTATTCAATCCAGCATGAATGATGCCTTTAGCAAAATAGATAAAGCTGTTAAAAGGGGAGTTTTACATAGAAATTCTGGGGCTCATCAAAAATCGCGTCTTAGTACAGCAGTTAAAAATGCTTTAGAACCAGTTTCAGCTAAATAGAATTATCTTTTTCAAAAAACTTGTTATTGCACTATCAAAAACTTACATCTACAAGGCAAAATAGCTTTGAAAACTATTTAACCTCAGATAGTGTCTGAACCTCTTGTAGATAGTCACTGTCATATCGTCTTTCGCAATTTTGATGACGATATAGATGATGTTGCTTCTCGTTGGAGGGCTGCGGGCGTTAAAAGCCTGTTACATGCTTGTGTTGAACCTTCTGAGATTCCAGCTATTAGGGCTTTAGCTGATCGGTTTGATGAATTACGTTATTCCGTTGGTGTCCATCCTTTAGATACGCAGCACTGGAAAGAAGAAACGCTTTCAACTTTGCGAGCAGCAGCCTTGGAGGATGCTCGAGTTGTTGCTATTGGCGAGCTTGGATTAGATCTTTTTAGGGATTCAAATCTTGATGAACAGCTTTCAGTCTTGAGGCCGCAATTGGACTTAGCCTTTGAATTGAGTTTGCCTGTGATTGTTCATTGCCGTGATGCGGCTGTGCCAATGGCTAAGGAATTGCGGAAACTTCATGAGGCTGGTCGATGCCCAACTGGAGTGATGCATTGCTGGGGTGGGACACCTAAGGAAATGGAGATTTTTCTTGAACTTGGTTTCTTCATCAGTTTTAGTGGAACTGTGACTTTCTCCAAGGCTGAGTCAACGCATGCTTGTGCTCGTATGGTTCCAGAGAACCGATTCTTGATTGAGACCGATTGTCCTTTTTTGGCACCAGTACCATTTAGGGGTAAGCGTAATGAGCCCAGTTATGTCAAGGCCGTTGCCGCTCGAATAGCTGAGTTGCGAGAAGAATCCTTTAAATCTGTTGCGATGAAGAGTACTGCTAATGCAAGGCAATTGTTTGGCTTGCCTTGATTACTAATTATCTATAGATCTAATTGGACATTTAAAGTGTAAGATCAATAATTGGCCTGGTCGTGACGAGGTCCTTCTTCGTCTCTGCCAACCGAAGCGTCCATTCTCTTCACGTGCATTTGCTGACGCCAGCTTTTCTGAATCAACTTCATTAAGCTTTTAGCTATGGCAGCCATTCCCTTTCAAGGGAATGGCTGCTGCTGTCATTGCTTGAATAAATTGGTTCCATGCTCCACGTCACAAGCCCAGGTCTTTTTAATCCAACTCCTCAACTGCAGGTTTACGCATGAGCAGTAGCGCGATTCAGGTCGCCAAGACCGCTACTTACCTTCCCGATTTGGTTGAGGTGCAACGAGCGAGCTTTAAGTGGTTTTTAGAAAAGGGTTTGATTGAGGAGTTGGAGAGCTTTTCTCCAATAACTGATTACACAGGAAAACTGGAGCTTCATTTTGTGGGGAGTGAGTATCGCTTAAAGAGGCCCCGACATGATGTAGAAGAAGCTAAAAGAAGAGATGCAACTTTTGCCTCTCAAATGTATGTAACTTGTCGATTGGTTAATAAGGAAACTGGCGAAATAAAGGAGCAGGAAGTTTTTATTGGTGAATTGCCTCTAATGACTGAAAGAGGTACTTTTATTATTAATGGTGCAGAGAGAGTAATAGTTAACCAGATTGTTCGTAGTCCAGGAGTTTATTTCAAAGATGAGCAAGATAAGAATGGTAGAAGAACTTATAATGCAAGTGTTATTCCTAATCGTGGTGCATGGCTAAAATTTGAAACTGATAAGAACGATCTTCTACATGTGCGTGTTGACAAGACTCGTAAAATCAACGCCCATGTCCTAATGAGGGCAATGGGTCTTTCAGACAATGATGTTATAGATAAATTACGACATCCAGAATATTATAAAAAGTCAATTGAGGCCGCTAATGAGGAAGGAATTAGTTCAGAAGACCAAGCTTTGCTAGAACTTTATAAGAAGCTTCGTCCTGGAGAACCTCCATCTGTTAGTGGTGGACAACAGTTACTTCAGACCAGATTTTTTGATCCAAAACGTTATGACTTGGGAAGAGTTGGTCGTTATAAGATAAATAAAAAATTGCGATTAACAATTCCAGATACAGTTAGGACTCTTACTCATGAAGATGTTTTGTCAACATTAGATTATCTGATCAACTTAGAATTGGATATTGGTGGAGCAAGTCTAGACGATATTGATCATTTAGGAAATCGAAGAGTGCGATCAGTAGGTGAGCTTCTTCAGAATCAAGTCAGAGTTGGATTGAACAGGTTGGAGAGAATTATTAAAGAGAGAATGACTGTGGGTGAGACTGACTCCCTTACACCAGCACAGTTAGTCAATCCAAAACCACTCGTTGCTGCTATTAAGGAATTTTTTGGATCTAGTCAACTTAGCCAATTTATGGATCAAACAAATCCTTTGGCTGAGCTAACACATAAACGTCGTATATCAGCATTAGGACCAGGAGGTCTTACAAGAGAGAGAGCTGGATTTGCAGTTCGTGATATACATCCTTCTCATTATGGACGATTATGCCCAATTGAAACCCCAGAAGGTCCTAATGCAGGATTGATTAATTCATTGGCTACTCATGCACGAGTTAATCAATATGGTTTTATAGAAACCCCATTTTGGAAGGTTGAGGATGGACGCCTGATTAAAGATGGCAAGCCTATATATCTTTCTGCTGATTTAGAGGATGAGTGTCGAGTAGCCCCTGGTGACGTTGCTACTGACAGTGAAGGAAGGATCCTTGCTGAGTTAATACCTGTGCGATATAGACAAGATTTCGAAAAAGTTCCGCCTGAACAAGTGGATTATGTTCAATTATCTCCAGTCCAGGTTATATCGGTTGCAACTTCTTTGATTCCGTTCTTAGAGCATGACGATGCAAACAGAGCACTTATGGGTTCCAACATGCAACGTCAGGCTGTTCCTCTCCTTCGTCCAGAACGCCCTTTGGTTGGAACGGGTTTAGAAACGCAAGTAGCAAGAGATTCAGGAATGGTGCCAATCTCAAGAGTAAATGGAACAGTTGTTTTTGTAGATGCCACAGCAATTGTGGTTCGAGATGAAGAAGGTTTAGAACATACCCATTACCTGCAAAAATATCAGCGCTCTAATCAAGATACCTGTTTAAATCAGCGTCCAATTGTTAGGCAAGGAGACCCTGTAATTGTTGGACAGGTTTTAGCTGATGGGTCGGCTTGTGAAGGAGGAGAGATAGCACTTGGTCAGAATGTATTAGTAGCTTATATGCCTTGGGAAGGGTATAACTATGAGGACGCAATACTTGTTAGTGAGCGTTTAGTTAAAGATGACTTATATACATCAGTACATATTGAAAAGTATGAAATAGAAGCCCGTCAGACAAAGCTTGGCCCTGAAGAAATTACAAGAGAGATCCCAAATGTAGCTGAGGAAAGCCTTGGAAATCTTGATGAAATGGGAATAATTCGAATAGGTGCTTTTGTGGAAAGTGGAGATATTCTTGTTGGAAAAGTTACCCCTAAAGGCGAGTCTGATCAGCCTCCTGAAGAGAAACTTCTTAGGGCTATATTTGGTGAAAAGGCTAGAGATGTACGTGATAACTCACTAAGAGTTCCAAGTACAGAGCGTGGACGTGTAGTTGATGTTCGAATTTATACCAGAGAGCAAGGAGATGAATTGCCTCCCGGTGCAAACATGGTTGTACGTGTTTATGTCGCTCAACGTCGCAAGATTCAAGTTGGGGACAAGATGGCTGGCCGTCATGGAAATAAGGGAATTATTAGTCGAATCCTTCCTAGAGAAGATATGCCTTATTTGCCTGATGGCACTCCTGTTGACATTGTTTTGAATCCTCTTGGAGTTCCAAGCAGAATGAATGTTGGGCAGGTGTTTGAGTGCCTAATGGGATGGGCAGCAGCAAATCTAGATTGCAGGGTCAAGGTTGTTCCTTTTGATGAGATGTATGGCGCTGAGAAGTCACAACATACAGTTGAGGCCTATTTGAGGGAAGCAGCTAAGCAGCCCGGAAAAGAATGGGTTTATAACCCTGATAATCCAGGGAAACTTCAATTGATTGATGGTCGATCAGGGGAGCCATTTGATCAACCTGTAACTGTTGGTTATGCACAGATTTTGAAATTAGTGCACTTGGTTGATGACAAGATTCACGCTCGCTCAACTGGACCATACTCTTTGGTTACTCAGCAGCCTTTAGGTGGTAAAGCTCAGCAGGGTGGACAGAGACTTGGTGAGATGGAGGTATGGGCTCTTGAGGCATATGGGGCGGCATATACCTTGCAGGAACTGCTGACCGTTAAGTCAGATGATATGCAAGGTAGGAATGAGGCATTGAATGCAATTGTCAAAGGAAAACCTATACCTAGACCAGGTACTCCTGAATCTTTCAAAGTTTTAATGCGTGAGCTTCAATCCTTAGGTTTAGATATTGCTGTTTATACCGATGAAGGTAAAGAAGTAGACCTGATGCAAGATGTGAACCCTCGCCGGAGTACACCGAGTCGACCAACGTATGAATCTCTTGGAGCATCTGATTATGACGAAGAGTAATCGCTTTATTTAATGTATTCCGATTTCCCTCTCCTTTTTTAAACCTTCTTAGTTCTATTCATGACTAACAGCAACCTAAGAACTGAAAATCATTTTGATTATGTCAAGATTACTTTGGCATCACCAGATCGAGTAATGGAATGGGGGCAAAGAACATTGCCCAATGGTCAAGTTGTTGGTGAAGTTACTAAACCTGAGACTATTAATTACCGCACACTTAAGCCTGAGATGGATGGTCTGTTTTGTGAGAAGATATTTGGCCCATCTAAAGATTGGGAGTGTCATTGCGGTAAATATAAGAGGGTTCGGCATAGAGGAATTGTTTGTGAAAGGTGTGGCGTAGAAGTTACTGAAAGTCGAGTAAGAAGACATAGAATGGGGTTTATTAAGTTAGCTGCTCCTGTTTCACATGTATGGTATCTGAAGGGAATACCTAGCTATGTAGCTATTCTGCTTGATATGCCTTTACGGGATGTTGAACAAATTGTTTATTTTAATTGTTATGTAGTTCTTGATTCTGGCGATCATCAAGATCTTAAGTATAAACAATTGCTTACAGAAGATGAATGGCTGGAAATAGAAGATGAGATTTATGCAGAGGATTCAACAATTGAGAATGAACCTGTTGTTGGGATAGGAGCAGAGGCGCTCAAGCAACTTCTAGAAGATTTAGAACTTCGTGATGTTGCTGAACAATTACGTGAAGAGATTGCTGCAAGTAAGGGACAAAAACGTGCGAAATTAATTAAACGACTTCGAGTGATAGATAACTTTATTGCGACTGGTGCAGAGCCGGAATGGATGGTATTGGATGCAATTCCTGTAATACCCCCTGATTTACGCCCAATGGTACAGCTAGATGGAGGTCGCTTTGCTACATCTGATTTGAATGATCTTTATAGAAGAGTAATTAACCGCAATAATCGATTAGCTCGCCTTCAGGAAATTCTTGCGCCAGAAATAATTGTTAGAAATGAGAAACGAATGCTGCAAGAAGCAGTAGATGCTTTGATTGATAATGGTCGTCGAGGAAGAACTGTTGTAGGTGCAAATAATCGACCATTGAAGTCACTTAGTGACATTATTGAAGGTAAGCAAGGTCGCTTTAGACAGAATCTTTTAGGTAAAAGAGTTGATTATTCGGGTCGTTCAGTAATTGTAGTTGGACCAAAGTTAAAGATGCATCAATGTGGCTTGCCCAAAGAAATGGCAATAGAGCTTTTTCAACCGTTTGTGATTCATAGACTGATTAGACAGAATATTGTAAATAACATCAAGGCTGCCAAGAAGTTGATTCAACGAGCTGATGATGAAGTTATGCAGGTCTTGCAGGAGGTTATTGAGGGGCACCCTATTTTGTTAAATCGTGCTCCTACACTTCACCGATTAGGCATTCAAGCCTTTGAACCTAAGTTGGTAGATGGGAGGGCAATTCAACTTCACCCATTGGTTTGTCCAGCATTTAATGCTGACTTTGACGGCGATCAAATGGCTGTTCACGTACCTCTTGCAATTGAAGCTCAGACTGAAGCTCGTATGCTGATGCTTGCAAGCAACAACATACTTTCTCCTGCTACAGGTGATCCGATTATCACCCCTTCTCAGGATATGGTTCTTGGTTCTTACTATTTGACTGCCCTACAGCCTGAAGCAAAACGTCCAGAGTTTGGAGATCAATCAAGAACCTTTGCCGGGCTAGAAGATGCAATACATGCTTTTGAAGATAAAAGACTTCAATTGCATGATTGGATTTGGGTACGCTTTAACGGTGAGGTTGAGGACGAAGATGATTTAGATGAACCAATAGAGTCAAAAACTCTCGAGGATGGAACTCGATTCGAACAGTGGACCTATCGCCGAGATCGTTTAGATCAAGATGGTGCTCTTATAAGCCGCTTTCTTCTTACGACCGTAGGTCGAGTCGTTATGAACCACACAATTATCGATGCGGTTGCAGCCGCCTGAATCGTCTTTTTAAACCTTTTTTCTTTTAATTGATCAGCCTTTAGCGATGCCTTCTACTTCTCCTAAATCACGTAAATCATCTAGTAAGTCCACCAAAGGTTCTAAGCGGAAAAAGTCAGCTGCTGTGAGCACATCTCCAGTGTTGGCTAAAACTCCACCTCCTTTTCGTAATCGGATTGTAGATAAAAAGGGGCTTAAGCAATTGGTTGCTTGGGCTTATAAAACTCATGGAACTGCTGCAACAGCAGCAATGGCTGACAACCTTAAAGATCTTGGATTTCGCTATGCCACGCAGGCAGCTGTCTCGATATCTGTAGATGATTTAAAAGTACCTCAGGCGAAGCAAGACTTACTTGGTCAGGCGGAGGAGCAAATTACGGCTACAGAAGAGTGTTATCGACTTGGTGAGATAACTGAGGTTGAGAGGCATACCAAAGTTATTGATACATGGACTGAGACGAATGAGCGATTAGTTGATGCTGTCAAAAAGAATTTTAATCAGAACGACCCTCTTAATTCTGTTTGGATGATGGCCAACTCAGGTGCCAGAGGAAATATGTCTCAGGTTCGTCAGCTGGTAGGGATGAGAGGTTTAATGGCTAACCCTCAGGGAGAAATTATTGACCTTCCAATACGAACAAACTTTCGGGAAGGTCTGACGGTTACTGAATACGTAATTTCTTCTTACGGAGCTCGCAAGGGTTTAGTGGATACAGCTTTAAGAACAGCAGATTCTGGATATTTAACTCGTCGACTTGTTGATGTTGCGCAGGACGTCATCGTTAGGGAAGAGGACTGTGGAACCTCACGAGCAATTGTCGTCAGTGTTGAGGATGGAGGATTTGGTAACCGTCTTGTTGGTCGTCTCACTGCTGAACAAGTTCTCGGTGCTGAGGGTGAAGTAATTGCTGAACGAGATAAAGAAATTGACCCTGCGCTTTCTAAGCGTTTTGAGAAGGCAAACATTTCTGCAATAAAGGTTCGCTCACCTTTGACTTGTGAGGCAACTCGTTCAGTTTGTAGGAAGTGTTATGGATGGGCACTAGCCCATAATGAGCTCGTTGACTTGGGAGAAGCAGTAGGAATCATTGCAGCCCAGTCAATTGGAGAACCTGGTACTCAGTTGACAATGAGAACCTTCCATACAGGAGGTGTGTCAACAGCCGAGACTGGAGTGGTTCGTTCAATTGTTGCAGGAAAAGTTGAGTTTGGGCCTAAAGCAAGGGTTAGAGGCTATCGCACACCTCATGGTGTCGAAGCCCAACAGGCAGAAGTAGATTTTAATTTGACTATTAAACCTTCGGGCAAGGCTAGGGCTCAGAAAATTGATATTTCTAATGGTTCATTGCTATTTGTTGAAGACGGTCAAGAAATTGAAGTAGATGTAACCGTAGCTCAAATTGCTGCTGGAGCTGTTAAGAAGAGTGTTGAGAAGGCGACTAAAGATGTCATTTGCGATCTTGCTGGACAGGTTCGTTATGAGACTGCCATTCAGCCTAGGGAGGTTACAGATAGACAAGGGAATATCACACTTAAGGCCCAAAGACTAGGGCGCCTTTGGGTTTTAGCTGGTGATGTATATAACTTGCCTCCAAATGCTAATCCAGTAGTTAAGGGCAACGTTAAAGTCACAGAAGGTCAAGTTTTAGCAGAGGCAAGTCAAGCTAGTGAGTTTGGTGGTGAGGTTCGCTTACGTGACTCTATTGGCGACTCTCGAGAAGTTCAAATAGTCACTACTTCTATGACTCTTAAGGACTTTAAGTTGCTTGGAGAGTCAACTCATTCAGGTGAGATATGGCATCTAGAGGCCAAGGATGGTACTCGTTATCGATTGAATACTATTCCTGGGAGCAAAATAGGAAATGGAGAAGTAATTGCAGAATTAGCTGATGATCGTTTTAGAACACAAACAGGAGGTTTAGTTCGCTTTGCACCTGGTTTATCTATTAAGAAGGCACGCTCAGCAAAAAATGGCTTTGAGGTAAGTAAGGGTGGCACCTTGTTGTGGATTCCACAGGAAACTCATGAAATTAATAAAGATATTTCTCTTCTAATGATTCAGGATGGACAATGGATAGAAGCAGGTACAGAGGTTGTTAAAGATATATTTAGCCAAACAGCTGGGATCGTTACAGTTACTCAAAAGAACGACATTCTTCGCGAAATTATTGTTCGTAGTGGAAGTTTCCATCTTTGCACTGAGGCCAAAGTTTTAGAGCGCTTTAAAGGTGATGGTCAGATGGTTAACCCAGGAGAAAGCATCTCTAAGGGAATTAAATCGGAAACAATGGCATTTGTTCAAACTGTCGATACACCTGAAGGGACTGGCCTTTTGTTGAGACCAGTAGAGGAGTACACCATCCCAAATGAAGCTCAGCTTCCTGAGCTTGTACATGTCAAACAACCAAAGGGACCACATTTAGGGTTAAAAGCAACTCAGAGACTTGCTTTTAAAGATGGGGAGCTTATTAAATCTGTAGAAGGAGTTGAGTTGTTGAGAACTCAATTGGGCTTGGAGACATTTGAAACAACCCCACAGATGACAGTAGATGTTGAAGCTGTTCGGGATAAACGAGCTAAGACTATTGAGAGACTTCGTTTAGTGATCCTGGAGAGCATTTTGGTTCGCAGAGATACAATTTCCGATTCCAGTCATGGTTCCACTCATACCGAGTTGCAAGTTGAGGACAGTCAGGCTGTGAAGGCTGGTGATGTAGTTGCTACGACCCAAATTCTGTGCAAGCAGGCTGGTATTGCTCAGTTACCTGAAGTTCAAGGAGTTGATCCTGTTAGACGTCTAATTGTAGAGAGGCAGGAAGACACAACTATCATCAAGACGAAAGGTGCTCCCTTGGTAAAAGTAGGGCAAAGAGTAGTAGATGGCGATTTGATCGCCGAAGGAGAGCCAGTTAATTGCTGTGGCGAGATTGAAACTGTTGATGCTCAAGGGGTAACTCTTCGCCTGGGTAGGCCATATATGGTTTCACCTGACTCAGTTTTGCATGTGAGGGATGGTGATTTGGTGCAACGTGGTGATGGTTTGGCGTTGTTGGTTTTTGAACGTCAAAAAACTGGAGACATTGTTCAGGGTTTACCTAGAATTGAAGAGTTATTAGAAGCTAGGCGGCCTCGTGATTCGGCTGTTCTCTGCAAGAAACCAGGAGTTGTTGATATTAAGCAAGAAGAAGATGATGAGTCAATTACAGTCACAGTTATCGAGTCTGATGACTCAATCACTGAGTATCCAATTCTTCTTGGTAGGAACGTAATGGTGAGTAATTCACAGCAAGTTTCTGCTGGTGAGTTTCTTACTGATGGACCTGTAAATCCTCATGAGTTGCTTGATTGCTTTTTCTCTGACTTACGCGATCGAAAGCCTTTAATGGAAGCTGCTCAGGAAGCAATTGCGAAGCTTCAGCACCGTTTGGTAACTGAGGTTCAAAATGTCTACAAGTCACAGGGCGTTTCAATTGACGATAAGCATATTGAGGTGATTGTTCGTCAGATGACTAGTAAGGTCCGTGTTGAAGATGCTGGTGATACGACTCTGTTACCTGGAGAGTTAATTGAACTTCGGCAAGTTGAGGACACTAATCAGGCGATGTCAATTACAGGTGGGGCCCCAGCTGAATTCACACCAGTGCTTCTTGGAATTACTAAAGCATCCCTTAATACTGATAGCTTTATATCTGCAGCTTCATTCCAGGAAACTACACGAGTTCTTACTGAAGCTGCAATCGAGGGTAAGAGTGATTGGCTTCGGGGACTTAAGGAAAATGTGATTATTGGACGTCTTATTCCTGCTGGTACTGGCTTTAGTGGCTTTGTAGAAGAGTTGCGCGCAGAGGCTGGCCCACACCCAGACATATTGGCTGAGGATCCTGCAGGTTATCGACGCATGCAGAATTTACGTCCTGATTACACTGTAGAGATGCCTGCATCTCGTGCTGCTAGCTCTACCGCAGTACTAGATGACCCAAGTGATGAGGATCTTGAGGCAACTAGAAGTCGACATGGTATAGATGCAACTGCAAGTAGTTTTGCTGCTTTTGTTCGCCCTAGTGGGGAGAATGATCTTCAGGAAGAACAATTACCTGACCCTGCTGCGCTTGAAGGGCTTCAAGAAGAGGGCCTTCTTTCAGATGAGTAAGTAAAATAGTTCTCTTAGATGATCTTTTTCTTAAATTAGTATTCAACTTATTAACTGAGGTTAAATTAAATGCTTGAACCGAAAATTGTTCCTGAGCGACGCTTACCTCGTTATGGATTCCATAAACATATTGAAAGGTTGAATGGTCGCCTTGCAATGATCGGTTTTATTGCGTTGATGATTCTGGAAAATAATTTGGGACATGGTGTTTTGAACTGGTGAGTAATTTGCCCTTTCCAGGCGGTACTTTTGTGTTGCTTGGTTTGAACGAAAAGGAACTTGAGAAATGGGCAGTTGATCAGGGACAACCTGCCTTTCGTGGACGTCAATTACATGATTGGGTTTATCGCAAAGGTTCCAAGGATTTAGATTCCATATCTGTATTGCCTCGGTTATGGCGAGATTCGTTGAAACAAAAAGGGGTGGTTGTTGGTCGATTAAATGAGATTAGGCGTCATGTTGCTTTGGATTCGACGACCAAGTTGTTGCTCGCCACAACTGATGGGGAAAATATTGAAGCAGTTGGTATTCCTACTAAGAATCGATTAACCGTTTGTGTTTCAAGTCAGATTGGGTGTTCGATGGCATGTCGTTTTTGTGCAACGGGGAAGGAAGGATTCCAGCGTTCACTTTCCACTCATGAGATCGTTGATCAAGTTTTAAGTGTGCGTGCTGCCATGGCAAGGCGTCCATCTCATGTTGTCTTTATGGGAATGGGTGAGCCTCTGCTAAATAGTGAAGCAGTGTTGTCAGCCATAGCTTGCATTAATTCTGATTTGGGTATAGGCCAACGTCGGATTACTGTCAGTACTGTTGGGGTAGCGAATACTCTCCCTCAACTTGCCGAACTTGCGCTAAAACGACTCGGACGTGTTCAATTCACGCTTGCAGTAAGCCTTCATGCTCCTAATCAGAAGTTGAGGGAAACTTTGATCCCTACTGCCAAAAACTATCATCTGAAGACCTTATTAGAGGATTGCCGCCATTTTGTTGCTATTACTTCAAGACGTGTGAGTTTTGAGTACATACTTTTGGGAGGCTTGAATGATCATGAAGAGCATGCTGAAGAACTTGCTTGTCTTGTTGGAGGCTTCCAGAGTCATGTCAATTTAATTGCTTACAATCCAATAGCAGATGAGGACTTCAAACGACCAAACATAGGACAAATAAAGCGTTTTCGATCTGTTTTGGTGGATAGAGGTATCGCAGTCAGTATTCGCGCAAGTAGAGGCTTAGATGAAAATGCTGCTTGTGGGCAATTAAGGAGGCAATATGATTTTTTTTCTAAAGATGTTTGAATTTTATAAGACGGAAATTACTCCTAGTTAGTCATGGTCGCGATTGATTGGCTAATACTTTTCATCTATCTGATAGGTACTCTTCTGATTGGGGTGCTTTTATCTACAAGGAATCAAACTCAGGTTGATTATTTTGTTGCGGGGAGGGGGTTGAGTGGTTGGGTCGCAGGTGCATCAATGGCTGCTACTACATTTTCAATTGATACACCTCTATATGTTGCTGGATTAGTTGCTACTCGTGGGCTTGCGGGGAATTGGGAATGGTGGAGTTTTGGTCTTGCTCATATCGCTATGGCGGTTGTTTTTGCTCCAATGTGGAGAAGAACTGGTGTGTTGACAGATGCTGCTTTTACTGAATTGCGCTATGGAGGAAGGATTGCGGCATGGTTAAGAGGAGTAAAGGCTTTTTTACTTGCAATTCCAGTCAACTGTATTGGCATTGGTTATGCCTTCCTGGCAATGCGAAAGGTTGCTGAGGCATTAGGCATTGTTGATGGACACGTCATCGTTGGGAATATCACTGACACTATGCTCTTGCTTGCAGTAGTTGCTGTTCTTGTGGTGGCCTACACCGTGGTTGGTGGTCTGTGGGCGGTTGTAATCACTGACTTAGTGCAGTTGGGATTAGCACTGATTGGTGCACTCGCTGTTGCGATTGTCTCGGTTAGAGCTGCTGGAGGGATGACCGAATTGTTGGCGAGGCTTCATGAGATTGGACGTCCAGAACTTCTTTCCCTTTTCCCCTGGCGCTGGAATGAATCCAGAGTTGAGTGGATTAGTGGTGCAGGAATCAGCATTGCAAGCTTTACTGCATTCCTTTCTTTGCAATGGTGGAGTTTTCGCCGTAGTGATGGAGGTGGAGAATTTATTCAAAGAATGTTGGCAACACGTGATGAGCGACAGGCAGAGTTGGCAAGTTGGGTTTTTCTTGTAGTGAATTATCTCTTGAGGAGTTGGTTGTGGGTGTTGGTTGCATTGTCAGCAATTGTGTTGCTGCCAGCTCAAGCAGATTGGGAACTTAGTTATCCAATGCTTGCAGTTAGATATCTTCCACCAGTGGCATTAGGCCTTGTGGTTGTCTCCTTAGTGGCAGCTTTTATGAGTACTGTTAGCACCTGTGTTAATTGGGGAGCTGGTTATTTAACGCATGACTTATATCAGAGATTCTTGAGGGCTTCAGCGGGCCCTCGTGAATTACTCCTAGTCGCTCAGTTGACCAGCTTCATGTTGATGGTATTAGGAGTTTTTACTGCTCTTGTTAGTGACAGTATTGGTTCAGTATTTCGTCTGGCTATAGCTATAGGTACTGGGCCTGGTGTTGTTCTTGTGTTGAGGTGGTTTTGGTGGCGAATTAATGCTGCGGCTGAATTGGCTGCAATGGTTTGTGGATTCGTTGTCGGTATAACAACTTCTCTTTCGCCAATCCTGCGGGTCGATGATTATGGGCAAAGATTAATCATAACTACATTGTTTACGGCGGTTGTGTGGTTGATAGTTTTGGTATTGACTCCTCCTGAATCAAAAGAGGTTTTAGAGCGGTTTGTTCGCAAGGTTCGACCTCCAGGACCAGGTTGGCGACTGTTGCGCAATACTTTTGGAGTTAAAGCAGTTGATTCTTTAGAAAGCTTGATTATTCGGTTTTTGCTTAGTACAGGTATTTTGTATGGAGGATTACTAGGTTGCGGGGCTTTTCTTTTACACCAGGAGCGTGGAGGTTGGATTGGTTTGTTGGTTGCAGTAGGTTCCTTTGTGGCAATCAGAAAAAAGTGGCCTACCAATTTAATCTTGAAACATTGATTGTTGACTTCTAAAGATGTGAGCAGAATGGATCAAATTAAATTTGAAAGTTGAGCTTTTTCCGAACTACTCTTTTGCCAATATTGATAGTTGCTCTATTTGGAGTGGCTTTTTTTGCAGTAAGTGCCCGCATCTGGCTCCCTGGTGACATGCTTGCACCAGCTTCAATGAATTGAAGTTCGCCGAGGTGCCTCTACGATCATTGCATGAATGATGCATCAGGCCTTTTTAACGATGAGAGTCTGGCGAAGTTAGCCATAGATCCTGATGTGCTTGCAAAGGAGCTTGCCGCTGAGCTTGATGGTGATCCTTTAGATGAAATTGACCTTGAAGGCTTTGACTCTGATGAGTTGAATGCTGCTCGTGAGTGTGAAGCAGGCCTTAAGTGGCTTAAGCAAGGCCATGAGGAACGTTTGCAAGGTTTGAGGGTCTTTTGTGAGCACAGAGATCAGAGGGCGCTCCCTTTGCTTGTTCCCCTTTTGCAAGAGCCTTGTCCAGTGGAGCGAATGAGCGCTGTATATGCATTAGGACGGAACCCCTGCCCTCGTGCAGTGGATATTCTTCTTCGGATTTTGCGAACGGACAGCAATGCTTATGTGCGAAAGGCAACTGCTTGGAGTCTTGGAAATTATGCGGATGCGCCTGTTTTAGATCCCCTCATTAATGCTTTAAAAAATGATGTAGCAGCGGTGCGATTATGGGCTTCAGGCTCCCTTGCTGAAGCAGGAGCCATTTCTCTTGACAAGGCAGAGACAGCAGCTAATCAGCTCTTGATCAGTTTGCAAATTGATAGTGAACCTGTAGTGAGAAGTAATTGCATTTGGTCTTTAGGTCGTCTTTACAAGAGATTGGAAGAGATACGAAGGAATCAATTAGTCGAAGTTTTTGTAAGTGTTTTGTTAAATGATCCGGAACCCTCGGTGCGCTATGAAGCTCGTGTGGCATTGGAACAGCTTGATGATCCAATCGCTCATTCTCAAGTGCAGTCCTTGATTAATGAGGGATTGTTGCCCTGAAGTTAGCTTTATAAACATCTCCTTGTAACAACTGTCACTATTTTGGCTGTGTCTTTCTATAACATCAGTTACCTCCTACTCCAGATGGATGCCTCAACGCACTCTCCGGTTCAGGATTCGACAGGACGGTCTCGTTGAAGAGACTGTTGAGGGTGTCGTTGGTAAGGATTGTGAGCTGCTCACAAAGCTTCTTGAAGAAGATTTGGGAGTGGTTCATAAACGAGAGCTAAAGGCCGAGGCTTATGAGAGTTCTCAAAGTCAGATTCAACCAATTCCTTTGGAAATAAACTGATGTCACATTTCAGCACGGTAAAAACTCAGCTCCGCAAGAGAAAGCCTCTTGTTCAGGCTCTGCAAGACCTTGGTTACGTAGCTCAAGAAGGAGAGAACTTAGTTCGTGGCTACCGAGGGCAGACTGTTAAAGCTGAAATGACTGTAACAATGCCTCAAGGAGGTGATATTGGTTTTAGATGGAACTCAGCGACCAAAACATATGAATTGGTTACTGATCTAGATCTTTGGAGCCAAAAGATCCCTGTTGAACGATTTTTGTCTCAAGTCACACAGCGCTACGCGTTAAATACAGTTCTTTCAGCGACAATTAAAGAAGGATTTGAGGTCGCTGAGCAGACCAATAATGTAGATGGCTCTATCGAATTGGTTGTGACTCGTTGGGATTCCTAATTGATTGAGGCCATTGAGCAGTATTGATCCTTCCTTAGCCTTTAAAACCAAATCTAAAGTTGGTTATGTTGTTTCTGGCAAAGAACCAAGATTAGGTGGGCAATTAAGAGAAAAGGCTGTTTGGGTAGATGAGGCAACTTGTATAGGTTGTCGTTATTGCAGTAACGTTGCCTCGAATACATTTGTTATTGAGCAGACTTTTGGGAGATCAAGGGCTATTAGGCAAGATGGTGATAGAACGGAGATTATTCAGGAAGCAATAGATACCTGTCCTGTTGACTGTATTCATTGGGTTCCTTTTGAGGAATTAGAACAATTAAGGGCCAAACTTGCAGCTTTGGATTTTCAGTCTTTGGGCATGTTGCCTAAACTTTCTAAACGATTAAAGCCTCGTAAGAGTTGAGAAAAAATCCTTCTCAGAGAGCTCAATTACCTACTAGGCGTTTTGGACGAACAGGTCTGCAGATGCCTGTTCTATCTATGGGTGGGATGCGGTTTCAGCAAAGTTGGAATGATGTCAATGAAAGTCAGATAAGTAGTGAAAGTCAGGAAAATTTAGAACATATCCTTCGAAAAGGTGTTCATTTAGGTTTTAACCATTTAGAGACAGCAAGGCATTACGGGAGTTCTGAAAGACAGATTGGACTTGCTTTGAAAAACTGTCCCAATCCAAAAAGATTGCTACAGACAAAAATTCCTCCTCATGAAGATGCCAATGTTTTTGAAGCTGAGTTAGAGCTGAGTTTTAAAAGACTTAGATGTGAAAGATTAGACCTCTTGGCAATACATGGAATAAATCTCCCAATACATTTGGAGCAGACACTTTGTGCGGGTGGTTGTTTAGAAGTTGTTCGTCGTTGGCAGAAGAATGGACTCATAGGTCATGTTGGTTTCTCTACTCATGCTCCAACTGAATTGATTATTCATGCTATGCAGAGTAACCAATTTGATTATGTTAACCTTCATTGGTATTTTATTAACCAACAAAACGAATCTGCCTTAGAACTAGCAAAAAAGCTTGACCTGGGAGTATTTATTATAAGCCCAACAGATAAGGGTGGCCATTTACATTCACCATCTTCAAAACTCTTAGATTTATGTGCCCCATTACACCCTATTATCTTTAATGACCTTTTTTGTCTAAGCGATAAACGAGTCCATACAATTAGTGTTGGTCCATCAAATCCTCAGGCACTTGATCTACATCTTCAGGCAATAGACTTGTTAAGTAGAAGTAATGAATTTGTACCAGCTATTGAGCGGAAATTGAACGATCAAGCAATTGCTGTACTAGGTGAAAGTTGGTTTACTAGTTGGTGGATTTCTTTGCCACGCTGGCAAGAAACACCAGGGCAAATCAATATTCCTGTATTGCTTTGGCTCTATAATCTTTTAGAGGCTTGGGAAATGGAGAGTTACGTAAAAGCACGTTATAGCCTTTTAGGTAATGGTGGTCATTGGTTCCCTGGAGCTAATGCTGATTGTTTAGACAATGGAGTTAATGAAGAGGACTTGAAAAAGGTCCTTTCTCATAGTCCATGGTCTGATCAAATCCCGGACTTATTGCGCAAGTTAAGAAGTCGAGTTGGAGGTGGAACTATTCAGAGGCTGGCGAATTTTTAAGGCCTAAAGGTCTTTTTGTGGCTATTCCAATAGCCCTTGGATAGTTTTTAGGGCATAAATCTATCGACTTAAGTCTGATCTGGTGTCTTATTCCCCGATTAAAAGGTAATTCAAAAGCTTCAATCATGTTTATTTCTGCATTTAATGACCTTAGAGCTTGTCTTAACTCTGCTTCATTAGAATTGTTCCACTTCCCTCTATAAAGCAGAGCGTTACCTTGGTAATTGATTAGCGGGATCAAATATTCGGCAAGAACTGGGGCTGAGCCAACCGCTCTTGCTATAGCCAAGTCAAAATTACTTCTAAAGGAGGGATTATGTCCGGTCTGTTCAATTCGTTCAGTTCGCACATTGATACGTGTTGATAATCCTAGTTGGTTGACAATTTGTTGGATCGCGTTGGTTTTTCGACTAATCGCATCTACAAGAGTGATTTTTGCTTTTGGTAGTGCTATTGCCACGGCTAATCCTGGAAAGCCACAGCCCGTACCAACGTCAATGCAATTAAGAGGAGTCGAAGAGTCTCGTAATTCTTTTTTGAGTGGCCAAAGGCTGTCAAAAACTTGATTTATCCAGTAGTCCTCATCTTTGATGAGACGAGTTAAGTTGACTTGAGAGTTTAATTTGGTAAGTATTTTTTGGAGATCTAAAAATTGCTTTAATTGCTTAGAAGATGGCTTCCACTCTATTTTCTTCCAAAGTGGTGAGTCGGAATTGTTATAGAGATTGGGAAGTAATGACATTTGAATTTTTCTAGTCCTCTAGGATGTCTTCATTAAACTTTAGTTTTGAGATCTTCCATATGAGTACTATTTTCTAGCAATTTGAGTTCTTCTCGGAGCTATTACGAGATTCTGGGTGTTCCGCAGTCAGCCGATGCACATGCCCTTAGGAAGGCATTTAGGCATTTGAGCAAGGCTCTTCATCCAGATACGACTTCTCTCCCTGAGGAGGAGGCTTCTATTGGGTTTCAAGAAGTTTGCGAAGCTTATGAATTTCTTATAGACCCTTTAAAAAGAGATGCTTATGATGCGAGCCTTTCTGTAAATGAATATCAAGCTAACCTTTCATCTGAAAGACATGAAAATAATTTTAATTTAACCACTGAGGAATCTAGATTCGTTGAATTTCGTCGACCATTTTCTGGAGGTGAGTTATTTTCACTTCTATTGTTAGGAATTGCTTTTATTTTTAGCTTGGCTTTGGGATTAGGAATAGCTATTTCTCACGGTAGAGAGTTTCATGTATCACCAAGTTGGTTGGTTATTGAACAAACAATTAACCAACTTCATATTATATCTTTTTAAAGAAAACTATTTGAAAAATATCGCCAAAAACTCTTCTTAGTGAATTAGAAGTTAGAGATCTTGTAACCCAGACTCGATCGCTAAATAGCATTGCTCTAACTCTAAATTACTAATACATAGTGGTGGTAAAAGATAAACCACATTCCCTAATGGCCTTAGGAATACACCATGAGAGATGCAATGCTTCTGTAAGGTTTTGCCAGCAACATTGAGATACCCTTTTGCTCCTTCAACTTCAATATCAAAGGCGGCAATAGTTCCTAATAGTCTTGGCCTTTTCACTTTTGGGTTTTTTGCTAACTCTTCTAGGTAAGGTTGATGACGTGACTCAAAGGTTCTGTACAAATTAGGACTTTCTTCTAGAAGATCTAAGCTGGCATTTGCTGCTGCACAGCCCAAAGGATTGGCAGTAAAACTATGGCCATGCCAAAGAGTTAGGCTTGGGTCTTCGCCTACAAATGTCTGGAAGATTTCTTCTTTTGCCATAGTTACTCCCATTGGGAGAAATCCACCTGTTAGGCCTTTTGAAAGAGCTATTAGGTCAGGCTTGATTCCAGATTTTTGGAAAGAAAATAACGAGCCAGTTCTTCCAAAGCCAGTTAGGACTTCATCAGTTATTAGTAACGCTCCAGCTTGCAGAACTAGCTTTTCTATGGCCTGTAGGAATTCAGGTCGGACTATAGACATACCTCCTGCTCCTTGGAGCAGGGGTTCGAGGATTACTGCGGCAGTAGCTGTTTCTAGTAAGTTCGCTAAGCCTGCCAAGACTTTATTTTCGCGACTTTCTACTTCATCATCTCCCCACCATGTTGCAGGCCATGGCAACCTAGCCACTGGGAAAAGCATTCTTTCAAATGGTGCATTGAATAGGTTGCGTTCTCCTAAGGCCATGGCACCGAAGGTGTCTCCGTGGTAGGCCCCTTCAAATGCAATTATTTGATTTCTGGGCTCATTGATGTTTTGCCATCTTTGGTAGGCAATCTTTAAAGCCACCTCAACTGCTGTTGAGCCGTTGTCTGAGAAGAACAAGCGTTGAAGACCAGTTTTTTTGCAGAGTCTTTGGGCTAGGCGCTCGGCTTGAGGATGAATAAAATCGGCAAAAATAACTTGCTCGAGTTCTTGTGCTTGCAATGAAATTGCTGATGCGATGTATGGATTTGCATGACCATGAAGAGTGACCCACCAGCTGCTGATTGCATCAATTAATGGAGGTGCGCCGTCAATTTCTAGTAGGGCTCCTTGTCCTCTAGTAATCCGCTGTGGTGGCGTTGCAGATTTAATTTGTGTAAAAGGAGGCCAAATGTGTGGGTGCCACTCGCTTGATTGCATATTTGAATCCTTATGGAAAGAATCATCCATTGGTTGAGTGCATGAGTTGTTTGAAGATGGGACCAAGATTTTGACTTTGCCATTGGTTCGCAAGGGTGTCTGCTGATAACCTCTCCAAACGAGGTAAATGGCCTATTAAAGGAATATTTCCTATTTGTTTGAGAGTTTTAGGATTGTCAGAGTGATCTGGACCATTAAGTAAAAGACCTAGAATTGGGATTTGTCTATGTCTCAAAGCTTCAATACTTAGCAAGGTGTGATTAAGAGTTCCTAGTTCAGTACGGGCTACTATGACTACTGGTAGAGACCATTGCTTTATTTGGTCTATTTGCAGCAACTTGCGATTTAGTGGAACCATTAGCCCTCCTGCCGTTTCTACAATTAGTGGTCCTTCTACTAAAGGAAGTCTTAATCGAGATTGTTCTACATGTGCATTCTCTTTTTCCGCTGCCCAGTGAGGAGAAACTGGAGATCTGAATTTGTAGGCCTCTGGTAGCCAACGATTTCTAGCAAGCTTTAAAAGTGCACAGACTCGGCCTGTATCACCACCTTCCTCTAAACCACTTTGTATAGGCTTCCAATAGATTGCATTTAAGCCTTGAACAATTAAGGCACTAACAACTGTTTTGCCCACATTTGTATCTGTACCACAGACTATCAGACCAGTTTGTTTAGTGTTCATTTGTGCACTAAGAGCAGTTGGACTAGCCAGGTGAGATTTACACCAATTCCTTTCGGAGATCGAGGCCAAGCTTTAAATAAGCTTCGCATTTGCCCGACATTAAGATTCTGCTTGGGACTGGCATTTGCTCCAGCATTAATGATTGGCTTTAAAAGAGAAATTACTTTTTCTTCTTGTTGGCAGAAGACATGAACCTCTTGATATTTGATTTTAGAAGGATTTAGGACTTTAAAAATAGAGGTTTGGGAAGGCAAAGGCAAAGCTGTGCATGTAACCCCAGCTTCCTTTGCGGCATCTTGCCATTCCGGAAAACTTCCTTGGATAGGAACTGCAATTGCAAGCCATCCTTTAGGTGCTAATGCCGAGAACCATTCTTGAATCCTTTCTGTGGGATTGTTTAACCAATGCAGTGCAAAATTTGAGGCGAGCAAAGTTGGAGCTTCTGACATTGGTGGGAGCCCTTGATTGAGGTCCCAGACTTGTGAGGTTCCTTTTTGAAATCGATTAGCCAACATCCCTGGACTGCCGTCGATCCTTAGAACTGATTGATTTGGATTGAATTCTTCAAGTGCTTCAGCCAGCAGTCCAGTTCCTGCTCCAAGGTCTGCCCAAATTCCTGCCGGAATAGATTTTTTGGAACATTCTTTTGCCAACTTCGAAGCGAAAGTTTTTTGAATGACGGCGCATTTGTTGTAGTTAGTAGAGGCCTTTTCAAAATTATTCAGCACAAGTTCTGGCCAGTTTTTGCTCATGGTGTGTTGTCCAGCCAAATGTGAACATCATTAATTAGTTCTGGAATGACAAGCCAATGACCAGCATTAGGGATAAGCCAATGAGATAAGGGTCTTCGAAGGTGTTTTTGGAGGTCTTTGAGAAGGCATTCTCTAGTTGAAGAACTGATTATGGCGTCTTTCTCTCCTTGAATGACAAGTACCCTTGCATTTTTTGCAATTCCATTTGGGATTCCTTGTGTTTGGATTAATAAATCCAAGTCATGCTTAAGTCTTCTCCTCCCGTTTAGGTGGACACCATTTGGTCTGGTTCGTTCAATCGAAGGATCTGGAGTAGATGGGAAGTGAGCTTTTGTGATGAAAGTATCAAGCATTGCTTGTTGTTGAGGAGTCCCAAGTCGGCTTTTCATGCCATGAAGAGCGGTCTTGAGATTTCGACTATCTCTCCCGTTTGTAATGAAACGACCGAAACTGCATAGCAAAACAACATCTGTTGCTTTGGCTAGTACTTTATGGTCAATTAAGTGTGGACCAAGCGAATGAGCGATCAAAGCGCGGCATTCATTTGAATTAGCTTCTTCTTCTAGATACCAATTGGGATGTTTTGGTAACAGTTCTCCGTATCCGCGTTCAGCACTCTGCCATCTCCATCCTTTGTGCTGAAAAGTATTTTTCCAGTGATGCCAGATATTGCTATCGCCATTCCATCCATGCATGGCGATTATTTGCTTCATTTGCTTATCAATGCATTTAGTAGAACATTTAAGGTCTCATTTGGGAGGCCTCTTCGGATAACTATTCTTAGCCTTGCTGTTTTTTCTGGAACGGTAGGCGGCCGGATGGCTACGCTCAGAATGCCTGAATCTTCAAGATGATTTTGTAAATCTAGGGCTTCATGGTCACTACCTATAACTAAGGGAAGAATGGGCCCATGGCCTAAAGGGCGTTGCCAACCATTTAATTCGAGTTGAGTTCTCCAATTTTTTGCATGCTCTTGTAGCTCTGCTCCCCAGCTTGGGTTGGCTTTAATTAATTTTAGGGCGGCCAGTGCAGCTGCAGTTAGGGGTGGAGCAAGTGCTGTGGTATAGCGAAAGGCTCCACTTGTTTGTAGTAAATGTTCTCCAAGGATTGCATTACTTGCTAAAAAGGCGCCGCCACTGCCAAATGCTTTACCGAAGGTTCCACTGATTATTGATACTGGAGCGTCTAATCCATAGCAAAGCCCGCGTCCTTCTTCACCCAGAACACCTAGAGCATGTGCTTCATCAACCAAAAGATTTGCTCCAAACTGTGCACACAGTTCGGTTAGTTCTTTAAGTTTTGGACTTGTACCCTCCATGCTGAAAAGACTTTCAGTGATTACTAAAGGGCTTTTTGAGGTTTGATTTTTGCAGAGCTTAAGGCGCTTTTTTAAATCAATTAAATCGTTGTGAGCAAAGCGTTTTAGTTTTGCACCACTAGCTTTTACTCCAATTAAGAGGGAGTGATGAATTAATCGATCAGCGAAAACAGTTGTCTGTCTATCTGCAAGAGCAATTACTGCAGCTAAGTTTGCTTGAAATCCACTAGGGAAAAGTAGGACACGCTCACGTCCTAGCCAATCAGCTAATGCTTCTTCTAACTCCTGATGTATGGGTCTAGTTCCTGTAATGAGTCGAGACGATCCTGCTCCTACTCCGTCGGAATACATTGCAGCATGGGCTGCCTGAATTAAGTTTGGATGTCTGAGAAGTCCTAGGTAGTCATTACTAGCTAGATCAATGAATTTGATTGATTGATCTCTAATTGGGATTGATTGCAATGTGGCATTCTGCTGGCCGAGGCTCCAGGTACGTATCTTGCGGCGTCTGTTTGGCTGTATGCTCTGCATCTTTCTATTCTGCTGCCTCGGGAACTTTTCCTTAACCTGAATTGCTTGAGTTTTCAAAGACCTTTTACAGCCTGAAGATATTTCTTGAGATGACCTTATGAGCTGATTAGGATTTGTTTGATGAGTTCAGCGGCGCGGGCCACGACATCAAGAGACGCCTCTAATGATGTGTTGGATCCTGCAAGGATTTTTTCATTCTCATTGGATGATTTTCAACTGAAGGCCATAGATGCTCTTATTCAAGGTCATTCAGTTGTAGTAACTGCTCCCACAGGTTCTGGTAAGACCCTGATTGGTGAGTACGCAATTTATAGGGCTATCGCGCACCGTCAAAAGGTTTTTTATACAACACCTTTAAAAGCCCTATCTAATCAAAAATTGCGTGATTTTCGAGAGCGGTTTGGTCCAGAAAATGTCGGTTTGATGACTGGTGATCTCAGTGTCAATAGAGAAGCTTCGATTGTGGTCATGACTACTGAGATCTTCCGCAACATGTTGTATGCGGAAGTTGATGCACAAGAAGACCCTCTATCTGAGGTCGAGACCGTAGTTCTAGATGAGTGTCACTATATGAATGATTCTCAACGGGGAACTGTTTGGGAGGAGTCGATTATTCATTGCCCACCATCTGTTCAACTTGTTGCACTTTCAGCTACGGTTGCAAATGCAGGGCAGTTAACAGATTGGATACAAAGGGTTCATGGCCCTACCCAGTTAATTTTTAGCGACTTTCGGCCAGTTCCACTGGACTTTTCTTTTTGCAGTGCAAAGGGTTTGCATCCTTTGCTTAATGAAGCTCGTAATGGTCTTCATCCAAATTGTAAGGTTTGGCGTGCGCCTAAGGGGCATAAGCGAAAAGGACGTTCAGCCAAACCTCCTCAACCTGAGCCGCCACGAATCAATTTTGTTGTTTCTCAGATGGCGGGAAGGGATATGCTCCCTGCAATTTATTTTATTTTTAGCCGACGTGGTTGTGATAAGGCTGTACGGGATCTAGGTCAGTATTGTCTTGTGAATGTTGAACAACAACGTCTTATTCAGCAGAAACTTGATGGATACCTTATTAAGAATCCAGAGGCTGTCCGTGATGGAATTCATACTGATGCTTTACTTCGTGGAATAGCGGCACATCACGCAGGGGTGCTTCCAGCTTGGAAAGAATTTGTTGAGGAGTTATTTCAACTTGGACTGGTCAAAGTTGTTTTTGCAACGGAAACCTTGGCTGCAGGGATAAACATGCCGGCTAGGACCACGGTTATTTCGGCATTATCAAAACGGACAGACTGTGGTCATAGACCGTTGATGGGGAGTGAGTTTCTCCAGATGGCTGGGAGAGCTGGTCGCCGAGGTTTAGACTCAAAAGGTTATGTGGTTACAGTTCAGAGCCGTTTTGAAGGAGTGCGGGAGGCTGGGCAGTTAGCACTTAGTTCAGCTGACCCATTGGTTAGTCAATTCACTCCAAGCTATGGGATGGTACTCAATCTTTTGCAAAGGTATGACCTTGAGAAGTCAAGAGAACTCATAGAGAGAAGTTTTGGTCGTTATCTTGCAAGTTTGGATCTGGTAGATGAAGAGGATTTACTTGATCAGTTAAGGGTTCAGTTAGGACAGCTTCAGGGCTTAGCTGGTGATGTTCCTTGGGCAGATTTTGAACAATATGAAAAACAACGTGGTCGTCTACGTGAGGAAAGACGTTTATTACGTATCCTTCAGCAACAAGCAGCAGAGACGCTAGCTAATGAGCTCACTTTGGCACTGCAGTTTGCAAGTGTTGGGACTTTAGTTAGCTTGAAAGCTCCACAGCTTCATGAATCAGTAACACCTGCCGTGATAGTTGCCAAGTTGGCAGGGCCCGGCCAGTTTCCCCTCCTCCTTTGTCTTACTGATCAAAATATTTGGCTTTTACTTACTTGTCGTTCAGTCGTTAGCCTTTATGCGGAACTGAGTTGTTTGCAGGTAGATGCTCTTAGGCAACCTGACCTGCAAAATGCTGGTGAGCTTTGCCATGGTGATGAGACAAGTTTGTTAGTAGCGGAAGAGGTCGTGTTGATGGCGAAACGTCATGATATGAAAACACCTCAATATGACTTGGCCGGTGAGGTATTAGTTCAAGCGGAGCTGGTGAGAAGTTTGGAAGAAAAGCTAGAGCAGCAACCGGCACATCGTTGGGGTGATCGTAAAAAACTAAAAAAACATCGTCGTCGTATGGAAGAGTTAGAGGTTGAGATTAAGGAACGTCAGCATTTACTTCATCACCGAGCGAATCGTCATTGGGAAACCTTTTTATCTTTGATTGAGATCTTGCAACATTTTGGTTGCCTTGATGAACTTGTTCCTACTGATATAGGTAGAACAGTTGCTGTATTACGTGGAGATAACGAGCTTTGGTTGGGGTTGGCATTGATGAGTGGTCATTTAGATGAATTGCATCCTGCTGAACTGGCATCTGTAATTCAAGCAATTAGTACGGAGGTTAATCGCCCTGATCTTTGGAGTGGCTTTCTTCCATCACCTAAAGCTGAAGAAGCACTTAATGATCTTTCGGGAATTCGTCGCGAGTTGTTGCGATCACAGCAGAGATTACAAGTTGTCGTTCCAGCTTGGTTGGAACCAGATCTTATGGGTTTGGTACAGGCTTGGGCCAGGGGATCTAAATGGAGTGATTTAATTGCTAATACATCTCTAGATGAGGGAGATGTTGTTCGTGTAATGCGTCGAACTGTTGATCTACTAGCACAAATCCCTTACTGCGAAGTAATTAGCGAACACTTGCGAGCTAATGCTCGAGATGCATTAAAGGCGATTAATCGTTTCCCTGTTTGTGAGGCGGATGATCTTCTGAAAGCAGTTGCTGAGGAGTCAAAAGATTTAAACCCAGCTACTCAACGAGTAATTTGATTAGTTCTTTCCTTGTGAAGACCTAGTGGTTTATTTTGGCTCTGTCATGGATTTGGGGTCAACTATGCGATCGAAGTCAGCTTCATTTATGTAATGCAAATCAAGTGCAGCTTGACGAAGACTTATGTTTTTTGAATGAGCATGTTGGGCAATTTCGCTTGCCTTTTTATATCCGATTTCAGGAGTTAAGGCAGTAACCAACATTAGAGATTGTTCGAGAAACCTTTGAATGTTTTTCTTGTTTGGTTTAATACCTTCTACTAATATTGTCCTAAAATTTAGGCAAGCATCATGTAATAATTCAATGCTGTGTAAAACATTTAATCCAATTAGAGGTTTATAAGCATTCATTTGGAGATGTCCTCCACTGCCGGCCATAGTGACTGCAACATCCAAGCCCATTACTTGTGTACAGACCATTGCCATGGCTTCACATTGCGTTGGATTGACTTTGCCAGGCATTATTGAGCTACCAGGTTCATTCTCAGGTAGTTCAAGCTCTGCGAGGCCAGCTCTAGGGCCACAAGATAGAAGTCTTAGATCATTGACTACTTTTAGTAGTGTTACTGCCAGCAATTTTAATTGAGACATTACATTTACTAACCCATCATGGCTTGCCATGATGGCAAACTTATTAGGTGCAGAGGTAAAGGGTAAACCAGTGATTACTGAAAGTTCAGCGGCTATTTCTTTGTCGAAGTGAAGTGGTGCATTAATACCTGTACCTACAGCTGTTCCTCCAAGAGGTAGGTAGCACAATTCTTCTTGAGCAGTATTGATTCGTTCTAATGCGGTTGAGATTTGATCTCTCCAAGCAGAAGCTTCCTGTCCGAGGGTTATTGGGACAGCATCTTGAAGATGTGTTCTGCCAATTTTGATTATTTCTTTCCAATCATGGCTTTTTTGAGCAAAGGCTTTTACAAGCTCCTTTAACTCTGGAATAAGTCTATTAGTAATACCTTCAACAGTAGCTATATGGATCGCAGCGGGGAAGGTGTCATTAGTTGATTGTGATCGATTAACATGATCATTTGGATGGATTGGTTTGTGACTACCTAAAGGGTTGTTACTTGCTTTTGAAGCAAGGTTACTGATGACTTCGTTGAGATTCATGTTTGTATGAGTACCGCTTCCTGTTTGCCATACCTTCAAGGGAAATTGATCGTCATGAAGTCCATTTGTTATTTCTAGTGCGGCGTTGAAAATTAATTCATACTTTTCTTTATCAAGAACACCTAATCTGTTATTAACAGTTGCGGCGGCTTGTTTGATTTTGGCTAAAGCGTAAATTAATTCTATTGGAATTAGGTCTTTCCCTATAGAGAAGTTTTGAAGGGATCTTTGTGTTTGTGCGCCCCAAAGAGCGTTCGCAGGGACATTAATTGTACCCATGCTGTCTTGTTCAAGCCGATCGATGTCTTCTGGCATCTATCCACTCGCAGGGCCCATAAAGTCAATTAAACCTTTAAAGAACATTTCCTTTGTCGAGGTTATAAGATAAGGGTATCGAAGTCATTAAGGTTAAGCTCCATATAGACCTCATATTTGCAGTCTATCCCAGATTACATTTAGATTGCTTTCATGGATTTCAGTTTTGAAGCAGTTGGCGATTTGATCAGAGTTTAAATGTGCCAATACATCAGAGTCGGATTTAAGATTTTCTTGGAAGTCTCCTCCACCTTGGTTCCACGCTGAG